>NZ_JAVRHS010000002.1:0-510676 GCF_031846435.1 Croceicoccus esteveae
GAACGAGGCCGGCTATGGCTTGAACAATGGCTTGTGGATCCGCCTGCGGCCAGAGTACCCGGGGTATGTGTGGGCCTACGAGTTTGTCGCGGGGCGCACCCATGATGGTCGCAAGTTCCGCATCCTGGCCATCATCGACGAAGCCAGCCGTGAATGCATGGCGCTGGTCATGGCGCTCAGGCTTGAACATCAGGACGTGCTGGCGCTGGCTGACTTGTTCGTCTCTCAAGGTCCACCTGCGCAGATCAGGTCCGGAATTTATCGCTTCCGCCATGCAGGACTGGCTCGCCCGCATCGGGGTGAAGGCACGCTGCATCGCGCGGGGCGCGCCATAGGAGAACGGCCACCACGAAAGCTTCAAGGGCTTACTGCGGGATGAGCTGCTCATTCGCGGGATCTTCTACAGGCTTACTGAGGCGTAAGTCCTGATCAAGACCGGCCGCCGCCACTACGACACCGTCGGGCCGCACCACTCGGACAGGGCCGGTGAAAACCTCCATGGCAACGATCGTCATCGCTGTCACCGTCACATGGTAGCTCTTATAAGTCCGGGCCCTGATTTCTTGGCGTCACTCCAGAGATGCCAGTTCAAAATCTCGCACGCCTCCCTGCCCTTGGGCTTGTCCCTCAACGCCCGGTTCTGCCATCTTGTGCGAAGGGCTATTTCGATATTATCGGCATTGAACGACACCCGGAGTGCCGCTGGAATTGCCGCCGAAACATTTTCTTCTTTCCCAGCGAACGTCTGGATCGAGCAATGGTTCGGCATCCCTTGCCTTTGATGCAGGAATTAGAAGATCTGGCGACGCGATCTCAATCGCACTTGTCGGGCAAAGACACGAACACGTCGTTAATCAACAAATTGACTTTGCGAATTGACCTTTATCAAGTGTAGAACTGAACCACGCTTTTGTCGCAAGTAAGACCTTCTGCCAGCGTCACTGCAGCCAAGTTGGCGGACTTATCCCGCTACGCGGCAAATTCGCCGAAATGTTTGTGCGCTGCTTGCAAACAAAAGATCAACCTAACTAAACAACTTATCTCCGGCCAGACACCCAATGCTTAACCAGCGGAGCTTGCGAACCGCTGTGTAAAGCGGCGACCTGGAGTTGTTTCTGGCGATCTTCCTCCGACACGCGGGAATGGTGGCGCATGTGATCGGTCCATGACGGTTCGAACCAGCTCTCGATGAATTCATCTTCACCCTCTGCGTTTCGCAGCAGGCTCCAGCCATATCCCCCGCCTCGCAACCGGGATGCTCGCATATCTTTCATCGCTGCCATGAAGGCACCTTGTTCAGAGACTGCCACCTTGTAGACAACGTCGATCCTGACAGGACCGTCGGCAATCTGATCTTCCGCCATGAGAACCGGTTCGGGCCAGTGCGAAGATGGCGCAAGCGCTTCTACTGAGTAAGTTTTCAGTTTGACTGGCAAGGTGATGAGAGCGAACACCAACGCACCGCCCGCAGCCAACATCAGTGCTGTCTCAATTGAAGTGTGGGTCGCAATCTGCCCCCAGATCACGCTACCTGCCGACATCGAACCGAAAAACACGGTCAGGAACACGGCGAGGCCACGCGCGCGGACCCAATCGGGAAGCGCGGTCTGGGCTGCGACGTGGAGGCTGGAAAGAACTGCGATCCATGACAGGCCTGCCAAGGCTGCCGCTGCGAGCGCCAAGACCTGGCTGGACCCCAGGGAAAGGATAACCAGCACCAGGGAGGTGCCGACAGATCCCGCAAAGACTGTTCCCCCGATGCCAAACATGCGTTTGATGGCCGGCAGCACGAAAGCCCCAGAGACCGCGCCGGCACCCACGCTTCCCAACAACAGACCATAGAGCCCGGGGCCGCCAGTCAGCACGTCTTTGGCGATCAAAGGCAACATTGCCCAGAAAGCGCTGGCGAACAAAAAGAATGCAGCCGCACGGATCAGTGTCGCTTTCATTGGTTTCGAATTCAGAGTGTATTTAAGACCGGAGCGCATTGCCCCGAGAACCTGTTCGGCGGGAACCTGCTGGACCGCGCGTGGCGCCGGTGACCACCAGAACAGAGCGGCGATGATAACCAGAAATGAAACGGCGTTTACAGCGAAGGGCGAGGCCAGCCCCAGCCCGACGATCAGAACCCCTGCCAGCGCCGGTCCGATCGCACGGCTGACGTTGATGCCAACCGAATTAAGCGCGATCGCGCTACCGAGGTGCGGTGGATCGATCAGCTTTGGAACTATAGCCTGCCATACAGGCGCCATGAATGCCGCGCCCGTTCCCATGGCGAAGGTGAAGATCAGCAGCAGCGCGGGCGTCATCAATCCCAGATAGACAATGCCTGCAAGCAGGAGGGCGACTACGCTAAGGAACGTATTGGCGATCAGGAGCAACTTCCGTCGATCGACTATATCAGCCACTGCTCCCGCCAGGAGTGCGAACAGAAAGATCGGCAGCGTCGTTGCCGCTTGGACGGCCGCGACTATGGCCGGTGACGCGCTGAGTTCGGTCATCAGCCACCCGGCACCGACATCGTGCATCCACGTGCCGATATTGGAAATCACGGTTGCTACCCACAACACTGTAAAAGCAGGGAACCTGAACGGTGACCAGGGTGTGCCGGGCCCATCGCGATGTCCTGAAGTGGTGTTCTCGGGCATCGGATCAGACTGGCGTCGGCACATCTGGCACAAGAACAATGACGTACCACCCAAGGTTATTCTTGCCGATCGACAGGAATTCGGGGCTAATGAGCAGGATCAGCGCGTAATTATCACGTGCATTGAGCACCAGCAGTTTTGCGAGTGCCTGATTCATGCCGAGTTCCTGCAAATTGGCCGATACGTTAGTGCGTTCGGCACCATTGCTCTGCGCAAACGGACAGGAAAACACCATCTCGCCCAGATCATCGCAGCCTGAATCATTTGTCACTTCAAGTCCGCCCTTCTCACAGTGTTCGCGGGTTTTCATGATGCAGTCTGCTTTCCTGCACCTGGTACACCGCAAAAGAGAAACCGCCCAGCGCCTGGCGCATAAACGCGTTCTATGTTCCAATCGCTGATGGTCTCAGCGTGATCAATAATAAAGCGCGTCTTGAACAGCGTCTTGCCGTCGATCCGTTTGAAGACATTGAGGAGGCGTTCGATGCTTTCATCGGAAATTTCATGGATGCGGAACGGCCAATCATTCGTGGCCAAAAATTCCAAGACGCCCTGCAGTTCGTTTTTCATGGTGGGAGCGAGTCACGGTCGGGGCTGGAGTAAATTCTCGCAGTCCGCAGCCAAACAGGTCAGGTATTCGCCCGCCCCGTTCACCAGCAGCTTCACACCGCCGACGCCTAGTCCGGTCCTTGTCAACCAGCGTTCGAAATCATCCTTTTCCTCGCCCGCTGTCTGCACGAACAAATTGTAGGCAATCCAAACGGTCAGCAGATCACCTTTGCTCGGAGCATCAATGCCAATGGACTCGATTTCGTCACGATGGTCCTGACCGTGTTGACCGCCGCCGATGGTGCCACGGAGTTCCAATCTAAAGGCGTCGCTTCATCTGGCGCTTCAAGTTTTTGGAAAAAAGCTGCGCGGGCGGGAGTGCGGCGCCTCCCGCAAGAGGTAGACCTGTCCTGCGGTTTATTTCATGATCCTGTGAAGTAGAATCATCTTCGGTTTCTCGTCACACGGCAAGCTTTGCCGCAGTGCGGGCGACTTGCGCGCCGAGATAACGGGCACCGGCGAGATCTGGATCGGTCGGTTGCAGGCTGCCGTCGCCGCCGGCAATGGTGATGTACCATATGGCGAGCCGCCGCGCACGCTGCTGTTGTCCATCTGCTCCTGGAAGCCATAGTCCAGCCCGACGATGGTCATAATACAGTAATGGCGTCCTACAGTTACACCTGCGGGACGCCCCTACTCATTGTCAATGATGCCGATAAATTAGTTACGGTAGTTTTGCGGGAAGTCGTACAAGCTTTAGGCACTTACTCCAGGACGTTACAGATCCTCACCTACCCGGCATCAGAACGGAATATCGTCGTCCAAATCTTCGTAGCCGCCACCCGATCCACCGCTGGAGCCGCCACCCTGGTTCCAGTTGCCTGCCCCTCCGCCGCCTGACTGATCTGATGACCCCGATTGCCAGCCGCCGCCCGACCCGCCACCAGTACCGCCGTCAGCACCGCCTTGACGGCCATCAAGCATGGTCAGGGTGCCGCCAAATCCGCGCAATACAACTTCGGTCGAGTAACGATCGTTACCTGACTGATCCTGCCATTTGCGTGTCTGCAACTGACCTTCGACGTAGACCTTGCTGCCTTTGCGCAGGAAGCGTTCTGCAACGCTGACCAGGCCTTCGGAAAAGATGGCCACAGTGTGCCATTCGGTACGTTCCTGCCGCTGCCCTTCGCGATCCTTCCAGTTTTCCGTCGTCGCGATGCGCAGATTGCACACCTTGCCGCCGTTCTGAAAGCTGCGAACCTCGGGGTCGGCACCAAGATTGCCGATCAACATTACCTTGTTCAAACTGCCTGCCATGAATTCGATCCGTTCCTACAGCCCCGCCGCCACGGCGAGCCAATATGTGAGTCCTGCGAAGATATAGGCGAGGACGAACAGATACAGCAACATGAACCCGGGCCATTTCCACCCGTTCGTTTCGCGCTTGGCAACTGCGATCGTGGAGAGGCATTGCGGCGCAAAAACAAACCAGGCAAGAAACGCAAGCGCTGTCGGCAAGCTCCAGCGTGCGGACAGTTGGTCGGTAAGGGCGACGGCCGTTGCATCCTCGTCCTGCTGATCCACCGCATAAGTCGTTGCAAGCGATGCCACTGCCACCTCGCGTGCAGCCATCGCCGGGATCAGCGCCAGAGCAATATCGCGATTGAATCCGATTGGCTCCACGACCACGGCGAGGCCATCTGCAATCTTCCCGGCAACGGATGCGTCCACCTGACTTTCACCAGGCTCTGCTTGCGGGAAACTGAGCAGCAGCCACAGGAGAAATGTTGCGGCAAAAATGATCGTGCCTGCGCGCCGCAAAAAAATCCACGCCCGCTGCCACAGCCCAAGCATCAGGTCCTTCAGCCTCGGCCATTGATAGCGCGGCAACTCCATGATGAACCCGCTGGCGTCGCCTTTTGTGACGCTGCGCCTCAACACCAGTGCGACGATCATTGCTCCGGCAATGCCGGCTACATACAATCCGAACAGCACCAGCCCTTGCAGACCCACGCCCAAGCCCACGCTGCGTGCCGGGATGAAGGCTGCGATGATGACTGCATAGACCGGCAACCGCGCAGAGCAGGTCATCAACGGCGCAATGAGAATGGTCGTCAGCCGGTCCTTGGGGTCGGAAATGGAACGCGTGGCCATGATCCCGGGGATGGCACAGGCAAAGCTTGACAGCAGCGGGATAAAGCTGCGGCCGGACAGTCCGACGCCTGCCATCATCCGGTCCATCAGGAATGCTGCGCGCGCCATGTATCCGGTCGATTCCATCAGCAGGATGAAAAAGAAGAGAATGACGATCTGCGGCAGGAAGACGACGACTGAACCCACGCCTGCGAGCACACCTTCGGTAATGGCGTCGCGGATCAGTCCCTTGGGCATCACCTCCGTCACGCCGCTGGAAAGAGCGGCGATCGCGCTCTCTATGGCATCTGCAAACGGCGCTGCCCATGCGAACACTGCCTGAAACACTATGAACAGGAGTGCAAAGAGAATGAGCGGCCCGGTCCAGGGGTTGAGCAGCACCTTGTCCAGCCCGCGATGCATCCTGCGGGTGCGCGTCTGCGAGACAATCGCGGCCCTGGCGATGGCTTGGGCAGTAACGCGCCGTTCCGTCATTGTGACATCGGTCGGCAGGACTGGCGCCTCGCGCGGTCGCTCGATCTGGTCAGCAAGAGCAGCCAGCAAGGCATCAAGGCCGCGCCCCCTTACTGCCACTGTCTCGACCACCGGGACGCCGACAGCCTGTGCCATGGCTTGCGGATCGAGGACCAGGCCGTCACGTTCGGCCAGATCGACCATATTGAGTGCGATCACCACCGGCAGGCCAATGGCGATCGCCTCCTGGGCGAACACCAGGTGCTGTTGCAGATTTGCAGCATCAACCACCACGATGAGCGCGTCCGGACGGCGCTGACCCGGCTGGTCTCCGGTCAGCACGTCACGGGTAACTGCCTCATCCGGGCTCGACGGATCGAGCGAATAGCTGCCTGGCAGATCGAGCAGTTCCACCGGTTCGCCATTGTGCAGGCTCATGCGACCTGCCTTGCGCTCCACTGTCACGCCGGGATAGTTTGCGATTTTCTGACGGGCGCCAGTCAATGCATTGAACAGAGCGCTCTTGCCGCAATTGGGATTGCCGGCAAGCGCCACCACGCGAATGGGTCTGGTCATGGCCTCGCCTCTGCGTCAACATCCTCGACCAGTATCGCCAGCGCATGAACCCTGCGCAAGGCGATCGTCATGCGGCCGATCTCGACCGCAAGCGGATCCCGCCCTGCAAAGATACCGCGGTAGGCAAGCTTCAGGCTGGCACCGGGTTCGATGCCCAGCGCATGCAACCTGCGCGCTTCCTCGCTGGCCAGCGCGTCCCAATCTACCGATCTGATCCGAACCGTTGTGCCCAGCGGACAATCTGCCAAAGTGTTCCGCTCTTCGTGCAAGACATGTTTGCGCATGTTGCGCCGGTCGCACACTCCTCGCGCCATTGCAACTGGTTCTCAATACCTGTTGGTCAGACGTACCCCGCCGCTAGATCGCCGGATAACGCAGGCGGCCAAGCAATCTGGTGACGCTGAACCGCTCCATACCGGGTTTCAGCAAGCTGGCTTTCGTCTTCTCGAACTGCATGACATCATCGATCCGCCGGTCGAGAAAGGCATGGGTTTCCCCTTGGCCCTCGCTGTCGTCATTGACGAACACCGACAAGGTCGCGGCATAGATCGACGCAAGGATCGCCCGCTTGCTGTAATGATTGTAATCGGTTGCCCGATCTCCGGCCATGCGCCACATCAGATCCGCGCTTCGCCATCCCAGCCTGAGCGATCTGCGGATGTTGCCGGGCAGTAGCATGACGGCGATGGCCCTGCGTACAGCTTCACGTTGAGGCAGCGCGGCTTCCAGACGAAATAGGACCAGCGTGCGGATTCGCTCCCGGATCTTCATCGACGCAAGTTCAACCGGGTCGAGCGATTCGGCCATGCGGCGATCAATAGACGCGGTCCACGCCGCGATCATGTCCATCGCTCCATCAGGAAAAGCCAGACGCGCTACATCGGCATCCACGCCCTCCAGCTGCGCTGCAGTCGCCAGTGCCTGTTCACCCCAACCATCGAATATTGCAGCATCGGCAAGCGCAGGCGCCAAGGCGATCGCAAGTTCTTCAAGCGTCAGATTTTCAGCATCGATCATCAAAGCACCGGTCCATAAGTTGCCTGCGTTCCTGCCTTGCGGTCGTCGCTTTCGATCGCGGCGAGTACGGGATTGTCGCGGCCGGCCAGCAGTGCATAATTGCGGGCACTGCGTCCTGAACTGTCAGCGCGATCGGGATCGGCTCCATTGGCGAGCAATATCTGCGCCAGCTTCGCATCGCGCAGATGCGTTGCAACGATCAGCGGCGTCTCACCTGTAACATTGGTTTCGTTCATGTTGGCACCAGCCTTGGCCAGCGCCTCGACCCCATCTAGAAACTGCAGCGAAGATGCCATTTCCAGCGGCGTCACTCCTTTATTGTCGCGGATGTTGGGATCTGCACCCTTGTCGAGAAGGAAGCGCAGCCATGTCAGATCCCGCCTTGCAACGACGTAGTGCAAGGCGCCTTCGCCGTTTCCTACATCACGCGCGTTGATCAACGTGCTTCCAGGCTCGTTCAGCGCTGAAACCGCAGCGTCGCCGTCGCGCTTCTTGACCGCTTCGAGAAACTTGTAGCCAGCCGAAAACTGCGCCAGCGCCGGTGTCGCTGCAAGGAGCAATGCTCCTCCCAACCCGAGATAGATGGTCTTGCCTGGCCCGTTCAACGTGCAGCGCCCCTGTTCTTGCGTATCTGTATCGGTCGTGTTCGCGCATCACAGGATACGCACGCCGGAAGATGGATGCAATTGCCTCTTGCGCAAGCAGCTTTACGCAGACATGAAACGACGCGTCATGCCTTCGCGCCCTGCCCATGCCCTTGCCCTGATGCTGACTTTGGCGTTGCCACTTGCCGCCTGCAGCGAAACGCCGCGCGAAGAGGCTCCGCTTGCCGGCGCCACCATCGGCGGCGACTTTGCCCTTGTCGGGGAGGATGGTCGCACGGTCCGCTGGTCAGATTTTGACGGTCAATGGCGGATCGTCTATTTCGGCTACACCTTCTGCCCGGACGTCTGCCCTGTTGATGCGCAGGCGATCGGACAAGGTCTTCGCCAGTTCGAAGCGCAGTCGCCAGATCTTGGCCGATCAATCACGCCGATTTTCATCACTATCGATCCTGATCGCGATACCCCAGAGGTGGTGGGCGAATTCGCAGGCAATTTCCACCCGCGCATGGTTGGCCTGACTGGAGGCGCAGATGAAATCGCTGCGGTTGCAAAGCTGTTTGCTGTCTACGCCAACAAGGGAGCAGAAACATCGAACGGCGGCTATCTGATGGATCACAGCCGGGCTGCCATGTTGTTTGATCCGGAAGGCCGGCCGGTGGCCTTGTTGCCATCGGAACAAGGCGGCACGGCAGTCGCGCAGGAACTTGCCCGGTGGGTGCATTGACTGACAAAAGTTGCGCTGCGACGCCTTTCTGGGAAAAGCCGCTTGAAGACCTCTCCCAAGGTGAGTGGGAAGCCCTGTGCGACGGTTGCGGCAATTGCTGCCTCCACAAGCTTGAAGATGCCGATACCGGCGCTGTCTATGCCACCGATGTGGCGTGCCGTCTGCTTGATACAGCGACGGCGCAGTGCACCGATTACGCAAACCGCAAGGCAATGGTCCCTGACTGCATCCGTCTGACGCGGGCTACCGCAGGAACTTTGTCGTGGCTTCCCCAAACATGTGCCTATCGTCTGCGCGCCAGGGGAGAAAGCCTGCCGCACTGGCATTACCTCGTTTGCGGAGATCGCGATGCAGTCGTTCGCGAAGGCGTGTCAGTCGCCGGACGGGTGATATCAGAAAATGATGCCGGGCCGATCGAGGAACATGTCATGATCGACGGGTTCGATCTCGTTCGGGCGGGCGATCGGGACGATTGTTGATGATCCATGTCGGTACGCGCGGGACTTGAGCAATTCCTGGCCAGGCGTCGTCCCGCACAGGCGTCCGGCATGGGCGAATTGATGACGCGAATCTCTGTGGGTGCAGACATCGTGCCGATGCGAATACGCCATCACCCCACCGCTCGTCAGATTACTCTGCGACTTTCACCTGATGGCTCTGAAGCGCGTGTTTCTCTGCCTCGCTGGGCTGCGTTGCGTGATGGCGAAGAATTTGCCCGCAGCCGCGTCGGCTGGATAGCGGACCAACTGCGCCGTTTGCCGAAACGTGAGGATCTCGTTGACGGCAGCTTTATCCCTTACCGCGGCACTTTGCTGCAATTATGCTGGGACGAAAGGCGGGATCGGCGACCAGTACGCAATGGCCAGGCGCTCGAGTGCGGCGGCGCGGAGCAATCTCTCGGCAGCCGCATCCGCTGCTGGCTGCGCACAGAAGCATCGATGGTGATGCAGGCCGACTTGGTGCATTTCTGCAAGGCAGTCGATCGCCAGGCCACTGCCATAAAGCTCAGCGAGGCGCGCAGCCGCTGGGGAAGCTGTGCGGCGGATGGCACCATCCGTCTCAACTGGCGGCTGATCATGGCGCCCGATCACGTCCGGCGATGTGTGGTGGCGCATGAAGTTGCACATCTGGTGCATTTCAATCATTCAGCCGCTTTTCATTCCCTCCACGGCCTTATCCTGAGCGATGATCCTGCGGCAGCCAACCTGTGGCTCAAGAAGCATGGCCGCACGCTCCATGTGCCGTTTGGCTGATCATGGCTCTGGCGCAAGCGGGCAACAGCGCTTATCTGTGACGCCGCATGGCATCGACATCCACAGGTTTTTCGCGACTCCTTGTCCTTTTCAATCCCTTGCGGGCAGGAAGGGACCTGCGTGATGTCTGGAAGCAGGAGACGCCGCACCGCTGGCGCTTCCTTGCACTGTCGGCTGCGGTGACTTTCTGCATTTTTGGTGTCATGTTCCAGGAGCAATACGTCGTCGAGCCGCGATCGCCGACGGTTACGTACATCGACACTTTCGAGCCAGGACGCAGCGATGCCGAGATCATCGCCTCCAACATCGAGAATCAGAAACGCAAGGATGCGTTGCTGGCGCAGCGTGCCGAACGCGAAGCGCAGATCCGCGAACGTTACGAGGTGGTCGGACGGGTTTCCGGCATAGACGTGGAGGAAGCGCGCCAACGCGGCATCCGCGAGCGCGCCGAGCAGGCACAGCGGGTCGAAGAAGCCCGCCGTCGCGCAATTGAACGTGCCGGGCAAAATATCAGCCAACCTTCCGCGAATGATCAATAGCCAGCATCCAGCGCCGATGCCCAACGACTACATCCGCACCGACGATACCTGGTTGGCTGCTGCTGCACGGCTTGCGCGGCGTGCACGCCCGCTCAGCCGGCCCAACCCTGCTGTCGGATGTATGATCGTCCGCCAGGATCGTGTCGTCGGGCGCGGCTGGACGCAGGTGGGCGGACGTCCTCACGCAGAAGCGGTTGCGCTCGCCCAAGCAGGATCCGCGGCCGGATACGCGACTGTCTATGTCACGCTTGAACCATGCGCGCATGAGAACGGACGCGGGCCCTCCTGCACGGAGCTTCTCATCAAGGCACAGGTGGCGCGGGTCGTCATCGGGTGCTGCGACCCCGATCCACGCACCGCGGGCCGAGGCATTGCGGCGCTGCGGACTGCCGGCATGGAAGTCGAGGTGCTGCACTGTGCAGCAAGCCGCCAATCGCTTGCAGGATATCTGTCGCGCGTTGAACGGCAGCGCCCTTTTGTGACTTTGAAGCTGGCTTTGTCGATCGACGGCTGCCTTGCCATGGCGGACAGGAGCAGTCGATGGATCACAGGCGAAGCAGCGCGGGCACACACTCATGGCGAGCGCGCGCGTCACGATGCGATTCTGATCGGTCGCGGCACGCTGCTGGCGGACCAACCCACGCTGGATGTGCGATTGCTGGGACTGGAAAGGCAGTCACCGGAACGTTGGCTGCTGACTCGTGGGCAGGCTCCGGCAGGATGGCAGGCATTGCATGATCCGGCTGATCTTTCGGTGATGCTGCCGGCGCAATATCTGATGGTGGAAGGCGGCGCAGCCACTGCCGCTGCCTTCCTGCGTGCCGATGTCGTTGACCGTCTCTTGATCTATCGGGCCCCGATCATCATTGGCGGCGGCATGCCGGGGATTGGCGACATCGGCCTTGGCTCCCTTGCCGCTGCGCATGGCTGTTGGCGCATGACAGACCGGCAGGCACTTGGCAGCGATCATCTTGAGGTATACGGGCGCATGTCATGTTTACCGGCATAACCACCGCCATCGGCACCGTCAGCAAGGTATCCCGCAACGCTGGAGATACGCGACTTGTCATCACCCAGTCAGCAAGCGCACGGGATCTCCAGATTGGCGCCTCTATTGCCTGCTCGGGCGTATGCCTGACGGTGGTTGACCTGGCTGACACGGCTGATGACAGCTGGTTTGCAGTGGATGTGTCGGATGAAACCCTGTCACGCACCGCGGAAGGGCAATGGCAAGCTGGAGCCATGCTGAACCTGGAACGGGCATTGAAGCTGGGCGATGAGCTTGGCGGTCACATCGTCACAGGGCACGTGGATGCAGTGGGCAATGTCACCAGGAAGGAACTGCGCGCAGGATCAATCCATCTCGAGATCGATGTTCCTGCGGCAATTTCCCCGTTCGTCGCTGCCAAGGGTTCAGTCACTGTTGACGGTGTATCTTTGACCGTCAACGAGGTTGCCGACAATGCAGATGGCAGTGCGCGGTTCTCGCTCAACATCATCCCCCATACCGCCGCTGTAACCACCTTGGGCGATAAAGAGGTGGGCGATCAGCTCAACATCGAAATAGATGTCCTTGCCCGCTATTTGCAACGCATGCAGATGCTGCGCGCAGGCTGACTGTCACCCGGTCACATCCGCGACGGCGCCGATGAAGTTGTCAATGTTGCCAAGGGTCAGCCCTGCAATGTTGATGCGGCCCGATCCTGCCATGTAAACACCATGGCGTTCGCGCAAGGCGACAATCTGCTCGCTGGCGAGCGGCAGCATCGAGAACAATCCATTCTGCTGCGCCAGCGGTGCCATGTCGATGGTCCCGACGATGCCGGCAGCGGCAAGGACGCCGCGCACCTCGTGCATCCGCTTGCGCATGGAGGCAAGTTCGTCGCGCCAGTCGGCACGCAGTTGCTCATCCTTGAGGACCTCCCGGACCGCAGAGGCGCCATGGTCCGGCGGCATGGACCAGGTCGCCCGCGCGATGGAAGCTGCATTCGACATGATGCGTGCCAGGCCCGCCTCGTCCGCAGCCTGCACGTAAAGCGCGCCGACCCTGTCCCTGTAGAGGCCGAAGTTCTTGTCGCAGCTGTATGCCAGAAGCGCCTCTGGCACTGCTTGCATTACTGTGCGGACGCCTTGCGCATCCTCTTCTAGCCCTTCACCCAAGCCCTGATAGGCAAGGTCCAGGATCGGCAGCAGGCTCTTGCTCGCGATCAGTCCGGCAATCTCCTGCCATTGTTCCTGCGTATAATCGATGCCGGTAGGATTGTGGCAGCATCCGTGGAGCAGCACCGCGTCTCCTGCATCTGCCGCCGCGATTGCTGCTCTGAGCGCATCCATATCGGGACGACCCTCACGAGCGTGACCAAACGAGACCAGGGGCACGCCAAGATCGTCCATGATCTGCGCATGATTGGGCCAGCTTGGCACTCCCATCAGGATTTTTGCGACGCCCGCTGCCTTGGCAAGTGCTACGGCCAGCCGCACGCCACCTGTTCCACCTGGTGTCTGCATGCCGGCGATGTTCGTGCTGCTCGCCAGACTTGCCCCGAAGATGATCGGCTTCAGGCTCTCGACAAACTCCATGCAGCCTTCGGGGCCGAGATACGCCTTCGATTGCTGTTCTTCCACCAGCCGGCGTTCCGCGTGCTTGATTGCGCTGAATACCGGTGTTGCGCCTTTGTCGGTGCGGTAGACGCCAACGCCAAGGTCGATCTTGGCTGCCCGATCGTCCGCCGCATACATCTTGATCAGCGCGAGCAGCGCATCGGGAGCCTGTTGCGGAAGTTCGGCCAGCATTTCTTTTCCTGTCAGCATGTGTTTACCTGAGCGAAGGTGCGCTCATGCAGATGTTCAGGCGCGCGGGCAAGTCCGGTGGCCGGCAAAAAGGACCGCAACCGGTCAGAACGGGAGCCAGCGCTGTTTCTTGGAGAAGCGCAGATAGCCTGCGTTCACTCCAAGACGAACACCGACGCCAAGCCGCACGGGAATCATGACAATGTCGCCCTTGCGCACATAGCTGGCATTGAACCCGCCTATGGCATAGGCTTGGCCCTCGCCTGCAGGAAAGCGGGTGTACAGATCCTCGCTGTCCCAGAGATTGTAAACAAGAATGAACGTGGAGCCTGCGTTTGCGCCTGCGTCGAGACCAACCGATGGCCCGGTCCAGAACACCCGCTTGTCGCCCTCGACCGCGTGGTGCAACGTGCCTTCGCCATAGCGTATGCCGACCGCCAGCGCGCCGCCCGCCTCACGCCCGCTGATGTAGGCGCTGGGTTCGCCCTGTTCGTGCAGGATGTCCTCGATCAGCTTGGCCAGCCCCTCGGCTCCCTTGCCAAAGGCGCGCTCTGCCGCGCCAAGCACCTGGTCTCGCTGGTAAGTCGCCGATTGTGTGCTTGAAACAGGCGGCGGCGATGGAGCTTGCGGCTGAGACGCAGGGGCAGCGTATGGAGCAGGCTGCTGAACTGGCGCTGCATAGGGTTGTGCATACGGATCCGGCGGCAGGAGGTCACGGTCCTGAGCAGCAGGTTCGGCAACCGGCGCATAGGGATCTCCGCTGATCTGCCCGTCGACGGCTGGCAATTCGGCATTGCGCGACAGATCGCCGTCGATGGCCGCGTTGGGATCGACTTTACGCACCTGCGCTCCGGCAGGCAGGGAACTGCTGGCCAGTATTGCCAACGCGGTCATGCCTGCCGTCCAAGCCCGCGCGTTCAGCGCCAATCCTACCACTTTGCTCATGCCTGCAATCCTTGCCCATCGCGCTTGTGCGGTGCAATTAACGGTTCCTGCACGCAGCGTCACCGGCAAAAGACAGGCAACATCATTAAAAAACGATGAACGGTTCCCGGGCGACAAGGCTGCCGACGTTGTCAGTCGAGCAGCTTGGCGAGATAGCTGCCGGTGAAGCTGCGCGGATCTTTTGCCACCTGCTCGGGTGTGCCGAAAGCGACGATTTCGCCGCCTTTGACGCCGCCTTCCGGTCCCAGATCAACGATCCAGTCGGCGGTCTTGATGACATCCAGGTTATGTTCGATCACCACTATGGAATTGCCCTGTACGACCAGCCTTTGCAGCACCTCGAGCAATTTGCGCACGTCTTCGAAATGCAGGCCGGTCGTGGGTTCATCAAGGATATAAAGCGTCTGTCCGGTCGACCGGCGCGAAAGCTCCTTGGCGAGTTTCACGCGCTGCGCCTCGCCGCCCGACAGGGTCGTCGCCTGCTGCCCCACCTTGACGTAGCCCAGCCCCACTTCGTTGAGCATGTGCATGCGGTCGCGGATCGGCGGCACGTTTTCGAAGAACACCTCGGCGTCCTCGATCGTCATGTCGAGCACATCGGCGATCGACATGCCCTTGAACCGCACCTCCAGCGTTTCGCGATTGTAACGCTTGCCGCCGCATTCCTCGCATGTGACGTAGACATCGGGCAGGAAGTGCATCTCGATCTTGATGAGGCCATCGCCCTGACACGCCTCACACCGGCCACCCTTGACGTTGAAGCTGAAGCGGCCCGGCTTGTACCCCCTCGCCTGCGCTTCGGGCAATCCGGCGAACCAGTCGCGGATGTTGGTAAATGCGCCGGTGTAAGTGGCAGGATTGGATCGCGGAGTGCGGCCGATGGGCGACTGGTCGATTTCGATCACCTTGTCGCAATTGTCGAGGCCGGTGATCTTGTCATGCGCGCCGGCGATGACCCGCGCACCGTTCAAAGCGCGGGCCGCTCCGGCATAGAGCGTGTCGATGGTGAAGCTTGATTTGCCCGACCCCGATACCCCGGTGATGCAGGTGAAGGTGCCAAGCGGAATGGATGCGGTCACGTCCTTCAGATTATTGGCCCGGGCGCCATGCACCGTGATCTTCTTGCCATTGCCCTTGCGGCGCTTGGCCGGAATGGGAATGGCCCTGCTGCCGTTCAGATATTGTGCAGTCAGCGATTTCTTGGATTTCAGCACCTGCTTCAACGTGCCTTCGGCAACGATCTCACCGCCATGCACGCCGGCGCCCGGCCCAAGATCCACCACGTAATCGGCCGCGCGGATCGCGTCCTCGTCATGTTCGACGACAATGACGGTGTTGCCCAGATTGCGCAGCCGCTTCAGCGTTTCGAGCAAGCGATCATTGTCTCGCTGGTGCAGCCCGATGCTGGGTTCGTCCAGCACGTAAAGCACGCCCGACAGGCCGCTGCCGATCTGGCTGGCGAGCCGGATGCGCTGGCTTTCACCACCCGACAGTGTACCCGAAGTGCGGTCGAGCGTCAGGTAATCGAGGCCGACATTGTCGAGAAACCCGATGCGTTCGTTGATCTCCTTCAGGATGGAGCTGGCGATCTGCGCCTGTTGATCCGTCAGCTTGGCCGACAAGGTCGTGAACCATTCCAGCGCGGCGGCCACCGACAGCCGGACCGGGCCTGAAATGCTTTCACCCGCCACCTTGACGCTCAACGCCTCAGGCTTGAGCCGGGCGCCATGGCAGGTCTCGCAAGCCTGCGCCGTCTGATATCGCGACAATTCCTCACGCATCCATGCACTGTCGGTTTGCAGCATCCGGCGGTTGAGATTGCCGATCACCCCTTCGAACGCCTTGTTGACGGTATAGCTTTTGCGTCCGTCCTTGAAGGTCAGCGGCACCGCCTTGCCCTTCGTGCCGAACAGGATGGTATCGCGCACCTCTTCGGGCAATTCGATCCATGGCGTCGCAAGATCGAAGCTATATTCCGTCGCCAGGCTGGACAGCACCTGCATGTAATAAGGCGAAGGCGGATTGGACTTCGCCCAGGGAACGACCGCGCCCTTTTTTAACGACAGATGTTCGTTCGGCACTACCAATTGCGGGTCGAACAGCAGCTTTTCCCCCAATCCGTCGCAAGCCGGACAAGCACCCTGCGGTGCGTTGAAGGAAAACAGCCGCGGCTCCACCGCCTCGACCGTGAACCCGGATACAGGACAGGCGAAGCGTTCGGAAAACACGATCCGGTTCGGCGGCAGACCTGCGCCTTTCAGCTGGCCGCCAGTCATATTGCCGGACGCGCCTGCCGCATCGCCGGCATCCGCCTCGCGCCCCGGCACGACGCCATCGGCAAGATCAACATAGGCAAGACCATCCGCCAGTTTCAGCGCCGTTTCGAAACTGTCGGCCAGCCGCGTTTCGATCCCTTCGCGCACCGCGAGGCGATCGACGACAACCTCGATGTCGTGCTTGTACTTCTTGTCGAGCTTGGGCGCTTCGGCGATCTCGTGGATCTCGCCGTCGATGCGCACGCGGGTAAAGCCCGCCTTCTGCCACTCCGCCAGTTCCCGACGATATTCGCCCTTGCGGCCGCGGGCCACGGGAGCAAGCAGGTAAAGGCGCGTTCCTTCGGGCAACGCCATGACCCGGTCCACCATGTTGGACACCGTCTGCGCCTCGATCGGCAGACCGGTTGCGGGGCTGTAGGGCACCCCCACCCGCGCCCACAACAAGCGCATGTAATCGTAGATTTCCGTCACCGTCGCCACGGTCGAACGCGGATTGCGCGAGGTGGTCTTCTGCTCAATGGAAATGGCAGGAGAGAGCCCGTCGATATGTTCAACATCGGGCTTCTGCATCATTTCCAGAAACTGCCGTGCATAGGCGCTCAGGCTCTCGACATAACGGCGCTGCCCCTCGGCATAGATGGTGTCAAAGGCGAGGCTCGACTTGCCGGAGCCTGACAGGCCGGTGATCACGATCAGCGCATCACGCGGCAGATCAATGTCGATGCCTTTGAGGTTGTGTTCGCGCGCGCCGCGCACGGAAATCTTGGTCAGGGACATGGAAAGATGGGGTTTCCGATGAGGAATAAGACAGTGCGCGCAGGTCAGATTGCCCTTGTAGCACTCTGAATTGCGCAATCGGCGATTTGGCTAACACACCATCACGATGCCCGCACTGCGCATCTGCCATGGAAAGCCAGCAGCAATGTGGGATTGGACGCGTGCTTTGCAATCCTTTCACCCGTGCAGCGATGTTCTCTGCCGATGTTCTCTGATGATCATACGGGGCAGAGCTACGCATCAGCCTTGCAGCAAAGGATGCTTCCTACCTATTTATATGCGATGCACAGGATCTTCATCGGTATTGCGCCGCCACCGCAGGTCTGCGGCATGCTGGTGGATGCCATGCACGGAATCGAACATGCCCGTTGGCAAACGTCGGAGCAGTTGCATTGTACGCTCTGCTATGTCGGAGAGATCGTTGCGCCGCTTGCCAACGATCTTGCTGACGCGTTGGGCACCATCCGGCAACCTCCCTTCAAGCTGCTGATCGATGGGGTGGGGCATTTCACCCGCAAGGATCATCCATCGGCTGTCTATGCTGCAATTTCGGGTGACGCAGGGCTGGAAGCGCTCCGACGCAAGGTTAACGCCGCCTGCCGGAGCTGCGGCATTGTCCCGGATGCCCGTCGGTTCATTCCACATGTAACTCTTGCTCGCCTCAACCGTTCGTCAGGTCCGATCGGACCTTTTCTGTCAGTGCAAGCCCGGCTGGCGAGCGAGCCGTTCGCAGTGAATGCGTTCACGCTCTACGAAAGTCATCTGGGGAACGCAGGATCATTTTACGAGCCGGTGCTGCGCTATGCGTTGCGGTGAAGCAGTAGCGTTTGAAACCGGTTTTCTTTGCGATCGCCATGCTGTTCAGGCAAGGGAGGCTGCAATGTGCATTAATGATGAAGGAGCAATGCGTTGGATAATTTGCGGAACAGGGCAGGACTGCTTGCTGGCGTGGCAGCCATGCTGGCGCTGGGCGGATGCACCACGATGAACGACACAGGCCGGCCCGATGTGCTGGCGACGGCTGCTCTGCCTGAAGCCAGCGGCGTCTTTGCCACTCCCTCCACCCTCGCGTTTCAGGCGCCGGACTTCACGCAGATCCAGACCGGCGACTTCATGCCTGGCTTCGAGGAGGGAATGGCGATTCACAGCGCCGAAGTGGCAGCGATCGCCAACAATCGCGCGCGTCCGGATTTCGAGAATACCATCGTCGCGCTTGAAGATTCCGGCGAAATGCTGGGCCGCGTATCGACGGTGTTCTTCGCTCTTACAGGAGCAGATACCACCGATGCTCTCGATGCGATCGAGAACGAGATCAGCCCGCGCCTGTCTGCGCATTACGATGCCATCTATCTGAACGACAATCTCTTTCAGAAGGTCAAGGATGTCTACGATCGTCGAGCCACGATGAACCTTGACACCGATGACGCCGCTTTGCTGCAGGAAACCTATGATCAGTTCGTGCATGCAGGCGCCATGCTGTCGCCAGCCGACAAGGAGGCGCTGAAGGACATCAACACGCAGGTTTCGACGCTTACCACCCAGTTTGGGCAGATGGTCACAGCCGGTACCAACGATGCCACCCTGTTCGTTACTGACGCAGCCAGCCTTGCCGGGATGAGCGATGCGCAGCTTGCCGCCGCTGCCAAGGCAGCGTCCGACAGGGGTCGTGCGGGGCAATACGCGCTCGTGCTTCAGAACACCACGCAGCAGCCGCAGCTTTCCAGCCTGGCTGATCGCGAGACGCGACGCGCATTGTTCGAACGCAGCGTCAATCGCAACTCGCTCGGCGATGCCAACGACACGCGTAACATAGTGCTGCAGCTTGCCAGGCTGCGTGCGCAAAAGGCCGGTCTGTTCGGCGAACGCAATTTTGCCGAATGGCAGATGTACGACCGCATGGTCGAAAGCCCCGAAGCTGCGGTTGAATTCATGCGCGGGCTTGCTCCGGCCACTGCACAGGCACAGGCGCGCGAAGCTGCTGCACTCGAGGCTATGATAAAGTCCGAAGGCGGCAGTTTTGCCGTCGAGCCGTGGGATTGGAACTATTACTCGGAGAAAGTCCGAAAAGCCAAGTACGATCTCGATGAAACCGAGATCAAGCCATATTTTGAAATGACCCGCGTGCTTGAAGATGGTGTGTTCTATGCTGCCAACCAGCTCTACGGACTGAACTTCCGGCGCCGGGACGACATGCCTGTCTACAACACCGATGTCAGCGTCTATACCGTCTTCGACCGTGACGGTTCGGAACTTGGCCTGTTCTACTTCGATCCTTATCAGCGCGACAGCAAGCGCGGCGGGGCCTGGATGTCCAACTTTGTCGATCAGTCGCACCGCGATGAAACAAAGCCTGTCATTTACAATGTGCTCAACATCCCCAAACCAGCTGCCGGCGAGCCGACCTTGGTAAGCTTTGATGAAGTGGAAACAATGTTCCACGAATTCGGGCACGCCTTGCATGGTTTCTTTGCAGATCAGCGATATGCGTCGATGTCAGGTACCGCAGTAGCGCGAGATTTCGTGGAGTTCCCTTCCCAGGCCAACGAGAAATGGGCAACCGAACCGCGCATTCTTGCAAATTATGCCAAGCACTATCAGACCGGCGCACCCATTCCGCAAGACCTGCTGGTGAAGATCGACCGTGCTTCCAAGTTCAATCAGGGTTTTGCGTTGGGTGAGACGCTGGCAGCAGCAATGCTCGACATGGATTGGCACCTGCTTGTGCCGGCCCAGGTGCCCAGCGACATGGATGCATTCGAGACGCGCGCCTTGAAGGCAACCGGTCTTCATGCAGGCAAGGTGCCGCCGCGCTATAAATCGCCCTACTTCCGGCACGTGTTCGGCGGCAGCTCCTACAGCGCCGGTTATCATGCTTACTTGTGGACCGAAATGCTGGCGCACAACGTCAACGAATGGTTCGACAAGAATGGCGGACTTACCCGCGCCAATGGCGATCGTTACCGGGATGTAATCCTCTCTCGCGGAGGAACGCTTGATTATGGTGACGCTTTCCGCACGCTGACCGGTCACGATCCGAAGGTCGAGCCATTGCTGAACGCGCGCGGGCTTGCCGGTGACGTCCAGTAGCTGAGTTTGCCATGATGGTCCAATAGACGACCATTGAAGCAGCGCGGTTGCAGGGCGATCCACAGCTCGTCCTGCAACCGCTGCGTTCATGCAGCCGATATTGCGAACAATTAGCAGAGCGCGGCAATCTTCGGCTTTTGACGGTTGCAATCGTACATTTAGAGGCCTAGCAAACCGCCACCGGGTCGCGCTGCCGCTTTTAGTGCTCTGTCATGGCGCACGGAGGCCACGGTCCGCAAACCGAAGAGGAATTGTGATCTGATGGCTCGAAAGAAAATCGCCCTGATCGGCGCCGGGATGATCGGCGGCACGCTCGCGCATCTGGCAGCAATGAGAGAAATGGGCGACGTGGTCCTGTTCGACATTGCCGAAGGAATGCCAGCGGGCAAGGCGCTGGATATTTCGCAGGCCGCCCCGGTCGACGGCTTTGATTCCACACTCAAGGGTACCAGCGACTACGCGGATATCGCGGGCGCGGACGTCATCATCGTCACTGCCGGTGTTCCGCGCAAGGCTGGCATGAGCCGTGATGACCTGCTTGGGATCAACCTCAAGGTCATGGGCGCGGTCGGCGCGGGCATCAAGGCGCATGCTCCCGATGCTTTTGTAATCTGCATTACCAATCCGCTTGATGCGATGGTGTGGGCTTTACGCGAATATTCGGGTCTGCCTCCCCACATGGTCGTCGGCATGGCCGGTGTGCTGGACAGCGCCCGTTTCCGCCGCTTTCTTGCCGATGAATTCGACGTATCGGTGGAGGATGTCACAGCCTTCGTGCTTGGCGGCCATGGCGACACGATGGTGCCGGTAATCGAGTATTCGACTGTCGCTGGCATCCCGGTGCCTGACCTGATCAAGATGGGTTGGTCAACGCAGGAAAAGATCGACGCGATTGTCGATCGCACGCGCAAGGGCGGCGGCGAGATTGTCGGCCTGCTCGGCAATGGCTCGGCGTTCTACGCGCCTGCCACAAGCGCAATCATGATGGCCGAGAGTTTCCTCAAGGACAAGAAGCGGGTTCTGCCTGCTGCTGCCAATCTGACCGGGCAGTATGGCGTTGATGATCTTTACGTCGGCGTGCCGGTAGTCATCGGTGAGAACGGCGTGGAGCGGATTGTCGAAATTGCGCTGAACGACCAGGCGAAGGCCAATTTCCAGACCAGCGTCGACGCGGTCAAGGAACTGCTCGACGCCTGCCGGAAAATCGACGCAAAGCTTGGCTGAGCCACATTGTTTCACCCGCAAGGGAGGTTTTGAATGTCCATATTGGTAGACAAGAACACGAAGGTCATCACGCAAGGGATGACTGGATCGACCGGCACTTTCCACACCCAGCAGGCGCTGGACTATGGAACGAAGATGGTCGCTGGCGTCACTCCCGGTAAAGGCGGTACGCAGCACATCGGACTTCCCAATTACAACACCGTGGCCGAGGCGAAAGCTGCTACGGGCGCCACTGCTTCTTGCATCTACGTTCCGCCGCCGTTCGCCGCCGACTCCATTCTGGAGGCGATCGACGCGGGGATGGAACTCATCGTGACGATTACCGAAGGCATTCCGGTGCTTGACATGGTGCGCGTTAAGCGGGCGCTGCAAGGGTCCGGGTCGCGCCTCATTGGCCCCAACTGCCCTGGTGTGCTGACACCTGGCGAATGCAAGATCGGCATCATGCCGGGAAGCATCTTCAAGAAGGGCTCGGTTGGCGTCGTCTCCCGCTCGGGCACTTTGACGTATGAGGCAGTGCATCAGACCACTGCGGTTGGGCTAGGGCAGACCACGGCGGTTGGCATCGGTGGCGACCCGGTGAACGGCACCAACTTCATTGATGTGCTTGAGCTGTTCATGGCCGACGATGAAACAAAGTCGATCATAATGATTGGCGAAATCGGCGGATTGGCGGAGGAGGAGGCTGCGCAGTTCATCAAGGATGAGGCAAAGCGCGGTCGTAGAAAGCCCATGGTCGGCTTTATTGCAGGCCGCACGGCGCCTCCCGGCCGGCGGATGGGTCATGCCGGCGCCATTGTGTCGGGTGGACAGGGCGGCGCCGAGGACAAGATCGCGGCAATGGAAGAGGCTGGCATTCGCGTTTCACCATCTCCGTCGCTCCTTGGCGAGACTCTCGATGGATTGCTGAAGGAAAACGCCTGAAGCAAAGCGCTCCGGGTGGCAGGATTACTCCGCCATCCGGCCAATGCCGATGGATTAGAGCCGGTCATTTTCGGCGCGTGCGGGTGAAGCGTGATGGGTAACGAGAAGCAGTCCATTGTTCCCGACCTGGAATGGGATGGTCCGCAGGCTGGCCCGTCATGGCAGCGTGACGCCTGGCCGCTGTCCGGAGATGGCGCCTTTGACGATCTGACAGAAGCTCTTGATCCCACGCGCATGAAGATTGCCGTACGCGCCGCGGCCCGGCGCAAGGGCAGTCCGGTTGATGAAGGCGCGGTTCAGGCAGCGGCAGATGCTTCTGTTCGCGCAATGCTCTTGCTGCGGACTTACCGGGTGCGTGGGCACCTGGCCGCCGATCTCGATCCGCTGAACCTCGCCCAGCGAGATCTGCCCGATGACCTTACCCCGCAATATCACGGATTTTCGGGCAAGGATCTTGACAACCCTGTCTATATTGGCGGCAATTTGGGTCTGGAATGGACGACCGTCCGCGAGATGGTCGAGATCCTGCGTGCAAATTACTGCGGCAAGATCGGCCTTGAATACATGCATATCTCCGACGTGGAGGAGCGGCGCTTCCTTCAGGAGAAGTTTGAAGGCATTGACAAGACGATAGATTTTACTGTCGATGGTCAGCGTGCAATCCTGTCGGCGGTGATCCGGGCGGAGCAGTACGAGAAGTTCCTCGGCAAGAAATACGTTGGCACGAAGCGGTTTGGTCTCGACGGCGGCGAGTCGATGATCCCGGCGCTTGAATCGGTCATCAAATATGGCGGGCAGAT
The DNA here is from genome assembly GCF_031846435.1 of Croceicoccus esteveae. Taxonomy (NCBI): domain Bacteria; kingdom Pseudomonadati; phylum Pseudomonadota; class Alphaproteobacteria; order Sphingomonadales; family Erythrobacteraceae; genus Croceicoccus; species Croceicoccus esteveae. The sequence goes on from NZ_JAVRHS010000002.1 coordinate 23,342, forward strand.
GGGTGTTCGCGATATTGTCTATGGCATGGCGCATCGCGGCCGGTTGAACGTGCTCGCCAATGTAATGGGCAAGCCGTACAAGGTTATCTTTCACGAATTCTCCGGCGGCAGCGCTAATCCGGAGGACGTTGGCGGCTCCGGCGATGTGAAATACCATCTCGGCACCAGCACCGACCGGGATTTCGATGGCATTTCGGTGCACATGAGTCTGGTGCCCAACCCTTCTCACCTCGAGGCGGTGGATCCCGTTGTGCTTGGCAAGGTGCGGGCGCAGCAGACTTTTCGCGACGACATTGGCGAAGGACGGCATCAGCAGGTCCTGCCCGTGCTGATCCATGGCGACGCTGCTTTTGCGGGTCAGGGCATAGTGTGGGAATGCCTCGGCTTTTCGGATATTCGCGGTTACAACACCGGCGGCTGCATCCATTTCATCATCAACAACCAGATCGGGTTCACGACCAGCCCGCAATTCGCACGCTCCTCCCCCTACCCGTCTGATGTGGCAAAAGGGGTGATGGCGCCAATCCTGCACGTGAATGGCGATGATCCCGAAGCAGTGACATTCTGCTGCAAACTCGCCATTGAATACCGGCAGCGGTTTGGCCGCGACATTGTCATCGACATGTGGTGCTACCGCCGGTTCGGGCACAATGAAGGCGATGAGCCCAGCTTCACGCAGCCATTGATGTATCAGGCGATCCGCAAGCATCCGCCGATATCGTCAATCTACAGCCAGCGTCTTGTTGAACAAGGCGTAATAGACGATGCCTGGATGAAGGACCAGGAAAACAGTTTTGTCGACCTGCTCGAGGAGCAGTTCTCTGCCGCCGCGGATTACCAGGCGAATGATGCCGACTGGTTCGCCGGACGCTGGACAGGACTTGCGAAGCCCGCTGATCCGGAAACATCGCGCCGCAATGTCGAAAGCGGCATTTCCGGCAAGCTGTTCGACAGCCTTGGTCGGACGCTGACGACAGTTCCCGACACGCTGGAGATACATCGCACCCTTGGCCGTGTGCTGGATACAAAGCGGGAAATGTTCGACGGCGGCACCGGCTTCGACTGGGCCACGGCAGAGGCGCTGGGGTTCGGATCATTGCTGGCCGAAGGGTTCAGCGTGCGGTTGTCCGGACAGGATTCGGGGCGTGGCACATTCTCGCAGCGGCATGCCGCATGGATAGATCAGCGCACCGAGGAAAAGTACATCCCCTTGTGTCACGTGCCGCACGGCCGCTTCGAGGTGTATGACAGCCCGCTTTCGGAATATGGCGTTCTGGGCTTCGAATATGGTTACGCTCTCGCCGATCCGAAGTCGCTGGTCTTGTGGGAAGCGCAGTTCGGCGATTTCGCCAATGGCGCGCAGATCATGATCGATCAATTCATCGCGTCGGGAGAAGCGAAATGGCTTCGCGCTAACGGCCTGGTTCTTTTGCTGCCCCATGGTTATGAAGGTCAGGGACCAGAGCACAGCTCAGCCAGGCTGGAGCGGTTTCTGCAGCTTTGCGCTGGTGACAATATCCAGGTCTGCAACATTACCTCGCCGGCAAATTACTTTCATGTCCTGCGCCGCCAGATGCTGCGATCATTCCGCAAGCCGCTGATCATCATGACCCCCAAGTCGCTGCTGCGTCATCCGATGGCCCGCTCCATGCGGGACGAGTTTCTGGACGACAGCCATTTTCGTCGCATCTTTTCCGACACGGCTGACATTGCAGATGAAAAGATCAAGCGGCTTGTATTGTGCTCCGGCAAAGTCGCTTACGATCTCATCGAGGCACGCGATGGTGCCGGACAGCAGGACACCACGATCGTACGGCTCGAGCAGCTTTACCCCTTCCCCGGAGAGCCTCTGGCGCGGCGGATCGGCCGGATGAAGAACCTCGAGGAGGTCGTCTGGTGTCAGGAAGAACCGCGCAACAACGGCGCATGGTTCTTTGTCGAAAGCCATATCGAACATGCACTGGCCGAAGCCGAATCCGCCGTGCGCCGGCCTCGTTATGCCGGACGGCAGCCCGCCGCTTCGCCGGCCACGGGGCTTGCCTCACGTCATGCAAAGCAGCAGGCGGCATTGATATCTGACGCTCTTGGCCTTTCGGTCGAGGATGAGATCCAGCGGCGCAAGCCCTAAATCAGCAGCACGACCGCGAAAGGACGCGCAAGCGATGAGCACCGAAGTCAAGGTTCCCACTCTGGGCGAAAGCATTTCCGAAGCCACTATCGGCGAATGGCTGAAGCAGCCGGGCGATGCGGTGGCGCAGGACGAACCGGTCTGCAGCCTTGAAACCGACAAGGTCGCCATTGACGTCAATGCGCCAGTGGCGGGCATCATGGGTGATTTGCTGGCCGCGGTCGGAGACAATGTCGAGGTCGGCGCGCTAATCGCCCGGATCGAGGATGGAGCCGGTGCAGGCGCCAAGACAGTGGCGCCGCGCAATGAGGAAGAGCCCGCGCCGAAGAATGATGACAAGACCGCCGGGCAGCAGAGTGATGTCGCCGACGCAGCGGTTCTGTCGCCTGCGGTTCGGCGTGCGGTGCTGGAGCACGGGATTGACCCTGCCAGCGTGAAGGGCAGCGGTCGTGACGGTCGCCTGACCAAGGATGATGTGCTGGTTGCAGCCAAGGCACGGGACAGCGATTCTGCCATCACTGCCGATGATGCTGCCAAGGCTGCGCCGACATCCACTTCTGCCGCTGACGAGGACCGCAAGGTCGAGCGGGTCAGGATGACACGCCTGCGTCAGACAATCGCCAAGCGGTTGAAATCTGCGCAGGATAACGCGGCGCTGCTGACTACTTTCAACGACGTTGACATGTCCGCCGTGATCGAGGCGCGAACTCGCTACAAGGATTTGTTCGCCAAGAAACATGATGTCCGGCTTGGCTTCATGGGGTTCTTTGCAAAGGCGTCCTGCCTTGCCTTGAAGGACATTCCTTCTGTCAACGGACAGATCGACGGTGATGAAATCGTCTATCATGAATTCGTCGACATTTCAGTTGCAGTATCGGCGCCGAACGGCCTGGTTGTTCCGGTGGTCCGCAACGCTGACCGCAAGAGCTTTGCCCGGATTGAAAAGAACATCGCCGAGTTTGGGCAGAAAGCCAAGGACGGCACGCTCACCATGGATGACATGAAAGGCGGCACCTTCACCATTTCCAATGGCGGAGTGTTCGGCTCACTTATGTCGACGCCCATCATCAATCCGCCGCAAAGCGCAGTGCTTGGCCTTCACCGCATAGAAGATCGGGCGGTGGTCATTGATGGCAAGGTTGAGGTACGACCGATGATGTACATCGCCCTTTCATATGATCACCGCCTGATCGATGGACGAGAAGCGGTTACTGCGTTGAAGATCATCAAGGACGCCATCGAGGATCCAACACGCCTGTTGATCGATCTTTGATCTTCGCCACTCTGGGTTTGTTCTGAACGGGATTGAAAATGTCCGAGTTTGATTTTGACGTTATCGTGATCGGCGCAGGACCGGGCGGTTATGTCGCGGCCATTCGTGCGGCGCAGTTAGGGTTGAAAACTGCATGCGTGGAAAGCCGCGAAACACTTGGCGGCACCTGTCTCAATGTTGGATGCATTCCATCAAAGGCGTTGCTGCACGGCTCTGAACTGTTTGCAGAAGCACAAGAAGGAACGCTGGCGAAGTTCGGCGTCAAGACGGAAAAGGTCACTCTCGACCTCGAAGCGATGCAGGGTGAAAAGGCAACCGCAGTCAAGGAACTGACGGGCGGCATCGCTTTCCTGTTCAAGAAGAACAAGATCACGTGGCTCAAAGGTCATGCAGGTTTTGTCGACAAGCACACGCTGCAGATTGGCGATCAGCGCCACACCGGCAGGAACATCGTCATTGCAACCGGATCGTCGGTAACCCCCCTTCCCGGCGTGGATGTCGATAATGAACGCGGCGTGATCGTGGACTCGACTGGCGGTTTGGCCCTGAAGCATGTGCCGGACAGGATGATCGTGATCGGTGGCGGCGTCATCGGCCTGGAACTGGGCAGCGTATGGCGGCGGCTTGGCGCAAAAGTTACTGTAGTCGAATTTCTCGATCGCCTGCTGCCAGGCCTTGACGAGGATGTCCGCAAGGAAGCGGGTAAGATCTTCAAGAAGCAGGGGATGGAGCTGAAGCTGGGCAACAAGGTCACCGCGGTTGCTGTCGAAGGCGACACAGCAAAGGTAACGATCGAGCCGGCCAGCGGCGGGCCTGCCGAAACGATAGAAGCCGATTGCGTGCTGGTTGCCATTGGACGGCGCCCGAATACCGACGGACTTGATCTTGAATCGGCCGGGTTGGAGACAAACGAGCGCGGGCAGATTGTTCCTGATCAGCAATTCCGCACCAGGGTCGACAGCGTCTGGGCGATCGGCGACGTGATTCCCGGCCCGATGCTGGCGCACAAGGCCGAAGATGAAGGCATTGCGGTTGCGGAAAACATCGCAGGCGAACATGGCATTGTGAACCATGCCATCATTCCCAACGTCGTCTACACCATGCCTGAGATGGCTGGGGTCGGCCTGACAGAAGCACAGGCGCGGGATGCCGGACACGAGATCAAGATCGGCATGTTTCCGATGATGGCGAACAGCCGCGCGAAGACCAACCGTGAGCCGGACGGTTTCGTGAAGATCATTGCAGATGCGAAAACCGATCGGGTACTTGGCGGATGGTGCATCGCCACACTTGCAGGAACGATGATCGCCCAGATCGCGCAAGCTATGGAGTTCGGGGCGACCAGTGAGGATATTGCGTATACCTGCCACGCACATCCGACTCATTCCGAAGCCATAAAGGAAGCCGCCATGGCGGTTCGTGGTAAGCCGATCCACGTCTGACAGCGAAGGTTTGTCTGCATGAACCCGCCGGCATTGCCGCCGTTCCTTGACCTGACAGGAACGGCGGTGTTTGCCCTTACCGGCGCACTGCTGGCCGCGCGTCTGCGGCAAAGTTTCGTCACCATGCTGTTTTTTGCGCTGGTTACGGGGGTGGGCGGCGGAACTGTGCGGGATCTGCTCATTGATGTACCCGCGTTCTGGGTTCATGATGCATGGGTCGCGCCGGTGGTCCTTGGCACAGCATTGCTGGCATGGTTCACGCCCGCACATTGGTGGGAAGGACGATTGCTGGAATGGGCCGATGCCGCTGGCCTTGCCGCATTTGCGACCCTGGGCACGGCCAAAGCGCTGGCGTTTGACGTTGCCCTGTTCCCGGCAATTATTCTGGGGATAGTGTCGGGTTGCGTCGGAGGGATCATTCGCGATGTTCTTGCTGGGGTCCCATCAATCCTGATGCGCCCGGAACTTTACGTGACAGCCGCTGCAGTGTCTGCAGTTATCTGTGCAATGGGAACCTTGCTGGATCTGAAGCAGACGATCGTCTGGTCTGTGGCAGCACTTGCCGGGCTCATGCTGCGTGGCGCAGCGATGATCTGGCGGATTGAATTACCGCCCTACTCGCGCGTGGACTGAGGGATCATGATACCAGATTGTCTGAGTGCCCACGGTTCTTGGGCATAGAGGGCATCGGGTGCCAGCACGATCAGGACGGCTCGGTAAGGAAATCGACCAGAGCTTTCATCTTGCGCTGTCGCCACTGCGGCCGAGGGGCAACCAGCCAGTAGGTGGTGTTCGTCGCTTCCGCTTCTCCAAGCGCGATCATCGCTCCACTCTTCAGAAAAGATTCCACGAGTGGATAGGGCAAAAGCGTACGCCCGAGGCCACCAAGCACTGCTGACAACGCCTGGCCAGTTGCGCCGACCTCAATGGCAGCTTCGACACCCGAAGGCGCGGGTCCGCCAGGCCACGCAATCCAGGCGGCTGCAGCATCGGGTGCCGACACAGCGATGCGGCGTCCCGGTGAGAGCGCAATTCCTTCCAGATCTCCCGGCCCTTCGGCAAGGCGTACCGCAAAATCGAGATTGGCTTCGGTGAAATCAGCGCGCTGCCCGCCCGCCATGTGGAAGCGCACATCAGGATGCTGATTGCGATATGCAGCCAGGCGCGCGGCCAGCCAGGCGCCAAAGAAATCACGAGGCGCGGCAAAAGTAAAGAACTGGCTCGATTGGCCGGCCTGCATGGCCTGCACCGCTTCTTCGAACCGCAGAAAACCTTCGCGCAGCGGATCCAGGCCGGAGATTGCCTCGTCAGTCAGCTCCAGTCCTTTTGGCGTCCGGCGGAAAAGAATGACGCCAAGTGCATCTTCAAGCGCACGGATCTGCTGCCCTACCGCAGCGGGCGTGACCGCCAGTTCGTCCGCAGCACGCGTGAAAGACAGATGGCGTGCCGCAGCATCAAGAACGCGCAAACCATTCAAAGGCAGATGTGTTCGCTTCAAGTGCGCGCAAGCCTTGTCCAGCACAGCTGATCGTCAGAACCGCAGCAATGGAAGAAGGATCTGGTCATGCAGTTCAGTACAAGCGCGGCTGCGATCATCGGGTCGTCGCAGGAGCTTCCAACGGAAAGAAGGGGATTGCCGCTTCGAACAGGGAGCCGTCATCCCGCCGGAATGTATAATGCCCCTCCATCGTTCCATGGGAGGTTTGAAGCGGACATCCGGAGACGTAGTCGTAGCTTTCGCCGGGCTCAAGATACGGCTGCTCGCCAACCACTCCATCGCCGTCGACGAAGGAGGTCCTGCCGTTGGCATCGGTGATGCGCCAGTGCCGCGTCAGCAGGTGCACCGGCTCCTGCGATCCATTCTCGACCCGGATATGATAAGCCCAGAACCAACGTCCGGCTGCGATGCGCGACTGCTCGGGCAGGAAGCTCGCGGCAACCCGGATGGTGATCCCGTGTGTCAGGGCGGCGTGGTCAAAAAGCTGGTTGATCATGACAGGTGCAAGCCTAACGCGGTTTTGATCCTGCGGCAAACGCTCGATGAAACTACAGTCCTGCACCTTGAAGGGCGCGATCAAGATCCTCCATCAGATCCTCCGGGTCCTCAAGGCCGACATTGAACCGGATCATTCCTTCGCTGACGCCCATTTCGCGGCGTGTCTCGGCACCCACGGAATGATGTGTTGTGGATGCAGGATGACACATCAGGGATCGCGCATCTCCGATGTTGTTGGAGATATCGATGAGGTCAAGTCCGTTGAGAAGGGCGTGAGCCTGTTCCCGGCCACCTTCCAGGACAAAGGAAAAGATGCAGCCGGGCATTTCCATCTGGCTCATGGCCAGGGCATGTTGCGGATGGCTTGCCAGACCAGGATGCAACACTTGCGGTACGCGTGCCTCGATGAAGGCCGCGACCTTGAGTGCGTTTTCAGATTGGCGTCGGGCACGCAGCTCCAGCGTTTCCAGTCCCTTCATGACAATCCAGGCACTGAATGGCGAAAGATTAGGGCCTGTATTGCGCTGAAACGGAAGCAGAACCTCATTGATGAACTGTTCGGAACCACAGATGGCTCCGGCCAAGACACGGCCCTGCCCTTCCATCAGCTTGGTTGCGGAATAGGCAACGACGTCAGCCCCCAGTTCAAGCGGACGCTGCATTACCGGGGTGCAGAACGCATTGTCCACGACAGAAATGATCCCATGTGCCCTGGCAATGGCACAAACGGTTCGCAGGTCAACAATATCGAGAGTCGGATTTGCCGGCGTTTCAAAAAAGAACACCTTGGTGTTGGGCCGCACCGCCTGCTCCCACGCATCGTTGTCAGTGGAATCGATCGTCGTGGTTTCGATCCCGAAACGTGGCAGCAGGCTGTCGACCAGCCACCGGCATGAACCGAAAGCTGCCCGGGCGGCAACGACATGGTCGCCGTTGGACAGCTGGCATAGCAACGCCGCAGTCATTGCCGCCATTCCCGATGCCTGGGTGCGGCATGCCTCTGCCCCTTCCATGAGGGCGATACGCTCCTCCAGCATGGCTACGGTGGGGTTCTGCAGGCGGGAATAAGTCATTCCGTCTGCTTCGCCTGCAAACCGCGCAGCCGGCGTTTGCGCGTCATCATAGCTATACCCCGAGGTCAGAAACAGCGCCTCGCTCGTTTCCCCCTGCTCGGACCGCCAGGTTCCGCCGCGCACCGCGCGCGTTGCCGGCCGCCAGTTGCGCGTTGTCGCGCGATCCATGCCGGTCGTGCGCTTCACAGCCGCTCCAGCACGGCGTCGCCGATCTGCGATGTACTGGCATCGCCGCCAAGGTCGCGACCAAGCACACCGTCACGCAAAGTCGCAGCTACGGCCCGCTCCACCTGGTCCGCTGCGGCCGCCTGACGGAGGGAATGACGCAGAAGGTCGGCGGCGGACAAGATCGCAGCCAAAGGATTTGCAATGCCCATACCGGCAATGTCGGGGGCGCTGCCGTGGATCGGTTCGTAAAGGCCGAAAGTCCCATGTTCGGTCGCGCGTTCGCCCAGCGATGCTGAGGCAAGTAGCCCAATGGATCCCACGCACATCGATGCCTGGTCTGAAAGAATATCGCCAAACAGGTTGCCGGTAACGATCACATCAAACTGACCGGGGTCCCGCACCAGCTGCATGGCGGCATTGTCGACATAAAGATGGCTCAGCGTGACATCAGGATAGTCTTGGCCGGTTTCAATAACGACATCGCGCCACAACTGGCTGGTTTCCAGAACATTGGCCTTGTCGATCGAACACAGCCGTCCTTGCCGTTTGCGAGCGGCTTCGAAACCGATGATCGCGATCCGCCGGACTTCACTCTCGTCGTAGGACATGACATCATAACCACGACGCAGGCCGGAGGCCGTTCGCTCGGTGCCTTTCTTGCCGAAATATATGTCGCCGTTAAGCTCTCTTACGATAAGCAGGTCGATGGCACCTGCAATGGCAGGTTTGAGCGCGCTTGCACTCTCCATGCCACCGAACATTTTTGCCGGTCGCAGATTGGCAAACAGCCCCAACGCCTTGCGCAGACCGAGCACAGCTTGTTCGGGTCGCAGGTGGCGGTCAAGCTGGTCGTATCGGGGGTCGCCCACCGCTCCGAACAGGATGGCATCGGCTTCGGCGGCGCAAGCAAGCGTTTCTTCGGGAAGCGGATGGCCATGTCGCTGGTAAGCGTATCCACCGACATCGCCGACGAGCAGGGACAGCGGGAGCGGCAGATGCTGCAGCACTCTGACCGCCTGTTCGGTCACTTCGGGCCCTATTCCGTCGCCGGCGAACACTGCAATCTTCATGCTACCCCCGTAATCCTGTCAAGCCGATGCATCAGCAGGTTGCGTGCCGCCATAACATCCGCACGTGTGCCTGCAAGGAGATGATGTTCGACAAGGCGGCCCTGTTGCTTGAGTAGTGCCAGCGTTTCAGTCCAGCATACCCCTGCTCCCGTCAGGAGATTGTCGCTACGCGTGCCATAACCCATCTCGCGCAGCAGCAATGTTTCAAAACGCAGCAAGGCCGGCGTCCAGCCCCGTGCCGAGGGGGCGTGGCAGATCGCGTCCAGCAGGGGTTGCAGTGCATCATAGATGCGCGGGCAGGCCTGCCGCTCCGGCAGGGTCACTGCGGCAAGAGCCGTAACCCACTGTATCGCGGCGGCAGGAAGCGGCTCGGTCATCCACAAGGCCCGGCTCGTCACCAATTCAGTCCTGAAGAAGGGAAGCTGATGCGCGTTCTTCATCGTGATGGTGGCGGCAACGGTATTGCCCGGGATGAGTACCGGCCGCAGCATTCGTCCCCTGCCACCAGCGATATAGCCGGCGATCAAGCCTGTTTCCTGTGTCAGAAGCCGCGCGATGCTGGCAGTTTCGCCATGCGGGCGCGCCGCGCACACGATTGCGGTCATGCGAACTTGCATCAACGCTGCATGCCTGTCTGCGCGGTTACAGGCAAGGGCTGCCATCAGGTCGACGGCCGGCTGCTGAAGACCGGTCGAAGCCTGGGCGGCGCTTCCGTTGCAAGGGCGTGCAAGCACAAGCGCCTGCAAGAAAATGGGTCGGCAAAAAAAAGGGGCAGCGTTGCCGCCACCCCTCTTTCCATCTTGTCTACGGTGAGACGATCAGAAGGTAACCTTCGCTGTCACACCATACCGGCGACCCAGTGGGTCATAGGTCGAAGGATAAATGTTACCGCTGTTATAAGCAGTCGAGCCAATGGTGCTGCCGACAACCTTTGGCTTGTTATCCAGCATGTTGATGGCCGTTGCGATGATCGTGAAGTTCTCCAGCACCTGTGCACGGATGCTCAGATCGAAATAATGCTCCGATCCGATGCTGGTGAAATCCTCGATCGGGAATGGCCGAACGCCGGCAGCATTCGGCTGATTGACAAGCGGCTCAACCTTCACGCCATCGATGAAGCGCCACAGCAGCGACACATCGACATCGCCGAAGCCCAGCGTGGTGCGCTGATTGAACGAGAACTCCGGCTGAATGGACGAACAGTTGATGCTGTAGAACCCTACGCACTCGCGGTTGAGCGATTCTGGATCATTCTCGTTCGCGTTGAAGCGACTGCGATTGGTCCAGTTGCCCTGGAAATTAAGGTTCAGGTTGAACGCACCGAACTCCTGACCGTAGTTCATCACCACATCGATACCATCGGTTTCGATCCGGCCCTGGTTGGTAAGCACCAGCGGCAGGCCGGGCGTTGTGCCGACCGAACCAAACAGGTTGCCCGTTGCCGGATTGCGGCGAATGGACGTGCAGGCCGGGTCGCTTGCAGAACCTGTACCATTAAGTTCGGGACCAAAACAGGCGCCCAGCACATCGCCGATCGTTGGGTTGGTGATCGCGTTAGTAACGACGATGTTGTAATAATCGACCGTGGCCGTGAACCCGCGGAAGAAATCAGGCCGCAGCACTACGCCCGCTGTCCAGACCGTCGCATCTTCGGAACTCAGGTTGAGGTTGCCGCCTGTGGTGACGTTCACCTGCCCGGCCGGATCCACCTGGATCGAACCGATCGACGTTACAGGAGCGCCTTGCGCAAGGCAGGTGGCCCGCAACGCATCACTGGTGAGCGGCGCTGCACCCGCGCATGGATCGACAGTGAAGTTGTCGAGCCCCGTGGTCGGCACATCGAACAATTCACCAATGTTGGGCGCGCGTGTCACCTGCTGATAATTGCCGCGAACCTGAAAACCTTCAACAGGTGTCCAAGATCCACCCGCCTTCCAGGTGAACTCGTTCCCGGTCGTCGAGTAATGCGAGTAACGAGCACCTGCCTCGAGCAGCAGCTCTTCGAAAAATGCCACATCGCTCAGGATCGGTGCCGCAATTTCGCCGAAGAATTCATAAACGTCATATTCACCCGACACATCGGGACTTGCCGCGCCATTGCCCAGCACTTCGCCCGGCGTCTGCGACAGCAGGTCGGAAACCGATTCTGCCGTGTACTTGCGGTATTCAAAACCGCCTGCAACGCCAAGCGGGAGATCGGAGCCGGGGCTTACCGCGCCCAGATCGCCGGAAACGAACGCCTGGAACTGACCAAGCGAAGTCTTCGTCGCGCCGCTGTTGCCGACATCGAGGAAGTCCCGCACGTCTTGGGAGATGCTTCCCGCCGGTCCGAACAGGTTGATCGGAACGCAAGCATTCGTCGTATCCAGGCAGGTGTCGGGATTCGTCGCCAGCACGGCCTGTTGCAAACGCGTGAACGTGCCGTTGCCGCTCTGCCGCTGCGTGTTTTCGCTCTCACCGTAGGCACCGAACATTTCCCAGTTCAGCGCCGAAGTCAGTTCGCCACGCGCACCGCCCTTGATCTGGAACAGCTGCGTTTCATATTCGCTGACGCGCGGGCCGAACTCCACGAACCGGCGACCGTAATCGAGCCCGACCGTGCGATAATCCTCGTCATCGGGATCAGTGGCAACGGCTGCTGCGTTACACTCGGCTTGAGAGAACAGCGGCTGCACCCCGGCAGCTTCGGCATCGGTGTCAAGGCCGCAGATCTGGTTGCGGATGCCGGCGTTCAGGAACGGGTTCGACAATGGCGTTGTCAGCACGTTACGAAAAGTACCGGACGGCGCAATTTCGGTCTGCGTCGTGCTCTGTACGAACAGGGATTCGCCGAACACTTCAATTGCGTCGCTGATCTCATACCGCGCTGCGCCATACATGCGATATTGCTTGATCGGCAGCTGGTAAAGGTTGAGCGGATTGAAGTTGTACGGTCCGTAATAGGGCGTCAGCGAATTGCCGTCCGGCGCAACCTGCAGCGTGCCGCCGGTGGTGCCGGGAACGGTAATGACCGAAGGCACGGTTGTTGACGAACCACCCGCCTGGCCTGTCGTGGAGCTGATATTCTCCCGCCCGAACGCGCGATCTCCTTGCGTCACCGCGTCACGATTGGTGTAGCCGATGCTGAACACCGCATTGCCGCGGTCATCGTCAAAATTGGCGCCGAGCAGCAGGTCGGCACGAAAGATGTTCCCATCACCCTTCTCGGTGATCTGCTGGGTGGCAGACGCTTCCATGCCGGAAAAATCGTCGCGGGTGATGAAGTTGATCACACCTGAAATCGCGTCCGCGCCATAGGTTGCGCCGGCACCGCCGGTCAGGACGTCGGTGCGCTGCAGCAATGCGACGGGAATGACGTCGATGTTGGTGATACCATCAAGGCCAGCTGGAACGACGCGGGTGCCGTTGAGCAGCGTGATATTGCGGTTTTCGCCAATGCCGCGAAGGTTGACAAAAGTGTTGCCGCCGTTGCCGTTGTTCACCTGTGCGCCAAGGCTTGGAACCACGCCGGGAATTTCGCGGATGACATCCTCGACCACCACGGTCTGCTGCAATTCCAGTTCGTCAGATGTGACGACCGCAACCGGGCTCGACTGCTCCAGGTTGGGATTGGAAATGCGCGATCCGGTCACGATGATGGCATTGTCGAACGGCGGTGTGGGGTTCGTGACCTGGTCAGAAGCATCGGGCACAACCTGCGCCTGCGCTGCTGTCGTTGCCGAAAGGCCCAGAGCAACCACCGCCACTGCGCGCAGTGCCGTTGAGGAACGCAAGCCAAACCGAACTGCTGGTGAAGATCTCATAGTCAGAACCCCTCTTCTGCTGTTTCGTCAAGGACGGCCGTGCCGCCTGCACGCATGTCGCCGTCGTTTGTTATGGCATCGGTATAGACGTGTTCATTTGAGGTTCAACTTTTCAGACCGCCAAGCCGCGCGCTCTGAAACGATTGTGAATGACACTGTGTCTGTTGCGCAACAGGTCGCAGTGAACGTCGCAAAAGGCGAACAAACGGGCTGGTGAAGATCGGCATTCTAAGCGAAATGAGCGCCATCTCATCACCTTGCGCCGCGTGCGCCGAGGCAGATGACAGCAAGCCAGTCACGATATTTCAGACAATGCTCACGAGATCCCCAGAGGGTAAGATAACCATGAAGCATACTTTCCAATCCATGTTGAAGACCGGCAGCAGCCTTCGTGCCGTTGCGGTTACAGGCGTGAGCCTCATTGCCTTCGCTGCCCACCCTGCGCTCGCGCAAGGTCAGCCGACACAGGAAAATCTGCAGGAAAACCGCGCGGCGCCTGCGGACTCCGGACTGATCATCGTGACGGGGTCGCGCATCGCAAGACCGACCGTTGAATCAACTGCACCCCTGCAGATCATTGATGATGCCGTGATCGACGAATCCGGCGCCACCAACATCCAGGAAGTGCTGCTTGAAAACCCGGTGTTCGGCACTCCTGCGCTGAGCCGCACCAACTCCGCTTTCCTGACCTCGGGAACCGGCGTCGCAACGGTGGATCTTCGTAACCTTGGTTCGGATCGCACGCTGGTGCTGATCAATGGTCGGCGGGTGGTCTCCTCGCTGCCGGGTTCGGCCACAGTCGATCTTAACGTGATCCCCACGCAGTTTGTCGAGCGGATCGACATCCTGACAGGCGGCGCATCGTCGCTGTATGGTTCGGATGCCGTCGCGGGCGTCGTCAACTTTGTCTACAAGCAGAACTTCAACGGTATCGAGGCAAACGGCCAATATGGCCTCACCGAAGAAGGCGATGACATCCGGTATCAGGCAAACCTGACAGCCGGCACCGACGTTGCCGATGGCAATGGCAACATCATGGTGCACTTTGGCTATTCCAACGAGAAGGGCCTGTATTCACGCCAGCGCAAGAACACGCGCGTGGATGATTATGACAAGTTCGCCTTTACAGGAGATCCTGCCGACTTTGGCACGTCGATCGCGCCATTCTTCTCGAGCTTTCCACCTCAGGGTCGGTTCATCACGAGCGGTGGAACGTTCACCTACGATGCCAACAACAATCTGCAGGCTGGGTTTTCCACCAACGGTCCTGACGTGGATGGCGACGGTTTCGGTGATGGCGGCCCGCTCGCCAATGGCTTCAACCGCCAGCAATTCCGCACGCTTGCGGTGCCGGTCGAACGTTACACCTTTGCCGCTGCCGGTGATTACGGCCTGACTGACACGATCAACGTGTTTTTCGAAGGCACTTTCAACAAGACGTCATCGTCACGCATCATCGAGCCGTTTCCGCTTGAGTCGGGTGGGCCAAACGGAGTGTTTCCATCGGGTGGCGGTTACAACATCGAAAACTTCGTGACGCGCGCTACCGCGGCTGGCGGTCAGGAACGCGTGATTGCCGCCAACCCGTTCGTTCCCGACGCGATCTTGAACGCGGCGACCGACAGCAACGGCGATGGCCTGCGTGACATCGGCTTTGCTCGCAGGCTTAGCGATTTCGGCCCCCGCAGCGGAACGACAGAGCGTGACTTCTACCGCTTTGTCGTCGGGTTCGACGGCACCATTGCCGACGAGCGGTTCCGCTGGGACGCGAGCTACAATTACGGTCAGGTTAACGAAAACCAGATCTCGTCAGGCCAGGTCAATGTCGTGAATTTCCGTGACGCACTTGCTGTTCAGCAGGACTTCGACGACGTGAACGGCAATGGATCGACGGAAGATCTCATCTGCGTCAACGCGGAAGCCCGCGCGAACGGATGCGTGCCGGCAAACATCTTTGGTGCAGGATCGCTTTCACCCGAGGCCGTTGCCTACATCCAGGCGCAGGGAACCTTCCAGACCGGCATCAAGCAGCATGTCGCTCAGGCGAACCTTTCCGGCTCCCTGCTGGAGCTTCCGGCCGGTCCGCTTGGAGTTGCCGTGGGTGCCGAGTACCGCAAGGAAGAAGCGTTTGAAGACAGCGACGCACTGACCAACGCGGGCTTGAACGCTGGCAACAAGATTCCCGACACACGCGGAAGCTTTGACGTCATCGAGGGATTTGCGGAAGTCAGCGTTCCCATCCTTGCCGATACGCCATTTTTCGAACTGCTTGAGGTCGGCGGCGCTGTTCGTGTGGCAAAATATTCTACTGTTGGAACGACCTTCAGTTACAATGGTACGGTCGCGTGGCAGCCCATCGAGGATGTGCGGGTACGGGGCACTTACGCCCGGTCCGTACGTGCTCCGAATGTCGCGGAACTGTTCTCCGGACTTTCGCAGACGTTCCCGTCCGGCATCACCGATCCGTGCGTGGGTGTCGGCCTGACCGGCGGCGGCGCGTTGGGCGACAACTGCCGTGCGGCACCGGGCGTTCTGGACAATATCCGGAACAATGGCGGTTCGTTCACGATCAATCAGGCTGATCTGCAAGGCATCAGCGGTTTCAACGGCGGCAACCCCGACCTCAACGAGGAGAAGGCGGACAGCTACACGGCCGGAGTGGTCATCAACCCACGTTCCATTACTGCATTGCGCAACCTGACCTTGACTGCGGACTACTACAACATCAAGATCGAAGATGTCATTGCCGCCTTCCCGCGTCAGTTCACGCTTTCGCAATGCTATGAGCAGGGTAACGACACGTTCTGTGACCTGATTACACGACGGCCCACGGGCACTGCTGTAAACAGTGCCGGTTCCATCGATCTGATCAACGCGTTGTCGGTCAATGCCGCAATTCTCAAGACCGAAGGCGTCGACGTTACCGCGAACTGGACCACCGGACTTGGCTTCATCGGCGATGATCGACTGGCGCTGCGTGTGGCTTACAACCATGTAATCAAGAATGATTACACGCCGTTGGCTGGTGAGGACGTCGATCCGTCAGCAGGCGAAATAGGTGACGCGAAGGACAGCTTCACTGCCAATGTCACCTACAGCAATGATGATGTCCGGATCGGCTTTACCGGAACATGGATTGGCAAGTCATACGAAGACGACCAGTTCTGCGCCGCTTACGATCTTGATCCAAAGTGCATCTCGGTTCCTGCCCAGTTCTATCTGGATATGCAGACCACATTCCTCGTCGACGATCACTTTGAGTTCTACGTCGGTGCAGACAATCTGCTTGACAACAACGCGCCCAATCTTCTTTCCGGCACCTCGTTTAACGTGACGGGTTCGGACACGGCAGCAGATGTCTATGACATTTTCGGTCGGCGTTTCTACGCCGGAGCACGCGTACGCTTCTAAGGCGAAGCACTAGGACAGGCAGGCGGTGGTCCCCAGGGGCCGCCGCCTGTTCCGTTTGTGCAAAAGACATTTGCCTGCTGTGCTTGACAGCAGCAGTGCTTTGCGTGCCACTATGATCGGGCCGCTAATGCAGACACGTCCTTCCCTCGTTCCGGGCTTCTTACTTGCCCTTGCCGGCGCTTGCGTCACCGGATGGATAGCGCGTGACTTCTGGCTGGCTGCGGGCATTCTGGTCGTCTGGGCAGCCTCGCTGCTGCTTACGCGGCCCCCGCCCGACAACAGCACCGCAACTATCGCCGGCACTCTCTTCCAGAAAGACCGCCTGCGCGACTTTCTCGAGCCGCTAGACCATCCCTATCTCGTCATGAAACACAAGCGAGTCATCCTCGCGAACCGGGCAGCGCGCGAAGTGCTGGGCGGCCACATCATCGACCAGGATATCCGCGTTGCGCTTCGTCATCCCGCTGCGGTTCGCCTGGTGCAGCAGGAAGGCGGGGGACATGCGCTCATAAGGGGGCTTACCGGCCCAAGAAGCATATGGCACATTGCACTGCTGCCTATCGACAGCGACAACACCATGATCGAGCTGGTAAATCGCACGGCCGAAGCGGACATCACCAGAGCGCACACTGATTTTGTCGCCAACGCCAGCCACGAGCTGCGCACGCCGCTCGCCTCCATCATCGGCTATGTCGAGACGCTGGTCGATAGTGGAGCCGGCGCAGCACCGGTCAGCCACGAAGCCCGCTCCCGTTTTCTCAAGACCGTCCTGCGGGAGGCGAGGCGGTTGCAAGCGCTGGTAGAAGATCTGATGTCGCTTTCCCGCATCGAAGCGGAGAAGCATGATCTGCCTAGCGTCAGCTTTGACATCGGCGAACTTGCGCAGACGGTCGTGGCGGACATGTCCCTGCTCGCAGGTGCAGGTCGGATACATCTGACAGCCGATACCGGGCCGATGCTGGTGCGTGGAGATCGTCAGCAGATCGAACAGGCGATGCGCAATCTGGTCGAGAATGCGCTGAAATACGGCAGCAGCGACACGCTGGTTGCCGTGCAACTGACTTTCACCGGCAGCAGCGGAGTCGAAATGTGCGTTACAGATAAAGGAGCCGGCATCCCGCCCGAGCATCTCCCGCATCTTACCCGACGGTTCTACCGTGCCGATCCGGGCCGAAGCCGCGCGTCGGGAGGCACCGGACTGGGCCTTGCCATCGTCAAGCACATTGTGGAACGGCATCGCGGAACGCTTGATATCCGCAGCACGCTTGGTACGGGCACAACCATTCGCATTGTGCTTGCCGCAGCAAGGCAAACGCCGTCGGACGACACGAAGGGCAATGCGTCTCGTCGTGTCACAAAGGTGTCATGAACGGCGGCTAGACGGTGGCATGGCAGCCGCAGGCAAGGTTGCCTGCCCGAATTATACGAAATTACGTCACAGGGGGTGTCCAGAGCATGAAGACTGCCATCGGCCTCTCGCTCGTCGCTGCTGCCGCGCTTTCCGCATGCTCTGGTCAGAACGCTGCATCGCGCGATCAGATCAAGGCTGTGGGATCTTCCACTGTATATCCGTTTGCAAAGATCGCGGCCGAAGAGTTCACGCGTGACTTTCCGCAATTCCCCTCTCCCATCATTGAGGCCACCGGGACGGGCGGCGGCATCAAGCTCTTCTGTTCAGGTGTAGGCGTGCAATACCCCGATATCGCCAATGCGTCCCGCCGCATGAAAGCTTCGGAATACGACACCTGCAAGGCTAACGGAGTGGACCCGGTCGAGGTCGTGTTCGGCAAGGACGGGGTGGCGATCGCTTCTGCCGCAGATGGTATCCGGCTGGACCTGACGGTGCGGGAATTCTACCAAGCAATTGCGGCTGAACCTTTTGGTCAGCCCAACACTGCGCAGCGGTGGAACGACATCAACCCGGCCTTTCCCGATGAGCCAATCCTCGTCTACGGCCCTCCCCCGACATCGGGAACCAGGGACGCTCTTGCCGAACTGATCATGACAGCCGGCTGCAGGACAGATAATGCAACAGCCGGGCTCAAGGAAACACAAGAAGACCGCTTCGAACGCATCTGCACCGAAGTACGCACAGATGGCCGGTTTGTGGAACAGGGTGAGAACGACAACCTCATCGTGCAAAAGCTGGTGACAAACCCCAAGGCAGTCGGCGTGTTCGGTTACAGTTTTCTTGAAGAAAATGCCGATCGGCTACAGGGGCAAACGCTCGGTGGTGTTGAACCTGACTATGAAAACATCGCCAGCAATGCCTATCCCGGCGCAAGACCACTCTACCTTTACATGAAGAAGCAGCATATGGAGGCAGTTCCGGGGCTCAAGGATTACGCCGCCACATGGGTCGACATCTGGGGCAAGGATGGCTTGCTGGCACGCAAGGGCATGATCGCATCATCGCCGGGCGTGCAGCTTCGCAACAAACAGCTGATTGCAGCCATGACCCCGCTTGATCCTGCCGAACTCAAATGAACCTGCAGATCAAAGCTGCGCCTTTGAGGACAACTGCATGTCCCCTGTGATCCTGATGCTGCTTGCGCTCGGGCTTGCGCTATCCGGCTGGCTTGCAGGGCGATCGCGTGCCTGGAGCATGGCGGCAGGCACTTCCGACCGGATGGCCGCATTGCCGGCCTATCATGCCTGGTATGTCGGATTGTGGATTTTCATCCCCTGCATCCTTTTTGCATTGATCTGGGCAGCATTGGCACCGCATCTTGTCACGCAGGCGATGCTGGCAGATCCGGCGGCAGCATCCCTGCCGCAGTTTGGCCTGTTACGACAAACGATCTTGGCAGAGGCTTTGGCTGTGGCGCGCGGCGATGCAACAGGCGTGTTCCATCCGCTGGCCGAGGCGCTGGTGGAACCGGCAAGCGCGGCGCTGGACAGGTATGGCACCATCGGCATTGCAGTCATGTTGCTGATCGCTTTTGCCGCAGGCGCGTTTTCATTCCTGCGCATCCGACCGGATTTTACCGCAAGAACCCGGGTAGAGCGCGTTGTCATGGCCGTACTGTTGCTGGCATCGTTGGTGGCAATCCTGACAACGCTTGGCATACTGCTGTCGCTGGTGATTGAAACCATTCGATTTTTCAGCATGGTTTCGCCGCTGGACTTTTTATTGGGGACGCAATGGTCTCCTGATCCGATGCGAGATGCCGGTTTTGTCGAAGGCGAGGATTATGGCGCTCTGCCCTTGTTCTGGGGCACCATCTACATCGGCGTAATCATCGCGATGATGGTTGCAATCCCCCTGGGGCTGTTCAGCGCGATTTTCCTGACGCAATACGCCACGCCCAAACTGCGGCAGTGGCTCAAGCCAATGCTGGAGATCCTCGCCGGTGTGCCAACCGTCGTGTATGGGTATTTCGCTGCCCTTACCGTTGCTCCGGCAGTACGGGACTGGGCGCAGGCAATCGGGATCGAAAATGCCAGCAGCGAGAGCGCCTTGGCAGCAGGCCTGGTGATGGGCGTCATGATCATTCCGTTCGTGTCCTCCATGGCCGATGATTCCATTGCCGCAGTGCCAGGCGCAATGCGCGATGGCAGCCTTGCCATGGGTGCCACGAAGTCAGAGACGATCCGCAAGGTGCTGGTCCCCGCGGCGCTTCCCGGCATCGTCGCAGGCGTGATGCTGGCAATCAGCCGCGCCATCGGCGAGACGATGATTGTCGTCATGGCCGCAGGCGCTGCTGCCAACCTCACGGGCAATCCACTGGAGAGCATGACGACCGTCACCTATCAGATCGTCGCGTTGCTCACCGGCGAAGGCAGCTTCGATCATCCATCAACGCTTTCCGCGTTTGCCCTTGGCATGGTTCTGTTCACAGTAACCCTGGCTCTGAACTTCATCGCATTGCGCGTCGTGAAGCGTTATCGTGAAGCCTATGAGTAAGCTTGGCATGTCAGACAACGCCTCACCTTTTGCAGCTGACGCACGCTTGCAGCACAACCGCCGGATCGCCGCGCATCTTGCGAGGCGCTATGCCGCCGAACGTCGGTTCAAGGCGGTCGCGGTACTGTCGGTCGTGGT
Organism: Croceicoccus esteveae; assembly: GCF_031846435.1. Classification (NCBI taxonomy): domain Bacteria; kingdom Pseudomonadati; phylum Pseudomonadota; class Alphaproteobacteria; order Sphingomonadales; family Erythrobacteraceae; genus Croceicoccus; species Croceicoccus esteveae. Next base: position 43,751 of record NZ_JAVRHS010000002.1, read on the forward strand.
TTCGATCACCGTTCTTGCGTTCCTGCTTGTGTCGATGACCTGGCAAGGGACTGGTGGGTTCACCCGTGCTGAACTGGAGGTCTCCTTCAATCCTGCGCAAGCGGGGGTCACCGTTGATCCTGCGATGTTCGCAAATGGCAATGGCATCAAGATCCTCAAAGATGCAGGACTGGAAGAAAAGCTGCACGCCCATGTTGAGCAAGGCTACGGACCGCAAGTGGCGCGCCAGCTTGCCGGGTCTGCATGGCGCGGCATGGCAGCTGAGCTGATCGCAGACCCGGCCCTGCTGGTCCGGACGCAGAGTTACTCCTTGCCAGTAACCGAGACGCTTGCAGCAGCGATGCGCGGTGAGGGTTCGCCACAATTGCGGAACATTGCAGACCGTCTGAAAGCGACAGGCGTGCTTGGCGACCGGTTCGACTGGGGCTTTCTTGCCCGGTCCGATGCCACTGATTCTCAGGAAGCAGGCATCTGGGGCGCGCTCAAGGGTTCTTTGCTGACGATGCTGGTGACGCTTGCACTTGCTTTTCCAGTCGGCGTGCTTTCCGCTGTCTATCTGGAAGAATACGCGCCGAAAAACCGCTGGACAGATGTGATCGAGGTTTCGATCAACAATTTAGCGGCGGTCCCGTCGATCATCTTTGGCTTGCTGGGGCTCGCTGTATTTTTGACGATCTTCCCCAATTATCGCTCTGCCCCGGTGATCGGCGGCATGACGCTGGCGTTGATGACGATGCCTGTTATCGTGATATCGGGCCGGAATGCGATCAAATCGGTCCCTCCTTCGATCCGCAATGGGGCTCTGGCGATCGGTGCGTCACGCATTCAGGTGGTGTTTCACCACGTGCTGCCGCTGGCCCTGCCCGGCATCCTGACAGGCACCATCATCGGCATGGCCCGTGCCCTGGGTGAAACGGCACCTTTGCTGATGATCGGAATGCGCGCCTTTGTGGCCACTCCGCCCGACGGGTTCACCTCGCCTGCAACGGTGTTGCCGGTTCAGATCTTTTTGTGGTCGGACGAGATCAGTCGCGGCTTTGTCGAGCGAACCTCGGCAGCCATCATTGTGCTGTTGATCTTTCTTCTGATGATGAACGGAGTGGCGATATATCTGCGTAACCGTTTTGAAAGGCGTTGGTGAACATGCAAATGGCTGATGCAATTGCTCATGAAGAAACAGCGGATCCGTTTGCAGATGCCGGCCCTGCCAAAATGAGCGCGCGCAATGTATCTATCTTCTACGGTGACAAACAGGCGATCGATGATGTATCGCTGGACATCCATACCCAGTATGTGACGGCATTCATCGGCCCGTCCGGTTGCGGGAAATCGACCTTTTTAAGATCGCTGAACCGCATGAACGACACCATTGCTTCTGCGCGGGTCAAAGGCGAGATCCTTCTGGACGGGGAGGACATCTACCGCTCGAGGCTTGACGTGGTGCAGCTGCGCGCACGGGTCGGCATGGTCTTCCAGAAGCCGAACCCTTTCCCCAAATCGATTTACGAAAATATTGCTTATGGCCCGCGCATCCACGGCTTGGCGTCAGGTAAGGCGGAACTGGACCAGATCGTCGAAAAATCGCTTCAGCGCGCCGGCTTGTGGGACGAGGTGAAAGACCGGCTCGGCGACTCCGGCACTGCCCTGTCGGGCGGGCAGCAGCAGCGTTTGTGCATAGCACGGGCGATTGCCGTAGACCCCGAAGTGATCCTGATGGATGAGCCGTGTTCCGCGCTTGACCCTATCGCAACTGCCCGGATCGAGGAATTGATCGATGATCTGCGCGGCCGATACGCTATCGTGATCGTCACCCACTCGATGCAGCAGGCAGCGCGCGTTTCGCAACGGACGGCTTTCTTCCACCTAGGAAAAATGGTGGAATACGACAAGACGAGTGAAATTTTCACCAATCCTCGCGAAGTACGAACGAAAGATTATATTACCGGGCGGTACGGATAATGATGGAACATACAGTCAGAGCGTTCGAAGATGACATTACGCGCCTGCGCGGCCTGATTGCGGAAATGGGCGGCCTGTCCGAAGTTTCCGTGCAGGAGGCGCTTGACGCGATGGTGAATGGAAACGAGCAGCTTGCCGAACAGGTCATCGAACGCGACAAGCGCATCGATGCGCTCGAGATGGAAGTGGACCGCCTTGCCGTGCGGATCATTGCCTTGCGTGCACCGATGGCCGACGATCTGCGCGAAGTGATTGCCGCGCTCAAGATTGCAGGCGTCGTGGAGCGGATCGGAGATTATGCCAAGAACATAGCCAAACGGGTAGGAAAAATCGAAGGCCGCCGGCATTTCGAGCCTCTTACTCTGCTTCCGGCGATGGGGGACATTGCCACGCAGATGGTACATGATGTGCTGACCGCCTATGCCGCGCGCGATCCGGTCCTTGCGCGCAAGGTTATCGCCACAGACAAGAAGGTCGATGCGTTCTACGACAGCATCTTCCGAAATCTGGTTACGCACATGGTGGAAAACCCTGCCACCATCAGCAGCGCTGCCCAATTGCTGTTCGTCGCTCGAAATATAGAACGTGTCGGCGATCACGCGACCAATGTTGCAGAAATGGTCCATTTTGCCGCGACCGGCAACTACCCCCCCGAAGAGGATCAGAAGGACTGACAGCAACGGTGTCCTCGGCCGGAGACAAGCCGCGCTTGGCGGCGAAACCGCAGCTCCTCCTGGTCGAGGATGACAGAGCCTTGGCCGATCTGGTGCGGTTCCACTTCGAGGCGCAGGGGTATAGGGTGCTTTCCACTCCTGATGGCGATGAGGGGCTGCTGCTCGCCCGGGAATATCTGCCCGATGTGGTCATCCTCGACTGGATGGTGGAAGGCACGAGCGGCCTCGAGATCTGTCGTCAATTGCGCAGCCTTGGTCCGCTTTCCCACGTGCCTATTGTCATGCTGACGGCGCGGGGCACTGAAGATGACAAGGTACGCGGACTGCAGACCGGAGCCGATGATTACCTCACCAAGCCGTTTTCCCCGCGCGAACTCATGGCGCGGGTCGCCGCAATCCTGCGGCGGGTTCGCCCGGCGCTCGGGCGCGAGGAACTGACGGCCGCGGACATAATTCTTGACACCGGTCGACATCTGGCAAGTCGAGATGGCAAGCCGCTGAAGCTTGGACCGACGGAGTTTCGCCTGCTCAGTCACCTGATGGAGCATCCCGGACAGGTCTTTTCACGCGGTCAACTGCTGGACGCAGTCTGGGGGCAGGACAGGGACATCGAAATGCGCACGGTTGATGTGCACATCCGCCGCCTGCGCAAAAGCCTCGCGATGTATGGCGGATCCGACCCTATCCGCACTGTGCGTTCGGCAGGTTACGCATTCGATGCCGCTGGTTGATCGCTGTTCTTCAATTTGCAGCGCGAGGCATGCTCTGGTGAGTTGAGACAGCTTGCTTGACCGAGCGGGTCTGAACAGCCATTCCGCCGCGATGGTAAAAAACGCCTCCCTTGCGAAACTCTGCACACCCTGGACCAGGGCACGGGTTTACACCTGATGATTCATGCTGTGTCTCGTTGGCTCATCCGCTTCTGGATCATTCTTGGCTGTGCTGTGCTGGCAACTGTTCCCGCCGCTGCGCAAAGCCTTGTGCCTGCCGAGGAAGCGAAGGCCCCGGTGCAAGAGAGCGATGCATTTGGTCGCGAAACTCCACGCAGCACGGTCACCAATCTGCTGTCGGCGCTTGCTTCAGATGATTTTACCAGGGCGGCCAATTATCTGATCGCGCCGGACAAGGACGACGCCAGCCAAGAGCCAACGCAGGACGAGATTGAAACCGCAGCACGGCTTGCAGCAAAGCTGAATGCGCTGCTCGATGCCGGCGGCAGGCTGACACCTTTTGCCCGGCTTTCCAATGATGTTGCCGGCAGTATCGACGATGATCTTCTGCCGCAGCTGGAGAATATCGGCTCCCTTTCCTTGGCCAACGGGGAAGAACCGATCCTGCTGCGCAAATATGCCGATGCAGGCTGGCGCATTGCACCTGAAACGCTTCAAATCGTGGAAGCTGCATCTGCGGACGAGGAAAACCCGGCGTCGCAGACGTCCTTCCGAGTCGCCGGTGCGCCTGTGCTCGACTGGCTCCTGTTGCTTGGTGTGGCGATCGGCACCTTCCTGGCGCTCCGCCTGCTTGCCCAGGCCATCATCGTGATTTTTGACCGCATCCTCGGCTCGACGCGGCAGAGGTCCATCTTTCGTTTCTTGCATGCAGCAATGCCGCCGCTGGCGCTGTATGCCTCCGTGCTTATCTTTTATTCCGTAGCCGGCAAGATCGAAGTCGGCATCATCGTGCGCCAAACCCTTCTGCGCTACGCCGGGATCGTGGCCTGGGTGGCACTTGTCTGGTTTCTGCTGCGGCTGGTCGATGCAGTTGCCGGCTCTGTAATGCTTCGCATGCACAGGGCCGAGCGACGCCAGGCGGTATCTATCGTGACATTCCTGCGGCGGGTGGCAAAAGCCATCCTGTTTGCCGTAGCCGCGATTGCGGTGCTCGATACCCTGGGGCTTGATGTAACCACCGGCATCGCGGCTTTGGGTATCGGCGGCCTTGCGCTTGCGCTGGGTGCGCAGAAAACCATCGAAAACCTGGTCGGTTCGGTGACACTGATTGCGGATCAACCTTTCCAGGTCGGCGATGCGGCGCAGATAGGAGATGTTTTCGGCACGGTCGAGGATATCGGCATGCGTGCGACCCGTGTTCGAACCCTGACCCGCACGCTGGTTTCCATCCCCAATGGCAATCTGGCAAGTGACAGGATCGAGAATTATGCGCTGCGTGATCAGTTCCTGTTCCGACATGTCATTGGCGTCAGCTACAGCACTGACGCAGACCGGATGGAACAGGCACTGACCGCCATCCGCACCATTCTTCGCGATGATCCCGACATCATAGATGATGATGCGAGAGCAAGGTTTATCGGCTTTGCCGAAAGTACGTTGCAGATTGAGGTGTTCGCCTATTTTCGCACGACGTCATTTGTGGATTCGCTCGCCATGCAGGAAGCATTGCTCCTGACCATCATGCGCAAGCTGGCGCAACTGGATGTCCAGATCGCTTTCCCGACCCGCACCATAGCCCTGGCGCGTGAACAATTTACACGGTTGCGATCCGCTGAGGACCATGTCGATGGTTGAAAATGATCTGCCTGTCTGTCTGCATCCTGGGACCGGCCCAGCGTGAAGCGGCGCCTGAACCCCTTTGCTCTGCCATCATTGGCAGATCGCCCGATTTCCCACGCGATCAAAGACACAGCTGACACCACCTTGGGCAAGCGCGTTGAGCCGCTTTGCGCGCAGCATCCCGGCAATTGCGGCGTACGCCTGCTGACTTTCGGCAAGGATGCCTTTGCGGCGCGCGCGCTGCTCGCGCGGGCGGCAGAGCGAACTCTCGATGTGCAGTATTATATCTGGCACGACGATCTTTCCGGCAATTTGCTGCTTGATGAATTGCGGTCCGCTGCAGCGCGTGGCGTGCGGGTGCGGCTGCTGCTCGACGATAATGGTATCGGCGGACTTGATGAGGTCCTGGCGGAGCTCGTCACGCACCGCAACATTACAGTGCGCATCTTCAATCCCTTCAAGATCCGTTCACCCAAGGCAGTCAACTTCCTCTTTGATTTCCGGCGGCTCAACCGACGGATGCATTCCAAGAGTTTCATCGTTGACAATCAGGTGGTCATCGTGGGCGGCCGCAATACCGGCGATGAATATTTTGATGCGCGACAGGACGGGCTTTTTGCCGACATGGACGCCATGGTAATCGGTTCCGTGGTGGAAGAGACATCTCATCTGTTCGATTGTTTCTGGAACAGCCGATGGGCATTTGCGGCGCAATCCATCGTGCATTCCACCAGCGAGGACAACAAGCAGGCCGTGCGTCACCGAGCAGCGCTCGGCAGCGACAGCGTCGCAGCGCACCGCTATCGTCAGGCCCTGCAGGAACGCCCGATTTTCGAGGCGCTCAAGGAAGGTGCCCTTGACCTTCAATGGGCACCGATGCGGCTGATCGCTGACGATCCGGAAAAAGTCGCTGGCATCGGCACGCGCGGCAGCAACATGCTTGCTGATCTGTCGCAGATGATCGGGCAGCCGCAGGAGGAGCTGGACCTGATCTCGGGCTATTTCGTGCCAACGGTCGCCGGCGCCCGCCGGTTCATCGATTTGGCGCGGCAAGGCGTCACGGTGCGTGTGCTGACCAACTCCTACGCCGCAACCGATGTGGCGGTCGTGCATGCGGGCTACGCTCCATACCGCAAGCGCCTGCTGCGCGCAGGGGTGCAATTGTTTGAAATGCCTGCGCCTGGTGATCAGCCGAAGCGAACGCGCAAGTTTGTTCGCGGTGCAGCCGGTGGGTCACAGGCGCGCGCAGTCACCGGATCGACCTTGCATGCCAAAGCGTTTGCTGTCGATCGGCAGCGGCTGTTTGTCGGGTCCTTCAATATCGATCCGCGATCGGCCAATCTGAACACCGAACTTGGCGTGGTCATCGAAAGCGAAGTGCTTGCTGGCCGCATCACGCACATATTCACGGATGAAATTGCGAAGAACAGCTACCGGCTCGCGCTGAACGACAATGACGATATCTGCTGGATAGATGAGCGCGATGATGAACCGCGGCAAGAGGCGGTGGAGCCTGGCACCTCGGTGCTGTCGCGCGCAATCGTCAACATCCTCTCGCATTTGCCCATCGAACGTTACCTCTGACGCTGCGCAGAATTCTGGCGGCGTGCATTAACCCGTCACCCGGCACGTGCGCCCAGCCACAACTTGGCCGGGATCATCGTCCTCAGCCGCTTTACCGTTGGCGCAATGCGGCTCTGCACTGCGTTGGGCAGCAGGGAAAAAGCAAGCCATGCGGCCAGACGGGGCTCTGATGGATGCGCGGCTATCGCTTTTGCCAGATGTATGCGTGCAGCGCGGACATTGCCAACGGGCGATTCCAGATGCCGACGCGCACAATCAAGATGGTAGAGATGCTTGACACCATGCGCGCGTGCCTCCCAGCCATGCAGGTCAAGAAAGGCCAGACGCGCGGCCATGTTGGCATCAAAGTTGCGCGACCGACGGGTCTGCTCCGCATTGTTCCCGGTGGTCTGGCGCGACACGATCAGCGGCTCTGCCACAAAATCAATGTCGTAGAAGGTCGCGATGCGGACCCAAAGATCGTGATCCTCATTGGCGAGCAAGGCTTCGTCGAAGGTGCCGACAGTCTGGAATACCTGCTTGCGGACAAGAGTGCTGCTGGTAGCGAAATGGATCACATTGTCGTGCAACATTGCCGCCATCTGCCCGCCCCTTGCGTGAGGCGTCCACTCTTCATCGCCACCGTCCCAGCGTAAAATTGCGCCTGTGTAGAACAGTCCCACCCTGTCAGGCCTGCACAGCGCCAGATCAACCTGCTTTCGCAGCTTGCCGGCAAGCCACAGATCATCGGAATCGAGAAACGCAATCAGCGATCCGCGCGCTTCGCTGATCCCGCGATTGCGCGCGGCTGCGACGCCTTTGTTAACCTCCTGCCGCAGATAGCGGACTCGCCGATCCCCGCGCCGTGCCACCGCGCCCTCCACATCCTCAGTAGAGGCATCGTCAACGATCAGCACTTCGAAACTGGGGTAATCCTGCGTCAGAACACTATCCAGCGCGGCAGACAGCAAATCCACCCGGTTGAACGTGGGGATGATGACGCTGATCAAGGGCAGTGCTTCTGCTTCCGAAGAACGGTCACAATCCTCAGATACCCGCGGCACGGAGGTAATATGCTGCGAGCTTTGCCTCGCTTTTACCGCTGATGTGGCGATTGATCGCGCATGCTGCAGGCGCGCCTTCATGCGATCTGCGCGGGTTGGTCGGTTGCGCCTTGCGCCAGTTCGTGCGGAAATTTGCACTGTTTCGGCGCGGTCCTGCGCCTCATCGGCAAGCGCTCGATAAGCCTTGTACAGCGGCAGGCGGTAGTGCCCTGCCCTGCCATCCTTGTGCAATGCGTCTTCAATGCCGGCAATTACGCTCAGGCGCGAGCGCAAGCCATCTGGGGTAAGGCGATGCCCGCTTAACGAAACGGCGTCCCCCGGCAATCGGCGGTAGTACGCGGTGGCATCCGCAGCTTCGATCAACGCAATGCCCGCTACCAGCGCCCGCATCATCAGATCGCCGTCATCATCCACGGAGACTTCCGGGTTCCACCCGCCGCTTTGCCGATAGGCGTGCTGCGACCACAGCACCGAACAGGGCGGATGATACCAACCCGTTAGCCAGGCGGACAAGGGGTCCTGCCCCCGACGCGGGGCGCAGGAGGCAGGCTTTGCCCGCCATGCGGAACCGATGCGTTCATATCGGCGCCAGGGACAGCACGCGATCGCCTCTGGATTATCGCGCAGCACGCCGCCAAGTTCCTGCAGCACCGTCGGCCCCAGAAGGTCGTCTGCATCAAGAAACATGAAAGCGTCGCCCTTCGCCTGCGCCACGCCAGCAAGCCGCGCACGTGATGCACCGGGCGTCTTTTCATGCAGAACCCGCACCGCATCCCCGAACGACTGCGCAATAGCCACGCTGTCATCGGTAGAGCCATTATCCACCACCAGGATCTCGGCAGCGGCAGCAGTCTGGTTCAGCACGGATCGGATCGTCTGCGCCAGAAATGCATCGGCGTTGAACACGGGAATAATGACGGAAATCCTCACAGGCCTAATGTTCCTGCTCCCGCTGCGCTTTCGACAGACCGGTCAAGAGCGGCCAGTGCGCTTTCAACGAGCTGTGTTCGAACGGTCATGTCACGTCGTAGCGGATCTGCATCACTGGCCACTACTTCAGCCGGCACAAGACCGTAATGATGCCCCATGGCACAGGCGACTGCATAGAAGTTGGGATTGGGAAAACCGAGCCAGGCGATCTCCAGAATGTGTGCGCCGGGCGGGCAGAACATCATGTTCGTCATCCCCGCACCATGAGGCGCCGCAAGGACGCTGGTCTGCGCCATCAGTTCAACCTGCGAAGCAAAATCATGCTCCTCCATATACACCCGCTCAAATCCGGCATCACGGAACAACGGCCAGATCTCCTCCTCATTGGCCAAACGCCGGATGCCAGCCTTGCCTCTGCTGATATAGATCCTGCGCTGCGGCGCCGGGGCGTCCCGCGGTGCAATCGCGCTGCGTACAGGTTGCAGCAGTTCAGGGCGGAAGCGGTCCGTTCCAAGGAAGGTAAATGCCTCCACATGCAGGCACTCGCCTGGCTCGAAACGAGAAAAAGCCGCAGGATCGAGATCCATCATGCGCAGCGATGCGTCCATCGTGGAAGTCAGATGCGTAGGCAGCAGCACTTCGCCAAGCTCGCCTCGTTCCTGCAACATGCAGAGCTTTGGCAGATGCGCCGTCAGCCAATGGGAATGGTTGTCATATACCCGTTCGCAGATCCAGGTTGCGCGCCGGATCCGCCGGATGGCCGGACGGCTGCGCAACACCTCTGCGTGCCGGTTGCGAAACTTGATCTCACGCAGATCGATTGCCCGGCCATCGCGGGAGAGGATTGCCGGCCAATACTCCTGCCGATCATCGACGAATGACACGATGGTGGCGTCGGGAATGGTAGCGATAAAGGTTTCCTCGCTGATGCGCTGCGGCACATCATGCATGGAATAGCCCCACCAGCCCGCATCACGCGACAACGAACTGCGGTCATCGGTGGTGAAAGGAAGCGGATTGGTGACCTGTTCACGCCTATGGATAAGTTCGAATTCGGCCGCACGGCCTTGCGCCTGCATCCGGGCAACATGGCTCTGCACGGATTCCGGCGGGCAGTGACGCCAGCCCACGCGATGCGGCGGCAGGCCTGCCTCGACCGCCACCTGGCATCCCTGACGCGCAAGCTGGCGCAATCGCGTCACCGCCTGGCGTCCGAAACCGCCGGGTTCGTTGTTGCGTGCTGTCACGACTGACCTTTTGCGTGCATCTTGAAAATTGCCTTTTGTCATCAGCTGCTGGTAGCGTCAGTTGACTGCAAGATGCAGGAACGCCGCGACCATGTCGTTCTGCCCTCGCCTGACTTCAATATCGCTGCCGTCCTGCACAGGCTTACCCGAAGCCTGCACGGGTCGCCAATGCACATGATTATTGTTTCTCAACGCTTAACCGTGACTGATTGACGCGTCAGATCCATGCACCGCACCGGCAAGCAGCAAAAGCATCTGCGCGTAAGTGCGAAAGAAGTGTATCTGCTGCTCATTTCCCAGAATTTGGGGCGCAAGGCAAAGCGAGGAGAAGTTTGCAAATGTGCGGGTATCGACGGGCAGGCGGCCAAGCATCGCCAGAAGATAGGCAAGATCAAAGCCATGGTGTCCCGGCCTCATGAACTCGTAATCCACGTTGTAGAAGCGGCTGGTATCATTCTGCACGATCAGATTGACCGTCGTCATGTCGCCGCACATCATGCGACGGGGAATGGGAACCGTTGCGCAAAGATCGACCAGCTCCTGCGCAAGGCGCGACAATCTGTCCCGCCGCGAATGCAACCGCGCCAGAGCGACAGCCTGCGCCTGTCGTCCGTGGTAGCGGCGCTGCTGCATTATCTTGTCCACAACATGTCCCATGATGGTCTTGATCTCGGCAGGCAGCAGAGTGTCCGGTCCCGGCCACAGGGACGCGTGATCGCTAAGGGATTTGTGATCTTCCAGGAAACGCGTCACAGGACCGGCAGAAAAACCATTGTCGATCCACTGCCTAAAGCCGGATCCTTCAACCATTTCCTCAACTGTATAGATCGCGTTTGCTTCAAGAACCTGCGGGAACAGCGCCGGGCGATGCTCCTGCACCCATTGCGCAAGTGCAAGATTGGCGAGCCCCTTGATCGACTGATGGGCCGGGAAGCTGATTTTCAGGATACAGCGGCCATGCACCGGATGATCGATGATGCAGACAATCCGATCTTCGCCGCGTTCGGCAAGAGTATGGATCAAGGTAGCGCCAATTGCCTTTATCACAGCGCCCGCATGTGCCCTTGCCCGTTGCTCGATTGTGCCAAAGGCGTGCTGCAACGGCAAGGAAACGCCTGCATAGGCCGCTTGCAATGCGCGGCCGGCGATCAGTTCATGAAATTGCAAGCTTGCGCACTCCATTGAGCCATTCAAATTCAACCTGTTATGCACCAGCAAGTTCCAGAAGCTTTTTGGATGCGCTGGTCGCATATCAGGTCATTCGCCGGGTTCTTGCCTGCAGCAGGGACTGAATAGATGGTCACCGCGTTGCAGCATGTGACAATGGGCAGCATCTGCCCTATGGGCGGAGCGCAATATCACACAGGCGTCGGTTAGGCTTGTGTGGTTGCTGCCTTTGCAACGGAGCTTTGTCTTTCTTGCTGTTTGGCAGCAGCGGATGTCCGGGGAGATGCCCCTTCGATCAGGAACAGTTGGATGAGTAAATGGGAACAGCGGCTGCCGATTGGCGCTTCGCTCAAGAAGCTTTACAGCCTTCTTTCGCCCAAGGACAAGCGCAACGGGTTGATCCTGTTCGTGCTGATGCTCGTCGGCGCCGTGCTGGAAGTGATTGGCGTTGCCGCGGTTCCGGCATTCGTAAGCGCGGTCGTCAGTCCCGAGCGGCTCGTCGAGGTGCCGCTGGTCGGGCCGGTGCTAAGCCAATATGCAGCGCAGGCTGGCGACATGCTGATCTTCTGGGGTGCGTTGATATTGGTGATCGTATTTGCCGCCAAGAACGCTTTCCTCATCTTCAATTTTCATCTCCAGCTGCGTTATGTAATGAACCGCCGCATGGAACTGTCAGCGCGGCTGATGACTGCCTATCTTTCTGCGCCCTATCATTTTCACCTTGAACGCAACACGTCGGAACTGCTGCGCAACGTCGACTCCGAGGTTAATACTACCTGCACCACGGTTCTAAAGACGATCATGGAACTGGTCACCCGCATGGTGATCCTGATTGCCGTGCTGGCCTTTCTGTTTCTGGTCGAGCCGGTGATTACTTTGGCATGGATGGTGTTCCTCGGCATTATCGCTGCGATCGGCGTTGCGTCGATCAGTAGCCGCCTGCAGCATTATGGCCTTCTGCAGCAGCAGCATCGCACGAAATTCACCCGCGCCCTGTTCCAGGCATTTGGCGGCATCAAGGAAATAAGGGTGCTCGGCCGCGAGCGATATTTCTCTCGTCAGGTTGTCGGCAGCCTTGGCACGATCAATCATGCCATACGCGTCAAATCACTGATCACCCAAGCCATTGCGCCGGTATCGGAAATCGTGGCAATTACCGGTTTGCTGGCGCTTGCGTGCGGTCTTGTGCTGATTGGCCGGCCGACCGAATCCATTCTCATCACGCTTTCCTTGTTCGTCGTGGGATTGGTCCGTCTGCGCGAAGCGTCGAGCGCGGCGATGAACCAATATGCCAATTTGCGGTACAGCCTTGTTTCCATTGAACCTGTTTTTGAAGACCTGAAGCAGCTTGATGGAACAGCCGATGCCCCGGGCACTGCTCCGCGCAGTTCCGTCGCCATTCGTGACAGCGTGTCCCTGCGAGACGTGTCGTTTCGCTACAAGGGCGCGAAAGAAGATGCGCTCAAGGGGCTCAATATGACCATCCCCGCCGGCAGCGCAGTGGGCATCGTGGGCTCCACCGGAGCAGGCAAGTCGACCGTGGTCGATGTGCTACTTGGACTGCTGACGCCTGATCAGGGCGGCGTTTACGTCGACGGGCGCAACCTTACCGAGATAGGCGTGCAGAACTGGCGTGCGACGGCGGGTTATGTGCCGCAGTCGATCTATCTGCTGGATGACACCATCCGGCGCAATATCGCGCTGGGCGTGCGCGATCGGGACATCGACGAGGATCGACTGGACGATGCAGTCCGCCTTGCTCAGCTTGAACAATTCCTGGAGCGGCAGCCCGAAGGGCTTGCTACTGTCGTGGGCGAAAGCGGTGTCCGCATTTCAGGCGGCGAACGGCAGCGCATCGGCATTGCCCGGGCGCTTTACAATCAGCCTGAAGTGGTCATCTTTGACGAAGCAACTTCTGCGCTCGACAATTCAACCGAACGGGCGATTATGTCAGCGGTAGACAAGCTGCGCGGCGACCGGACCATCATCATGATTGCTCACCGTCTGTCCACGGTGCGATCATGCGATCGTTTGTTCTTCCTGAAGAACGGCACGGTAGAAGGTGCAGGAAGTTTCGAGGAACTTCAGCGCGATCATCAGGAGTTTCGCAAGATGGCCGCGGATATGAGCTGATATGGCCTTCAAGACGAGGGCAGATGCGGCAACGGAGCGAAAGCTCATTGCCGCATCTGCCCTCTCTTGGTAGAAGTTATCAGACTATTTCGAACAGTCCTGCAGCGCCCATGCCGCCTGCAATACACATCGATACGATGACATGGCTGACGCCGCGGCGGCGGCCTTCGAGCAGCGCGTGACCGACCAGGCGTGATCCGCTCATCCCGAACGGATGACCGAGCGCGATCGCTCCGCCGTTTACATTCAGCTTGTCAGGATCGATACCCAGCTTGCGCTGGCAATATATGGCCTGGCTGGCAAACGCCTCATTGATTTCAAAGAGGCCAATATCATCCATGCTCATGCCGGTGCGTTCAAGCAGCTTGGGAATGGCAAAGACCGGACCGATACCCATCTCTTCAGGCTCGCATCCCGCCACCTGGAAGCCGCGATAGATGCCGAGGATCGGCAACCCGTCGCGTTCGGCCATGGCACGGTCCATCACGATCTGCGCCGATGCTCCATCGGAAAGCTGGCTGGCGTTTCCGGCGGTTACATGACGCCCTTCCTTAACCAGCAGGCCATCCTTGAATACCGGCTTGAGCTGGGCAAGCTTTTCGGCTGTCGTCCCTGCGCGCACACCTTCGTCACGGTCCAGTGTCACTTCTTTTGAGCCAGCCGGTGTGCCATCCTTTTTAAAGAGTGCCTGGCTCACCTGAATCGGCACGATCTCGTCATCGAACCGGCCAGCTTCCTGTGCTGCGGCAGCACGTTGCTGGCTTTGCGCGGCAAAAGCATCCTGGTCTTCACGCGAAACATCATAGCGGTCCGCCACGATTTCGGCCGTTTCAATCATGGCCATATAGGCATACGGATCACGCTCAATCACCAGTTCGGAGCGATTGCGATGGGTCATGGTATGCTTGTTGAGCGAAAGCGATATGGTTTCAGCCCCGCCTGCCACCGCGCAGTCAAGCTCATCCACCATGATGCCTCGAGCAGCCAGCGCAATGGCGTTAAGCCCGGATGAGCATTTGCGATCAAGCGTGAAGCCTGCGGTCTTGTTCGTGAGGTGACGCGATGCGTGCACCGTCAACCGCCCAAGATTGTAACTTTGCGTTCCATAATGGTTGCCAACGCCCAGATATACATCGTTGATAAGCGCCGGATCAACTCCGGCCCGTTCGATCGCCGCGTCGACGACGTGAGAAGTCAGTCGCGGGGCCTCTGTATCGTTTAGCGCACCGCGATAGGCTTTGCCGATGCCAGTACGGGCAGTAGAAAGAATAGCGGCTTCACGCATGATGATGCACCTTTGACGAGACGAAACACAGGCAGGTTGGTGAATACAAGCTCAACCGAGGCGTCAACCCGCGCCACGAGGCTCGCGCGGCAAGCCCAAAGCGCGTTCGGAAATGATGTTGCGCTGCACTTGGTTGGTTCCACCATAGATGGTGTCGGCACGCGAAAACAAGAACAGGTTGGGCAGCGGGTCGAATGAATAATCATCCTCGCTGGTGGTCAGTCCATCCAATCCGGCGACATCCATGGCCAGCTCGCCCAGATTACGGCGCCAACTTGCCCATTGCATCTTGTATGTGAGCGCCGCACCATCGGGTCGACTGTGGTCTGTGTTGCTCAGCATCCGCAACGCGCCGTACCGCATGAGATAAAGACCTATTTCCGCGTCGGCAATCCGCTGCCGGATCAACGGGTCCTTGGCCGCGCCATTTTCGCGTGCAGCAGCAATCACTTCGTCAAGCTCGATGCGGAAGCCCATCTGCTGGCCAAGTGTCGACACGCCCCGCTCGAAGGCCAGCAAACCCATGGCAACCTGCCAGCCGTTGCCGGGTGTGGAAACAAGGTTCTCTGCGCCCGTGCGCGCACCGTCAAAGAATGTCTCGTTGAACTCGGCGTCGCCGTTGATCTGCCGGATCGGCCGGATATCGATGCCGGGCTGATCGATGGGCATGAGAAGAAAAGTCAGACCCTTGGGGCCCTTGGATCCCTCTTCGCTGCGTGCAACCACAAAGATCCAGTCGCTGATCTGCGCCAGGCTGGTCCAGATTTTCTGACCATCGACCACCCACTCGCCTGTCTCCTCGTCCTGGCGTGCACGAGTGCGCACATTGCCAAGGTCAGAGCCGGCACCGGGTTCGGAATACCCTTGACACCAGATTGTGTTGCCCTTGGCGATGTCGGGGAGGAAGCGTTCCTTCTGCTCTTGCGTACCAAACGTCAGGATCGTCGGGCCGGCAAGCTCGACACCCATGTGGCCGATACGGCCGGGTGCACCGCTGCGGGCGTATTCCTCGGCAAAGATGACCTGCTGCACAAGACTGGCGTCGCGTCCACCCCATTGCTCGGGCCAGCCGATGACGCTCCAGCGTTCCTCACCAAGCCGCTGTTCCCATTCCTTGCGGCGGCCTGCCTTTTCTGTCAGGCCGCGAACGCCGCGGATGTCCGCAAAATCGCCATGCATCTGCGTTGCAAGCCAGTCGGCAACCTCTGTGCGGAAGTCTTCTTCCGCAGCTGAAAATCCAAGCTTCATGCCGCTTCTCCCGTTTGTGTGCCATCGAGCACCATGGCCGCGACCTGCTCACGGTGCCAGTCGCTGGTGCCCAGCAAATTCTGGATCGTCTTGGCGCGCTTGAAAAACAGATGCGCATCGTGCTCCCAGGTGAAGCCGATTCCGCCATGCAACTGGATCATGTCCCCTGCACATTTGAAGTAGGTATCAGCGACGAAGCTCTTGGCGCCATGCAGCGCCAGCGGTGTCTCTGCCGCGTTCTCGTCCACACAACAGGCCGCCCAGTACACCGCGGAACGCGATTGCTCGATGCCTACCATCATGTCAGCGAGCCTGTGTTTGTAAGCCTGAAAACTGCCGATCGGACGGCCAAACTGCACACGATCCTTCGAATAGGCAACAGTGCGGTCAAGGCACGCCTGCGCCCCGCCCAGCGCTTCGGCTGAAAGACAGACCAGACCGGCCTCCAGCGCTGCTGCCAGTGCAGATCCTGCGTTTTCGAGCGGCGTTGCCGATGCACCGTCAAACCGGATGCGTGCCAGTGGGCGCGTCTGATCCATTGTCACCGGCGTCTCTGACCGGACGCCTGCATCGTCTGCACGCAAGACCCAGCCATTGCCGCCATCAAAAACCACCAGCAAACCGGCGGCACCCCCATGCGGCACGTTTTTCACCACACCATCGACTTTGCCGCCGGCAAATCTTACCGCCCCGGCAGTGGCAAAACCAACGCTTGCAATCAGTTCACCTGAAGCAAGCTGTGGGAGAAATTCGCTTTTCTGTTCCTGTGATCCGCCGGCGGTCAATGCACAGGCTGCCATTGCATTGCCCAGCAGCGGCAGTGCCGCGACATTTGCGCCTGCTGCCTCTGCAACACTGGCAAGTTCCACCATACCAAGCTGGGATCCGCCATGTTCTTCAGCGATGACCAGACCGGCAAGCCCGAGTTCGCCTGCAAAGGATTGCCACAATTCAGGATCGATCCCGTTGCCCTGCATTGCTGCGCGCGTGCGGTCGCTGGTCGCATTCTCGTCGAAAAAATCCCGCGCGGTCTGCGCGATCATTTCCTGCTCTTCGGTCAACGCAAAATCCATACAAGCAATCCTGTGTATCTGAACTCATTTGCAGCTGCACAAGGGCATACTGATCCAGGCCCTGCCGCGCAAGCCTACGCAAAACAAATCAAAGAGTGAGATCAACGATCTTCGCCATTGGAGCCAGCGTCCGGCAACGCACTTGCAAAGAAGATGTTGTAACTGACCTTACTTTGCGCAAAGACAACACCGCTACGAGTAGGGCAGCCGCGCTGTTCTGCAGCTCCGTCTATTATCCCGGATTGCGCATTTATCCCGGCAAAGTTACAGCGTGCCCCACCCTAAAAAGAGTGCCGATGAAAAGCCAGTTCCAGTTTGACCATATTGATAATGCCATTGTGCGCGAATTGCGTGCAAATGGCCGCGCCACCAACCAGCAGATCGCCGAGCGCCTGACGCTGACTGCAGCGACGGTTTCGTCGCGCATCAGAAGAATGGAAGACGCCGATGCCTTGCGCGTCATTGCCGTCTCCGACTTTTCTGCTCACGGGTACAACCTGTTGCTGGAAATCGCGATCGAGGTAGGCAATCGGCCGACTTCGGATGTGGCAAATGAACTGGCAGAATTGCCGGAAGTTTTTGCAGCACACATCGTAACCGGCCGCTACGACATCAACCTTCTGGTTGTCCTGCACGATTTCGATGAATTGGCAGACCTGTTGTTGAACCGGATTGCTTCTGTAAGCGGCATCCGCTCCATCACTCCTGCGATTGCCATTGACGCGGTCAAATACAAGTTCGACGTCGCGCCGATTTCGGAGGATAGATGACGTGCTGACCATTGCTGATCTTGATGAACTGGACCGGCGCCTGATCGAAATACTGGGCGATGACGCACGCTTGTCCAACCGCAAGATAGCCGCACGGCTCGGGGTAACAGAAGGAACAGTCCGGGGACGTATCCGGCGCTTGCAGCAGGACCGCATGATCGCTTTTACGGCCATCACCGATTTCAAAGCCGAACAGAAGACGCAACTTGCCTTTGTCGGTATCCAGACCGAAGTGGACAAGGTGCGGGATATTGCACGCACGGTCGCCGACCTTTCGGATATCAGCGGGGTGCTGATTACCACCGGCAGGTTCAACATTCTTGCTATCTGCCTGTTCGATACCTTGCAGATGTTGCAGCGGATCGCGTCCGATGCCATCCTTGCGTTACCCGGCGTAACACATGTGGAAACTTCGATTGCGGTCAAGACAGTCAAATACAACAGCCGCGTGGTGCGCATTACCGAAGCGGACCATGCCAGCAGCTGAGCGGCGCCACTCGTTGAGCAGCGCCTTTAGCGCGACCACAAGCACGCAAGCCGCAAACGACGCTGTGAACGCCTCTCGACCTGTCAGTCAGAAACGGAATTCCCGATGACAAAACATCCTGTTCAGCAATGGACCATGGCCGGACTGGTCGACCGTGCAGCGCGCGAATGGCCTGACCAGTTGGCAGTACACGATGGTGAGCGCCGGCGAACCTTTGCCGATCTTCGCGTGCACAGTCACTCTGCGGCAAAAGCAATAATAGCGCGCGGCCTGGAACATGGCGAGCGGATCGCGATCTGGGCACCCAATGCACTTGATTGGATAATTGTCGCACTGGCCGCAGAACAGGTCGGACTCGTCGTGGTGCCGCTGAATACTCGTTATCGCGGGCGTGAAGCAGCCGACATCCTGCGCCGGTCGCAGGCCCGGATGCTGTTCGCCACACGCGAATTTCTCGGTACAGACCTGCCGGCCCTGTTGGAGGGTGAAGATCTTCCCGACCTGCAAGGCTGTGTCGCGATAGATCCCGATGCTGACGAGCTTGTCCGCTTTGTGGAGAGCGGCAAGATGATCGACGACGCGCAGCTTGCCGCGCGGATTGCCGCTGTAACCCCGGAAGCAATTGCTGATATCCTGTTCACATCGGGCACCACTGGCAAGCCAAAGGGCGTCTTGTGCAGCCAGTCGCAGAACATCCGCAGTTTCCAGGCTTGGTCCGATGCGGTTGGATTGCGGCAGGGTGATCGCTACGCAATCGTCAATCCCTTCTTTCACAGCTTTGGTTACAAGGCCGGGTGGCTTGCCTGCCTGCTTGCCGGAGCAACTGCCTATCCTGTCGCGATGTTCGACGCTGTCAGCCTGCTTTCCCTTATCGAACGTGAGCGGATTACCGTCTTGCCCGGCGCGCCGACTTTGTACCAATCCATGCTGGACGAACCATCGCTTGCGCAGCACGACATTTCATCTTTGCGCCTCGCGGTTACAGGGGCCGCCAGTGTTCCGCCCAGCTTGATCCGCCGCTTGCGCGAGGATCTGGGTATCGACGATGTGCTGACCGCCTATGGCCTGACTGAGGCGACCGGAGTGGTCACTACCACCCGGCCTGATGATCCAGCGGAGCTTATCGCGGTAAGTTGCGGCATCGCCCTGCCGGGAGTGGAGCTGCGCATTGTCGATGGCGAAGGCAATCAAGTGCCGACAGGAGAGCCCGGCGAACTGCTTGTACGCGGTTTCAACGTGATGATTGGCTATCACAATGACCCCGCAGCCACAGAGGAAGCCATAGATGCCGACGGGTGGCTACGCACCGGCGATATCGCAGTGCAGGATGAAAACGGCTATGTCCGCATTACGGATCGCGCCAAGGACCTGTTCATCTGCGGTGGATTTAACTGCTACCCGGCGGAAATCGAGGCGATCCTCATCGATCATCCGGAAATTGCAAGAGCAGCCGTTATCGGCATTCCCGACCAACGCATGGGTGAGGTTGGACAGGCTTGGCTGGTGCTGCGGTCAGGCACGACTTTCGATGAGCCTGCGATGATTGCATGGTGCCGCAGCAACATGGCCAATTTCAAGGTTCCACGCAGTTTCCGGATAGTCGACGAACTGCCCACCAGTGCGTCGGGCAAGGTGCAGCGATTTGCCTTGCGTGAGACGGTGCCGGGCTAACGGCGCAGTTTTCGTAGAAAAAAGGAGCGGGAATGTTCCCGCTCCTTTTCTTGTGTACACCCTGCTTGAAAAATCGGTGTGATTGTCAGGCAACCTGCTTGTCAGCCAACCTTTTTTCAACCGGAATGTCTTCTGGCTTGCGATTGTCCACCATGACAATGCGACCGTTCAGGCGACTGTGGAATTCGCCCGCACGCGCGATCGGATTGTAGAACTGCTTGTACCACAGCCGGCATTTGTCGATCGGCCCGTCACCACGCACCATCATCGGGTTGATGCAGGCACGCTTGTGCGACCAGATCTCGAAATCCTGTGCAAAGGCGTCGAGGCTTGCCTGCTGATATGCGCGAGCAGCCGGAACGTCTTCTGCCGTCGCCTCATGATCGAACTTGACCATAAGCGCATGCCAGACGTGGATTACGCCATCTTCGACAGGAGTATGCGCGATGAGCATGTGCGTCGGATATTCCCCGCGCATGAACGACTGCAGGATGCCCGGTCCTGTATACCAGGTGTCAAGCTCCAGCGGCGGATCGCCTTCCTTGATCAAGGTGCGATGGCCGGCACCGAACATCTGCCACTGCAGGTGATCGTCATATTCATTGTAGAAGTAATCAATGTCGCGCGACCCATGGATCGGCGTGAAATGCGCCATATCGGTCATGTTGTCGACGATCTCGATGGGATGCTGCGGCAGCTCGCCGAGATCGTCGATCTTCCACTGCACCCAGTGCGGATCATCCCACATCGCCAGCGGTGGCAGATCGAAACTGGGCTCGTTGCCTTCCTCGTCGAACCACATCCAGATGACGCCGGCTCGCTCCTCGACCGGATAGGTGCCGATCTTGGCTGCCGCGGGTGGCTTCTGGTCACTGTAGGGGATATTGTCGCAACGACCATCGGGGCCAAATCGCCAGCCGTGGAATGGGCAGCGGATCGACTCGCCCTGGATCCGCTCCTTGTCACGCACGATATAGCTGCTCTCGTTGCGGCCAAGATGCGCACCCATGTGCGGACAATAGGCGTCCACGAGATGCGGCGTGCCACTCTCGCCCCGATAAAGCACCAGATCGCGCGCAAAGTAGCGCAGGTTCATGGGCGCATCTTCCAGCTTGGTTGCGTCGGCGACCATGTACCATCCGCGTCCAAAAGTGAAATCGCCCAACCGGTAATCGGCTGATTTTGCCATATTGTTCAAGCTCCTCATTCTACTTCGGCCAGAACAGAACCGGCCGGGTTCATTTGATTGCACTTTACCACAAAGCGCGGCCTTGCGCCAATCCCACCAGCCGTGCAAATCTGCACGGATGGACTGGGACGATCTGCGCGTTTTTCTCGCCGCCGTGCGCGCCGGAGATTTCACAGGTGCGGCTTCGCGGCTTAACATCGACCGAACCACCGTGGGCCGCCGGCTGCAAAGGCTGGAAGCCAAGCTGGGCATCGATCTTTGGGAACGCGACCGCCGCGGCGCGCTGCCAACAGCGGCAGGACGCCGCCTGCTTGCTACGGCAGAGCAGATGGAACAGGCGATACATACCTTTGCACAAGCATTGCCCAATCAGGCAAGAACCAGACCTTTGCGTCTCGCCAGCGCTCTTGGCCTTGCCCAGTTGGTCATGGAAGAAATTGGCGAAGCACAAGGATCGCTGCCGCTCATCATCGAATTGTCCGCAGTGCGTGACCCGGTCGATGCCTTGCTGCACCGGCACGCGGATCTGGGACTTGCACTGGTCAGCAATCCGTCGCGCGATCTCGCTGGCATCCGTATCGGCACTGTCGCGATGGGGTTCTACGCTGTGCGCGATGATGTAACCAGGCGCGTCGGATGGAGCCGCGCTGCACTGGCCGAACAGCCTTCCGCATGGGCGCGCGTCAACAACATAGAAGATGACCGCCTTGCATGCGAGGTCGATAACCACGCTGCACAGCGTGACGCAATGCTTGCAGGTATGGGCGCTGCGTGGAGTTGGCGCTTCCTTGCGCAGCGGGAGAAAACCCTGCGCGAGGTCCCGCCCCCCGAAAACGAACGCCCGCCAGCCAATGCAAGCCTGTGGCTGCTGCACCGGCCCGCTGCTGGAATAGATCCTGCGACCCGCGATTTTGCGGATCGGCTGGCCGAACTGCTCGCCTCACGCATCTGCGCAGAATAGTGCTGCGCTAACGATACTGCGGCTTAGATCCGATCAGCCTGCACTACCGCATCGCTAGCTCGCAGCGCGCTTACGATACGCGCCAGATGGGCAAGATCGCGCACTTCGACAATCATTTCATATGTGCCGAACAGTTCATCGCGCGATTGCATGGAAAGATGCGTGATGTTCGTGAGATTCGTGCCAAACAGCCCGGTCATTTCAGCAAGTGTGCCCGGCCGGTTGTAGAGCATGACCTTGAGCCGGGCCGCCGCCCCGTCTGTCTGTGGATGCCAGCGCAGGTCGATCCATTCACCGCCCGCATCGTCCGCCAGGGTCAGGCAGTCAATGGCATGCACGTTGACCCCGGCACCGTCCCGTACACCTATGATCCGATCCCCCGGCACAGGATAGCAGCATGGCGCAAGCTGGAATGCAGTTCCCTTTTTTAGACCCTGCACGCGAATGGCGCGTTGTGGCGCCTGCCAGAAGCTGTCCTCGGGCAGGGTCGCGGCAATTCCCGGAACGAGCGCTTCCGACAGTTCTTTTTCACCGATCCGCGTTTCGCCGATGGCCAGCATCAATGCGGCTTCATCAGCCAGACCGAGCCGTTTCAGCGCCGCCTGCAAAGCCTTGCGACCGATCTTCTGAGGCATGCGGGCAATGACAGAATCGTACACTTCAGAGCCAATGCGGATCATCTCCTCGCGTTCCTTTTGACGCAGGGATCTGCGGATCGCCGCCTTGGCCTTGCCACTGACGACGAAATTGAGCCAGTTGAGTTGTGGCTCATTATCGCCGCCCTTGATAATCTCGACGACATCGCCGTTCATCAGCTGGGTGCGCAGCGGCATGTGCCGACCATTAATCCTTGCCCCCACAGCCGCGCAGCCAAGATCGGTATGGACCGCAAAGGCGAAATCTACAGGGGTCGACCCCTTGGGAAGCTGATACAGTGCGCCCTTGGGAGTAAAAGCAAAAATGCGGTCCTGGTACATGGCCAGCTTGGCATGTTCGAGCAGTTCCTCGGCATCCTGTGCGGTGTCGAGAATCTCGATGAGGTCGCGCAGCCAGCCAGCCTGTCCATCGGGAGCTGTGTCGCCCTGCTTGTATGCCCAATGTGCCGCAAGGCCGAACTCATTGGTCCGGTGCATTTCGCGCGTGCGGATCTGCACCTCGATGCGCATGGAATTTTCATAGACCATGGCAGTGTGCAAGGATCGGTACCCGTTCGATTTGGGTGTGGAGATATAATCCTTGAACCGGCCGGGTATCATCGACCAGGTGCGGTGCAGTACGCCCAAGGCGCCGTAACAATCCTGTGGCGTCTCTGTCACAACGCGAAATGCCATGATGTCGGTGATTTGTTCGAAGCTTACGTGGCGCTCCGCCATCTTTTTCCAGATGGAATAGGGGTGTTTCTCGCGTCCGCTGACCTCCACCTCCAGCCCTGCTTCTGCCAGAGCCTGCTTGATCTTCAGCGCGATCTCATCGACCTGCCCGCCTCCCTGACTACGGATCTGCGCAAGCCGGCCAGTGATTGTGCCATAAGCTTCAGGTTCAAGCTGTTCAAAAGCGAGCAGCTGCATTTCTCGCATGTATTCGTACATGCCGACCCGCTCTGCCAAGGGAGCGTAGATATCCATGGTTTCGCGGGAAATACGTCTGCGCTTTTCCGGATTGCGGATGAAATGCAAGGTACGCATGTTGTGCAACCGGTCTGCCAGCTTGACCAGCAGCACACGCAGATCCTCGCTCATGGCCAGGAGGAACTTGCGCAAATTTTCCGCCGCCCGCTCATTCTCGGGCATCTGCTCGATCTTGGAAAGCTTGGTCACACCATCGACAAGCCGCGCGACGTCGGGCCCAAAATTGGCTTCGATGTCTTCTATCGTTGCCAAGGTGTCTTCCACTGTGTCGTGCAGCAGTGCAGTGATGATGGTGATCTGGTCCAGCTTCAGATCGGTCATCAAGCCGGCGACTTCTACAGGATGGCTGAAATAAGGGTCGCCGGATGCCCGCATCTGGCTGCCGTGTTTCTGAAGGGTGTAGACATAGGCACGGTTGAGCAGGGCCTCATCCGCATCGGCATCATAGGCTTTCACCCGTTCGACAAGTTCATATTGGCGCAGCATCTAGCGTCAGATGTCACCATTATTCCCGAGTTTGCAACGGGCATCTTCGGCAGCAATGATAAACGCTGCCTTGCCCGCCGTGATGCCGCTGCGTTAGGGCCCCTTTGCTTAGGCGGCAGGGAGCGCCTAAGGGAAGACAGCATTATGCCAAAAAGGAAGGAACCAACATGCCAATCAACAAAGGCGATGCCATCCCCGATGTAAAACTGGTCAAGGCAACTGCCGACGGCCCGGTGCCGGTTCAGTCGCGAGATTATTTTGCAGGCAAGAAAATCGCACTTTTTTCGGTGCCAGGTGCGTTTACACCGACATGCTCTGCCAAGCATTTGCCAGGCTTCGCTGAAAAAGCAGACGACATCAAGGGCAAGGGCGTCGATGAGATTGTCTGCACGGCAGTCAACGATGCCTTTGTGCTCGAAGCCTGGAATGAACGGGATGGTTCGGGCGACGTGACCATGCTGGCAGACGGCAATGGTGAATTTGCGCAGGCGCTGGATCTCGTCATGGACGGCAGCGGTTTCGGACTGGGCCAGCGTGGACAGCGTTGGTCCATGATCGTCGATGATGGCACAGTAACCCAGATCAATGTCGAAAAGCCTGGCGATTTCAGCGTCAGCAGCGCCGACCATTTGCTGGAACAGCTTGGCTGATGCATAATCATGGTGGCGGGCGTTGGTTTAGCGCCTGCCACCATGTCGCATGCACCTCGCTCCTGTCGATGCAGGCGCGTCAGCGCCGCATGCGCCTTTTCAACAAGCCGTTGCGAAACAGCCCCCTGCGCTTGCTGACAGGCTCGAACATGTCCGCCGGCGTTTCAGGGTCCAGCACTTCATTGTCGGCCAAGGTCTTCTCCATTTCGGACAGATCGGGCACGACATAGCGTTTCAAACTGCGTCCGGGTTGAGGATGATTGCGAATCAGCATATGCATGGAGCCGTATTCTTCCAGCAGGCCAGGCACTGCGTCTGCAGCCAAGCCGCAATGTTCAGCCAGTAATTCATGCCGCAAGCGCGAGATCTGGTCATGCGCATGTCCATTGCGCGCACGTGCCCCGTCAAGCAGCAGATCGCATTCGCTGTCGAGCCCAAGCGATCGGTTGTTCATATTGGCGGATCCGATTTTCAGGATCTCATCGTCCACGATCATCAGCTTGGCGTGAACGTAAATCGGCGCCCCGGCGGCGGTCTGCGGAAGATAGATACCAAACCGCTCCTTGGTGTCGCATTTGGCAATTGCCGTCACAAGACGCGCGCGGGCGGTATCCATTGCGCGCCGCTCAAGCCACCCATCTGCGTTTTCCGGATTGATGATGACAATCTCCGGCGGATTGTCTTCTGTCATTCGCCGACCGATCGCATCAGCAATCTTGCGCGACGCGAAATACTGGCTTTCGGCGTAAATGAAGTGGCGCGCACGATTGATCAATTCGACGAACAAATGTTCGATTTCACGAATGCCCGGCACATTGTCATAGTCCGCCCTTGTGCGCGCGATGCCAAGCTCTACATCCCGAAACTGTGCACGAAGGCCCTCCGGCCATGCCGAACTTTCTTGCGGTTCTACAGGTTCCAGCTTTTCCCCGCCTGCCGTGTACCACCGCGACAGACCAAGATCCTCCAGCGCCCGCACCACGTCGCCTTCCACCATCATGGTCATGTCGTGCCACGCACCATAGGCATGCCCGCCAGGTTGCTTGCGACGCGGATCGTCGTCGATGTGATCGCGCGTATCCCATCGATCGGCTGTCATGTCGATGCCGCCGCAAACGGCAATAGTGTCGTCGATGACCACGATCTTCTGATGATGCGAACAGCCGATCGGATGGGCACCGTCAAGCTTGAAGTGGATCCGCTTATGGCGCCACCAGCGCCACATATCGACCATCATCGACCCGCGGACCAGCACCTTTAACGCACCGACATTCCATTTGAGAACTCTAACTTCCAGGTCAGGATTGCGATTTGCCAGCCAGATAATGAAGTTGCCAAGTCGGCGGGGCGGATGCTCCTTGTTGAACAATTGCCACCATTTTCGCCCCCTTCCCAATGCGATGCGCGTGTCGAAATCCCAACCAATCAGCAAGATGCGCTTGTTGGCACACATCATGACTTGCTGCATATGTGCAAAATAATCGGCGGCATCAATTATGACCGAGGCGCGGGTTGCATTCTCTACCCGCCAGATTCCAGGCTCTGCTTTTTCAGCTTCAGTAGCTTGATCATCCTCTGCCGATGCAGCGTCTTGAGGTGACCGGGAAATGTCTTCATGCTGTGGCTTCACGCGTTGGCGTCTTCCATGAGAACGACTATTGTGCGACTTGCTGCATGCCATGCCCGCGAGGTGATTACACAGCAAGCGCTTGTAGATCAGGAATGGATGTTTCTTCCACCAGAAGTCCTGAAGCTTCTTGCAATATCGAGAGCGGGATTGAAGGCATAGCTTCGATCCCGCTCCGACACCTCAAGCTGTTCAGACCCTTTTGTTAGAAGCGCGTTCCGACAGTCACGCCATAAGTCCGCGGCGTGCCATAGACCACCACCTCACCTGCAAATGAGCTGAAGTTTATACTGTCAATCGTGTATTTGTCGTCTGTGAGATTTTGCGCCCAACCAGCAAGATAGACCGAACCGCCGGCCTTCGTTTCAAGTTCCAGCCCTACCCGCATATTGACCAGGTTCTGGTTTGTCAGAAACGCGCCGGTAGTGAGCTCGGTAGAATCCTTGTGATTGAAGTCGACGTGTGCGAAAAAATCGGTGCGACTGTTCATCGTACCCCGGTAATCGGCAGACAATGCATAGCTGTTCTTCGGCGCGGCAAACAGGTTAGGACGTGCTTCAGCAACTCCTGTCAGCGGATTGATCAGCGGGTCAGCATCGCCATCGGTGTAGGAGTAGTTCCCCGCAATGGTCAGCCCCTGCGTCAGCGCGTACGCAAGCTCAACCTCGCCGCCCCAGATGTCCGTGTCTGCGTTAACCACGCTTCGGGCGACCGGATTACGAATATCGAGAATGATCGAAGTCTGTTCATTGGTAAGCTGGTAAAAATAACCTGCCGCATTGAACCGGAGCCGACGGTCGAACAGATCACTTTTGATACCCACTTCGTAAGCGGTGATCTCTTCATTATCGAACAGGAAGTCGCTGCCAAACGTTTCTCCTTCGATGCGGGGGGCCAGTGCAACTGCATTGAACCCTCCTGACCGGAAGGACTCACTGCGACTTGCGTAAATCAGCATGTCGTCACGTGGCTCGAATTCCACGATGAAACTGGGATCGAAACTGTCAAAATCGCGATCATTGATAATGTTTGGCAGGATCGGCCGACCAAGCAAATCCGTGTCATCGAAGAAAAACGGACTTTTTGTCCGATTAAACGCACTTTTGGTTTCGGTTGAGTAACGAAGGCCACCAATCAGGCGCAGACGCTCGGTCAGGTTCCAGGTCAACCGGGCGTAGGCTGCGTACGCCTCTGTGTCGATGGTCAGAAAATTGCTGGAGGAGAGGCGTGCGCCGCCCAGGATTGCAGCTGCCTGTCGCGCCTGTGCTTGTGCCTGCTGGAGCAAGGCTGCCTGCTGTTCAGGTGGCAGTCCCGGGGTTTGCAGTGCGCCAAGCAACCCAAGACCGGTTAGCGCTGGCCCAAGCACCGGGAGCAGGCTGAGATATTCCTGCCCGTCGCCGAAGCGAATGGTCGGTTCACCTGTCGATGTGTCCTCGTTGAAGTAATAGAGTCCCGCTGTGTATTCAAAGCGATCATCGGCAAAGCTGCCATTGGCAGTCAACTCCAGGCTGTATTGTTCATGATCGTCCAGCGTTGGCGCTCCACCAGGGGGCGTGGTGAACAGCCCCGTGACGGCTGCAGGCGGAGCCCCGACAAAATAGTCGGGGCGCACATCGACGCCGATGATGCTTAACAGACTGGGCAAGGCACGGAAAGTATCGTTTATCGAGAATGATCCATTCGCCGGGTTCTGATCAAGATCGGCATTCAATATTCCGTTGAGCACGGCAATATTCGCATCGGGCGCAAGCGCCACGGCACGCCGCGCGTCAGCCCCGCGCCACCCTCCGACGAAACTGAGCTGATGGTCCTCCGCCCAATCCCAATCGGCTCTGGTGACAAAACCATAGTTCTTCACCAAGCCGTCTTCTACGTCAAACGACGTATTCACTTCATCGTTGCGGCCGGAGAAAGTCTGGATTGCCGGAGCAAAGATCGCATTGGGAGCCGCCGTGCCAGCCAGATATTGATAATAATAAGGTGTGTTTCTGGACTCACTGTAATCGCCCGCCACATCCACGCGTAACGCAGGTGTAAGGTCTGCGCCAAAGGCAATGCGACCACCGTAACGTTCGTAAGCTGCCAGATCCTTGCCAAGGCCGGTGTTTTCAACCCAGCCATCGCGCTTGGCATAGATGCCGGAGACGCGGATGCCACCAAATTCGCCTGCTGGCATATTGACAGCGGTATCGAAACGCATTTCGTTGAACCGCCCGTATTCGGCCGACGCTTCGCCAAAGATTTCACCACCTTGGGGCCTTGCCGGAATGATGTTGATCGCTCCTGCAACGGCATTGCGCCCGTAAAGCGTACCTTGCGGCCCCTTCAAGATTTCGATGCGAGCAATATCGGGGGAGTCGAACGCAAGCCCTGGCGTTTTGCCGATATACAGCCCGTCGACGTAAAGCGCGACCTTGCTATCGAGACCAAGCTGCGGATCAGTCACGCCGACCCCGCGAATGGTAAACCGCAAGCCATTGCTGTCAGCAGCACTGGGGACGGCATAAAGACCAGGCGTAAACTGGGCCAGATCTTCGAACCCTTCAATGCGGTTCGTTTCAAGAGCAGCTTCGTCGAACGCTGCAATGGAGATTGGCACGTCCTGAAGACGCTGCTCCTGTTTTTGCGCAGTGACGACGATTTCATCCAGCCGGACCTGCTGGTCAGCGGGAGAAGTCTGCGCAATTGCGGGAGCAGAGGCTGCGACCATAGCGATCACCGAAGCGGCCGCTGAATACAAGTTCCATGTTTTCATCTTCGCATCCCCATTTCGTATCGGTCTTTGCCGACATCAAACCACATTTAACCGTATCGCTGATCCACATTAACAAATTCACTTTTGGTGACGCATGTCGTACCCTGCGTCGCCGCGCCTTATGCGGTTAAGCTCCCAACCCCTCGGGAGCACCCGGCAGCACGTTGAGCAGGATGCCCGCTGTCCAGCCACCGTCCACCGCAATCTCGGCACCGGTTATGTAACTGGCATCGTCGCTTGCCAGGAATAATGTTGTACGAGCAATTTCTTCAGGCTCGCCAATCCTTTGCATCGGGACGCGTTTGAACGTGGTATTGCGCTCGTCTCCTGTCAGTCCCCGTGCGTTGCCCATCGGCGTGTCAACGCCGCCGGGATGAACGCTGACCACACGGATACCGCGCGGGGCAAGCTCCATCGCCAGTGACTTCGTCAAACCTCTTAACGCCCATTTGCTGGCGGTATAGACGCTCAGACCATTGCATCCGCGAAGGCCATCGACGCTGCTGATGTTGATGATGACACCCTTGCCCGCCTCTACCATCTGCGGGACGACGTGCTTTGCGCCGATCATAGCGCCGATCGTGTTCACGTCGATGACACGACGCGCTTCATCAGGATCAAGTTCTTCAATAGCGGTGAAGTGGACCATGCCTGCATTATTGACCAGGATATCTACCGGCCCGAACCGCGCGTTTGCCTGCCCGATGAGGTCTGCCCAGGCAGCCTCGCTGGTGACATCATGCTGGCAGAACAGCGCATTTTCGCCAAGCTCTTGTGCCAGTGCAGTCCCATCAAGCACATCGCCAAGAGCTACCTTCGCTCCTTCGTTGACGAAGAGGCGGGCAGTGACTGCCCCCATCCCCCGCGCCGCACCTGTGATGATCGCGGTCTT
The DNA here is from genome assembly GCF_031846435.1 of Croceicoccus esteveae. Lineage (NCBI taxonomy): Bacteria > Pseudomonadati > Pseudomonadota > Alphaproteobacteria > Sphingomonadales > Erythrobacteraceae > Croceicoccus > Croceicoccus esteveae. Next base: position 73,720 of record NZ_JAVRHS010000002.1, read on the forward strand.
GCCGCTCAGTCGTCCCATTGTTTCACCCCTGTTAAACTGGCGGCGGCGTTTCAGAACCTGATCGCCGCCGCATCATCTGCTATTCCGCAGCCACTGCATTTACGCTGGCGGGCTGATCATCGACGTAGAACTGGCTATACCACTGGCGCCACTTGAGGATCGGTCCATCACCGTCGCACAGAAGCGGCTGGGGACGATATTTCTTGTTGTCCCAAACGATCATGTCGACAGACTCGAACCCTGCCGAATCTTCGCCGTCCGCCTCGCCGATGGAATGCTGGTAAAGATGCTCCGCAAGTGTACGCTCCGCAGTCCCTTCTGCATAATTGCGGAAGGTGAAGTGCATTCGTGACAATGTTTCTTCTCGGCCGATCGGAAGCGGAGTGGAGAACATCAGCATGGAAACGCCGTCCTTGGTGTGACGGACGACCTGCGCCCCGGGGCCGTAATACTTGCCGCAAATGTAGCCTTCTCCGATGTCGAACTCGAAATGGTGACCATCAAGCTTGCAGGTCCCCGGCGGAATTATCGGTGATCCGTGCAGGAATTTCAGATGGGCAAAATCGACGCCGTTTTCGCCAATTTCCTGCATGCAGGTGTGCATCGTCCACTCCCCGTGACGAACAGGCACGTGGTCGTCGGGGTTTTCCAGTTCTTCCACCACCGGAAGGTCGAACATCGGACCAAGTTCCTGCGGATGATACCAACACCAGATCATGCCGTATTTCTCTTCCACGGGCAGCACCCGCAGCACTGGCTTGCGGCGGGCGATCCCGGGCATGACCTTGCCATAGGGTATTTTCTTGCACCAACCCTGTGCGTCATACTCCCAGTGGTGGAACGGGCAGCGAATATTGTTGCCTTCCACTGTACCACCCTTGCCAAGATGCGCTCCAAGATGCGGGCAGTAAGGATCGGTGATCCCTACCGTGCCGTCTTCGCCACGAAACATGACCCATTCCTGGTCGAAAGCCTGAACATTGCGAATTTCTCCCACTTCCAGATTTTCGGACAGGTCAATCACGAACCAGCCGTAAGGAATGGGAAACGGGCAGCGTTCAAGCTCGCTTCCGCGCTGGATGCGTTCGACAACAGCAGTATCGGCCATCTTACTTCTCCTCTCTTGGTTCAGGGGTGAGCTTTCTAGCCGGCCTTCGCTCCCCCAGAACTTTTACTTTGAAATCCATTGAAGGGCCGGGCGTCGGCGCAGATTTTGTTTTCAACACATAGTCAGGACTTGGCAGCGCCAGTTCGAGCCGGTGAAAGATGCGCGAAATGGTGGTCGCCATCTGCACCTCGGCCAGGCTTTGACCAAGGCAGGAATGGGGCCCACGACCGAACGGGCTATAAGCGCCTTTTTGCAAATGTTCTGCGCGGGGCCGCTGATATCGATCGATATTGAATTGCTCCGGATCCGGGAAGAACTCGTGCATGAAATGCGGGACGCTCGTGCCGATGTAAATTGTTTCGCCTTCAGGAATGACATGACCGGCAAAAATGAAGTCCCGCGTCGCGGTGCGCATTTGCGCAACGGCGATAGGCCACAGCCGCATTGCCTCCATGATCGCGCCGTTGATGGCAGGCAGGTTGTGAACATCATGTTCGGTGACCACATCGCGACCGTAAAGCGTATCCGCCTCCTGCTGGACCCGCTCCAGCACACCGGGTGTTTTCAAGATGCCGTAAGTTGCCGCAGCAATCGTGTTGGCTACCGTATCCAGCCCCGCCACATAAGGACCTGTCAGCAAGAGAGCGAGATCGCGAGCCTGAATGAGTTCCGGGTCGCTCTCATGCGCGCGCATGACATCGCCCAAAAGGTTGTTCGGTAAAGCTCCGGCAGCGGCGCGGGAGCGGAAATCCTTTATCATTTCACGGCCAAGTTCATTCACCCGCGCATTGGCCTTACGAAACTCACTGCGGTGAAGCATGAACTTGGGACGCGTCTTGGTCACAAGAGTATTCAGCAGATAAAGGATGTTGATGCGAATATCACGGACATATTCGAGCGGCGCACTGCCGGTCATGATCTCGCCAAGCTGCTGCACAATCAGATATTGATAGGCCTCGACCACCGGCACCTGCGCACGAGACAGCCAGTCGCGTGCGATTGCTTCGTCCGTAATTTCTACCAGGCGGTGGTATTGCCCGGCCACTGCGGCTTTGGAAAAGCCATGACGCATGATCCGGCGCATTTTCTCATGGTTTTCACCATCCTCGCCCGTCAGCGTCTTGGACGCGCCATGGAAGTTGACGAAATCGCCCCAGAACTCTTTTGACCGCAGACTGTCCCGCCCCTCGCGGGTGGTCATGAACATGCCTGCCTCGGGGCCGGCAATAACGATCGTGCGCCTGCCGAACACGTTGACCCTGTAAACAGGACCGTACTCCCTGTAGGCACGCAGGAAAAATGCCGCCGGATCGCGCGACATTTCCAAGGTGTTGCCCACCAGCGGAATGCCCGACACCTCCGGTATGTCGCGCTTTGCATCGATCCGCGGATCGTCGTCCTTGATTGCAGCGGTTGCCATCAGCGTTTTCCTGCTCCTGTTAGGACTGCATTATCGCTTCGCGGAATCAGTCGCTCGGCGTCAGCAACATGTCGATGAACATTCCTGTTTCTGCCGCAAATGGCGGATAATTCATTGGCGGACCTTCAGCCGGGTTGAAGGCATCTTCCACAATCGACCGGGGATTGGAAAACTCCTTGAAGCCGGCATGTCCGCCGATCCTTCCGATCCCGCTGTGGTTGACCCCTCCAAACGGCAAGGTCGGAATGTTTGCCTGGACCACCGCATTGTTGATCACCGTGGTGCCCGCCCGGGTATGTGCCACATACCAGTCAGCGGTTTCACGTGAGGCGGTAAAGATATAAAGCCCCAGCGGCTTGGGTCTTTTGGCGATCTGCGCAATCGCATCCTGCCGCTGGGTAAAGCCGCTGACCACCAGCACGGGGCCAAAAATTTCCTCATGCGCGATGTCCATGTCGTCGGTGACCTCGCTGATCACCGTCGGCGCGACGAACCGCTGCTCCACATCGAAAGCACCGCCGTGCAGGACCTTCGCGCCCTTCGCCACGGCATCATCAACAAGCTGCTTGATACGTTCGGCATGACGGGTGTTGACGATGCGGGCCAGATCCTTCGAATGCTGCGCACCCTTGCCTTCGGGATCGAACATGCGCGACAGATTTCTGGTGAGCGCCTCTGTGAAGGCATCTTTCACTGTCTCGTCGACCAGGATGTAATCGGGCGCAAGACACACCTGCCCCGCGATCAGATTGCGCGCAAAAGCAAGCTTGGCTGCGGCATCCTCGATATCCGCGTCTGCAGCGACGATCACCGGGTTCTTGCCGCCCATCTCCAGCGTCACGCCGGCAAAATGCTCAGCCGCTGCCTTCATGACCAGCTTGCCTATGCGATTGTTGCCGACGTAGCAGATGTGATTGAACGGCAGACGCAGCAGCGCCTCGGCTGCTTCGGGTCCGCCAGTCACGACCTCGATGTCATCGCCAAGTTCAGCCTTGTCGATGATCTTGCGCACCAGCTCGGCGTTTCTGGGAGTGATCTCGGACGGCTTGACCACGATTGCGTTGCCTGCAGCAATCATGCCGATCAGCGGGGACAGCGCTATGAGAACCGGACTGTTCCACGCAGCAAGGTGAAGCACCACACCCTTGGGTTCATGCAGGACATATGCCTTGCGGCCCTGCAAGGCGAGTACGTCCTCCACGTCTTCGCGCGCCATCCACCCTGCAAGCCGCTCGCAGACGAATTCAACCTCACCCTTCATCGGCACCAGGTGCATCTTGCCGTCCATGCCCAGTTCTTTCTGGCCCGCACGGCTGATCTCGTGACGAAGATCGTATACAGCCCGGTACAGCTGCCTGATTTTTGCGGCCCGCTCCTGTGCAGTGCTGGCCCCGAGCGCAACGCTGCGCTCCTGCAGACGATTGAACGTCTTTTGGTACTCGTCGGGGATCAGCCCTGTGGCGGTCATGTCGTTCATAGCGGCACCTACATCATCTGAGGAATTGTGGGATGGCTCTGCGTCAGCATCTCTTCAGTTCGAAGCCGGATCGCCTGCTTTGTCTTGTCAGTCAGCGGCAGCACCCAGAACTTATCGTCCAGCACCGCGTCATGTACATAATCAGCAAAATCCTCCGGTTCCGTCAGATCGACTTCATGTCCGATCACCATCTTCATTGTTGCCTGGAAGGATTCGATGGAATTGATGCCGCTGCCAGCCCGCAAGGCAGGATCGTCATACTGCGCCTGCAGATTGCGTTGAGAATTCATCAGGTCGGAATTGACAACATGCGGCCCGGGAAACAGCAGCGCTGCCCTCACCAGCGAACTGTTCATGTCAAGTTGGTGCTGCGTCGTTTCCCAAAGAGCGATCAGCGCCGCCTTGGACGCGGAATAAGCGTGGCTCATGGGCGGAAAGACAATGCCTGCGCCAGACGAGGTGGCAGAGATGATTGCCTCCTCACCACGCTCGACCATGCGCGGCAGAAAAGCATGCAGGCCGTGCAGCGGGCCGAAAAAGTTTACCTCGAAGGCCCAGCGATACGCCTTTTCCGGCGTTACCCAATTGGTCGCACCGCCGCCGCCGCCGACTCCGGCGTTGTTGAATACCGCATCAACATGCCCCCACCGGCCGAACGCCATGTCTGCCATGGCGAAAACAGCGGCGCGATCAGTCACGTCAAGCCGCATTCCCTCGGCAGCGTCGCCGATCTGGTCGGCAACGGATTTCACGCGATCCTCTTCGATATCGGCAAGCAGGAGATTGGCGCCTTCCCTGGCGAAGCGGTGCGCCAGCGCACGGCCCACACCTGATCCGGCGCCGGTAATCACAACATTCTTGTTCTTGAAACTGTCCATACATCCTCTCCAGGATTGTTCGGGTCAAACCAGTCAGGGGGTCATGTTTGCCACCTGTTCGATGTCTTTGGGCGATTCCTCGCGCTGCCAGGCGATGTCCCTGAAAATGGGATTCAAAAACTCGTCGAGCAGGCTTTCGGCAGGCATGAGCAGCTGGTCGCGGACCGCATGCGCAAAAGGCAGATCATCCTCGCCAGCAGCCAGAAGCTGTCGGTCAAGAACACTGGCCGGATCATCACCGCGGGTCGCAAAAGCCCGCTCCCGATTGATCTCGATTGCACAATACATGCTGGCCATCGTGATCGCGCGCAGCAACTTCATTCCGTCTTGCGCCAGAAAACCGCGCTTCTGCATCGCGGCGAGGAAATGTTCGATCAGTTCGAACTGAACCTCGAAGCCATAATCCGCCTGCAGATAATGCGTCACTGCTGTCGGGTTCTCGACGAGAATGCCCTGCATGACATGCGCATGGTCGCGTGCAAATGCGCTCCAGTGCTGGCCCTCGTCGCGCGGCAGCCGCATGCCTTTGAACGCGTGAAGCGCCGCGGCTCGCATCAGCGCGTCTCTATTTTCGAAATATTGGTAAAGTGTTGCAGCGCCTGTTCCCAAACGTGCCGACAGCCGCTTCATTGTCAGTGCTTCCAAACCCAACTCCACCGCAGCATCGAGAATAGCTTCCCGCGTCAGCAGCCGGGGACGACCAACTGATGTGCGGGCTTCATTCGCATCGCCGCTTGAGGGTGAGTCAGGTGATAGCATAATTTCCGAACCGTTTTCTGATATTCGTTCAGAAATGAGTTGCTGTCAAATCCAAAATGGTGGCAACTTTGCAGTTCAAACGCATCTGCCTGAAGATTACGACCGCATGCTGCAAACTGTTAAACCCCTCGCTCCGGCTGATCTGTGCTGGCTGGATCCGGCGGACTGCGGACCAGGCAGTCCGCATCCGTATCTCCTTGTCGATACTGACGCCGGAGCGCTTGATGAACAGGCCGTCGCGGCTCTGCCATGCCCGGTTCTTGGCTTGGGGAAGTTCGATCCGGCCTGCGACACCCATGTCGAGCGACGTGATATTGTGCGTGTGGCAACCGCGATACACAAGGCTCCGCTTGCGGCCATGGTGCTCGTGCAACTGATGCGCATGACCCAAAGCATGTCGCCGCAAGCTGCGCTGATTGCCGAGAGCATGGCATTTGCCACTTTGCAGCAGGGGTTGGAATTCAAAAGATGGCTGTCCGATACCGGATCGCGCTCAGCGGCCGGTCCGCCAGCTCGTGCGCCGCTCCTCATCAGGCAGGAGAGGTCAAGCTTGCATCTGACGCTGAACAGACCTGATGAACACAACAAGATCGATGTCGCCATGCGCGATGCCCTTTGCGAAGCACTCGACCTGGCAGTGCTGGATCGCGGCATCTGCCAGGTCGTCCTGACCGGAGCCGGCAAGATGTTCAGCAGCGGAGGATCGTTACGCGAATTTGGGACAACCAAGGATGCGGCAGTGGCGCACTGGGTCCGCACCTTGCGCTTGCCTGCGCAGCGATTGCTGCAACTTGGCCCAAGGCTCGTCGTCCACATGAACGGCCCCGCTATTGGCGCGGGGATCGAAATGGCAGCTTTCGCCCATCGCGTCACTGCCAGTCGCAAGGCCTGGTTCCAACTGCCGGAACTGTCCTACGGCCTTCTTCCAGGTGCTGGCGGGACAGTGAGCATTGCGCGCCGGATCGGTCGGCACCGGCTGGTGTGGCTGGCGTTGTCAATGGCTCGAGTAAGGGCGGCTCAGGCCCATTCATGGGGGTTGTTGGACGCTTTGAGCTGATAAACAAGGCGGCCACCGGCAATAGTGGCACGCACGCATGCGCCGGCGAGATCCTGCCGCACCGCACCCCATGCTTGCGTCAGCAGGCACAGATCGGCCTGCGCTTCTTCGCTAACCTGCCTTGGCGGCGCACCGGCGTGATGCAGAGGCTTGGTATATAAAGCCAATGCAGCTTCAGGAGATATCGCTTCGTCGGTACCGAACCCCTCAGGCCGGCGACATGCCGCAGCCATTGCATGCCATGGGTCGATGCCGCCAAACGGTGCATCGCTTCCGGCGGCAAGCGCAACACCATGACGAAGGAACGAACCCAGCCGCCACAGATCGGCATGCTGATAACCGGGAACCTCGCTGCGATAGGCTGCCTGCCGTTCCTGCAGAAATAACGGCTGGGTAACGACGGTGATCCCGAGCCTTCGGATGGTGGCAAGCGCCTCCTCGTCACAGATGGCGGCATGTTCGATCCGGTCGCCTGCGTGACATCCCGCCTCCTCCATCGCGGCAAGGGTGAGCCAGAGTTCTGCCTGTGTCACGCAATGTGCGGCGACAGGACGGTCACGCTCGTGCTCGGCCGCGATTACCGTAACAAGCCTGGCAAGAGATGGAAGGTCGTGATCGTGATAATGAAGCTTGCGCGCCACCACCGGCAATCCGCTGCTTCCGCCATCACGCATCTGCGGGCCTGCCATCACGGCGATGCGCTGCGCCATGCCGGAACGGGCGTAATGTTCTGCATCGCTGTCATCGTTGCGCGGCGTCACATCGGTGACGCCAGTGATGCCATATCGAAGAAGCTCCCTGCCAAGCGTTGCAAGGTCGGGCACCTGGGTGCGGGCAGCAGCCAGCGCCGCATCATGGTCGATCAACCGCCCGTCTGCCGGTTCTGCAATCTGCATCTGCTCCATTGCCAGGCTGTTGACGATCCACATGCGCCCGCCGCGATGCTGGATCCGTATGGGACGGTCTGGTCCATGGCGATCGAGCCAGTGCCGGTCGATTTCCCCTGTTGCCGAGGCATGCCAGCCAATTCCCCGCAGCCAGCCCGTTCCCGGCGCATGAACCAGCACGGCCACCAGATCCTCCGCAGAGGCAACATCTGGCGGCCCGCATGACACCGACTGGCGTGCCGCTGCGCAGGCGTTGAGATGAATGTGATGGTCGTGCAGGCCTGGCAGCAATGCGCCACCTGCTGCATCGAGCACCTGCTCGCTTGCGGAAGGCCGCAACTGTCCTATTTCGCTGATCTGGCCAGCGCGGATCCGCACATCGCGCCGTCGGCCCATGACATCAGCCCGGCAAATCAGCATGCGCTTGCCAAAAGGGCGCTCATCACCGCATGCGTGTCCTGCCCGACGGGGGCTGCCCGGCAGGGCGCATCACGTAACGGGTACAGCGGCTCTGTGTCCGCGATCGCAAGAGCTTGCCACTGTTCTGCCCGCGTACGATCTCCCGCCGGTTCATCGTCGCGCAAAATGGTAGCAATCGTTCCGGCCAGAGACACGGACAGCAGCTCTCCTCCGCCTTGGCGCCAGCTTTGCCAGGCTGCACATGCCCCGCTTAGCCCGGCAAGCGGATCGGCAATGGCGTCGCCAGCGAAAAGCATCTCCTGCCACGCCGAATGCATGGCCCAACCGCTGCCCGCTGCCATGGCGGCATCGTCACCAAACCCGACCCAGTTTGCCGCCGCACCCTGCCTGCCATATGCTGAAATGGCGAGCCATACCTTGCCCGGGTGCTTCTGCAAGATCTGCTCCGCAAAGATGCCAAGCTGCTCCAGCGCACGGGGCCGCGCGGATTCGATCACGATGTCGGCGGCCTCGATCAGCTTCAACAGTGCGTCGCGTCCTGAAATGGTCGAAAAATCGAGGCTGATGCTTTTCTTGGCGGCATTCAGAAGGTCGAAGAAAGCAGCATTGCCCGACCTTGCGGCATCGGGTCGCCCCTGGCTCTCGACCTTAACGACGTCGGCGCCCATCATCGCGAGCAATGATCCTGCAAGCGGCCCTGCCCACAGCGTCGACAGATCAACCACCAGTGGCGGTCTGCGCGCCTCATCCTTGTTCCCGTATCGTGTTGGCGGCAGGCGATCGGCAGGCATGTCGGCAGGCGTGCCCGGACACGCCACCGGCAGTCCCATTTCCCGCCCACGAGCCTCCAGCTTGCAAGGATCCTGCACGGCTATCGCCGCCGCGATCTGTTCCTGCGATCCTGCCTCCTGCTGCAACCAGGCCGGCATCATGTCCATGTCATCAGGTCTGGCCAAATTGACCGCGATCCACCCTCCCTTTGCGCGGAACAGATGGCACGAACCGTTCGCCGACTGGCGACCATTGCGCTCCAGGCAAAGCAGCCGCGCCCGCTCGCCGAGCAGCGCTGCGCCGCTTTGCGGCAGGCAGCAGCGGTCAGGCGCCATCAGCCGCAAGGCGTCAATCATACGGTCAGCGGCACCCGTGAGATCGGCAGGGAACACCAGCGGGTCGCCGGCTCTGTGTCCGGTCACTTCCATCAGTCCTGCCCGGCGCCAGGCAAGCGCCGGATGATCGCTCATGCAGGGTCGGCAAGCATGGCGCTGATCTCCCGCCGCAACAGCTTGCCAGTTTCATTGTAAGGGAGTTGCGGATAATAGCGGATCACGCTCGGCACTCTGCTGGACCGCAGGTTCGAACGGATGAGATCGGCCAGTTCGGCTGTCGCAGGAGCCATGGCGCCGTCGTGAATTACCACGGCCAGCCCAATTGCTTCGCCCCACTCCTCGTCAGGAATCGCCACCGCCGCCGCTTCGGCAATCGCAGGATGCGCCGCTAGCACATCCTCGATCTCTCCAGGCGAAATGTTCTCCCCTCCCTTGACGATCACGTCATCGGCGCGCCCGTCCAGAAACAGGAAACCTTCTGCGTCACAAGACGCACGATCGCGGGTGGCAAACCAGCCATCGGCGTCACACAAGGAGCCTGTCTCATGATATTCTCCGCTGACCTGATCGCCTCTGACATAAAGATCGCCGATCTCGCCGACAGCGACGCAAGCGCCGTCCTGACCCCGCACCTCGATCTCCAGACCGGGCAACGGCCTGCCAACCGACGCGATACGGCGCCGCACCTGCGGATCGGTCGCAGTGGCGGCAGCGCGATGATCCTCCGGGCCAAGCAAAGCAATGGTCGAGCTTGTCTCCGTCAGCCCGTAAGCATTTGTAAAGGCCACATCGGGCAGCAGCTCCATCGCCGCCTCGATGACCGACTGGGGCATTTTCCCGCCCCCGTAGGCAATCGCGGAAAGTCGCGGAAGTTCAAGCCCGCCGTTCTGCCGCGCAAAGGCGACGATGCGCTGCAGCATCGTTGGCACGACGAATGCCTGGGTTACCTGTTCTTCACGAGCAAGTCTGACCCATGCCTCAGGCGTGAAGCTTGGCAATTGCACGATCCTGCGCCCGGCGTAAGCAGAACTCAAAACAGCTGAAATTCCGGCGATGTGATATGGCGGCACAGTGACCAGGGTTGCCTCGTCTTCTGCTGCCCCCATGAACTCAACCGCACCAAGAATATATGCCAGCAGATTGTCATGCCGCAATATTGCGGCCTTTGGTGGGCCCGTCGTGCCGCTGGTGAAAAGTTCCACCGCAATCCCGCCCTCTGCTTGCGCAGGCTCCCGACCGTCTGCTGCAGCGGCGGCACACGCGGCGATGAAGGCAGCAGGCGCAATGCATTCGCGGCTATCATCTTGCTGCCGTGGATCTGCGATCAGCAGGTGCGGGCCAAGACGCCGCAGCAGCGCTGCTGTTGTTTCTCCGGCAAGCCGGTAATTGATGGGCACATAAGCCGCTCCGGCCCACGCCGCGCCAAACAGCGCGACAGGCGCAGCAGCGGAGTTTTCGGCCAGATAAGCGATCTTGCGACCGTGTCCTGCAAGATGCGCAGCGCCGGTTGCCAGCCGATGGAGATCTGCAAAGCTGAGCCGGTCGTTTCCGGAAACCATGGCGATACGATGCGGCATAGCATCGGCTGCCATCTGCAGGATGAGAAACAGGTTCATGGCGCGCGGTCAGTCAGATGACGGCAGTTTCTTGGCCTGCTTCTGGCCCAGCGGGACGCCATTTACAGTCAGACTGCCCGCGCCACCGCGCGTACACAGAAACTCCATGGTTTCAGCTTCGTCCACGTAGCGTTTTCCAGCCAGCGTGCCGGTGTCGAACCCTGCCGCAGGCTCTCCCTGCTTTGCGCCGCCTGTCACCATCGGGCTGCCGCCGCAGCAGATGTCCAGATCTTCTTCGGGCACGCGCAACGCCATGATCTGCGTTTCGCACACCACGCTGTCGAGTTTGGTCCCTGCTTTCACTGTGTTCTTCATCTTCGCTCAAACTCCCAGGATTGCACCGGCCACGCCGGATGCCAGAAAGGCGGTGCTCGCCCCCGCGATCTGGTTGGACGCCGTGCCACGCAACTGTCGCACGCCTTCGGTTATGTTGTTCATGCCGTGAATATATGCCTCGCCCAGCAACCCGCCGTTCGGACTGAGTGGAGTCTTGCCATCAAGGGCCAGATGTCCGTCGGCGACGTATTCCTTTGCTTCGCCTCTGCCGCAATAACCAAACCCTTCGAGTTGCCGCAGTATCTGCGGTGTGAAATTGTCGTAGATCATCGCGACATCCGTATCGCGCGGGGCAATTCCTGCCGAGGCGGTCAACCGGCGCGTAACGGCCTCGCTGTTGGCAAGCCGGGTCAGGTCGCCTTCGTAGAAATCGCTGATGATTTCATGATTGAAACAGAAGGCATATTCCGCGCCCAGCACCTTCACCGGCTTCTGGCGCAGATCACGCGCGCGCTCTTCGGTCGTAACCAGAAGGGCGACGCCACCATCGGATTCCTGACAGCAATCCAGCAGGCGCAACCAGGGTTTGACGATCCAGCGCGACTGCTGATGATCATCCAGCGTGATGGGTCGCCCGTAAAACTGGGCCAGCGGGTTGGTCGCGGCGTTCTGACGCAGGATAACGGCGATCCGGCCAAGATCCTCGGTTGTGACGCCAAAAGTGTCGAGATAGGTGCCGCAGGACAGCACTTCCCAGGCGGCAGGGGTCTGCGCACCGAACGGAAAACACCACTCCATGAAGGTAGAGGAGTGCGCGTCGGGGTCGATCGTCTGGCTCGGCTGCCCGAAGCGGTATTGCGACCGCTCGTTCATGGCGCGCCAGATCACCACCGCGTCGCACATGCCCGATTCCACTGCATTTCTGGCGTGAACGACTGTGGTAACGCTGGCTGCCCCGCCTTGCGGCAGGCGCACCGAATATTTGACCTCCTGCGCCCCTGTCGATCGCATCACGTCCACTTCGTCGGAATGATCGAGGGCAAATGTGATCATCCCGTCGATCTGACGTGGATCAAACCCCGCATCGACACAGGCAGCAGTGACACATTCTGCCGCAAGCTGCTGTTCCGAACGGCCTGACTTCTTGGAGAACTCGGTCTGTCCGATACCGGCGATAACGGCCTTCCTGCTCATGCGTGTTCTCCTGCCGGATGAAAGACAGGAACGGCCTTGCCTCCTGTAGTAGCGGCAAATCCGACCTTCACTGGCATGCCGATGACGACATCGTCCGGCTCCACCGCGACCAGCGTGCCGACAAACCGCAAGCCTTCCTCAAGTTCGATCAATGCGGGGATCGGCGGTTCGTCAAAACCATAGGCTGGCGGATGCACGGGCATGGCAAAGCTCATCACCCGACCGCGGCCTGACAGCGGTGCCGTGGTCTTTTGCGTCGAGTGACACACCGGGCACATGCCTCGCGGGGGATGCCAGAGCCGGTCGCAACCGCAGCACTTTTGCGCAACGAACTCACCGCGCTCGCACGCCTCCCAGAAAAACGCGCTGTCGATACGCACGACAGGATCGGGACGCCGTCCCAGATTCTCTACATTCCCCATGGGCTGGCAAGCTCCTTTTGTCCGGCGCGCGGTGGATCGCACAGGATCGCCGTTTCCTGTGCCAATGTGTCGATTTCCTCATCCGAATAGCCAATCTCGGCAAGCAGCGCCGCTGTGGCATCGCCCACGATCATCGGCGGGATGTGCTCGACAAATGGTGCGTCGGAGAGGTTGTAGCTCACGCCGATCTGGTCGAGCATGCCGACATCACGGTGCCGATACCGCGCTGTCCAGCCCCGCTCCTTGTATGTTGCGTTGTCAAACAACTTCCGGCTCGCCTGCGCATCGGACAATTCTGCCGGAACACCGGACGATGCCAGTTTTTGCAGCATCTGTTCCCCAGAGACCTGCGCGAACGCAGCCTCTGCGTCGGACCCGATGATCCTGCTCAAGGCAGCCTTCTGGGCGTCGGTAATTGCTGCCACCTGCAGCCATTTGCCATCGCCGCTTCGATAGAGGCGATAGAACGGTCCAAACCCTGTTTGCAGCGCGTCGATCCGAGGCCGGTCCACCGCCTGCCCGTCCGCAGTCGCAAAAGCATAGCTGGTGTTCAGCAACGCTGCATTGATGATCGAGGTGTCGACAAACTGGCCCTTCCCGGTGCGCTCCCTGTCCATCAGCGCATTGCAGATCCCGATCGCGCTAAGGAAACCATTGCCGGTGTCACCAAGTGAAGTCAGCGACCAGAACGGGAACCCCTCTCCTGTATGCAGCGCCCCATCCTCATGCTGGATGCCGGCAAGACACGCGCCAGTCTGATCATTGCCCGGCAGGTTCATGCGCGGCCCCTTTTCAAAGCCGCGCGAGTGGCAATAGACCAGCCGTGGATAACGCTCCTTCAGGCTCGCGTAATCGAGCCCCAGACGTTCCACCGCGCCATAGCGCATGTTGTGCTGCACCACGTCGGCTGTTGCGATCAGGCGGTGCAGCGCCTCTATTGCCTTGGGGTGCTTGAGCATCAGCGCAATGGACCGCTTGTTGCGGTTCGCCATGTAGGCAATGTGGGTACGATGCCAGTACATGTCCCACAGGGTGTTCACCTTGATGACATCGGCACCCAGATCCCCGAGCAGCTGGCACCCGAACGGCCCGGCAATCGCCAGCCCCAGATCGATCACCCGGACACCCGCCAGCGGCAGCGCCGGCTTTGCCGCCGCCGCGGTCTTGACTACCGGGTCGGCAAGCGACGCGGCATGCGCCTTGACCATCTCGGTGTCAGCACCGCGTTCCCTTACCGGGCCCGGCACCACGCCAGGGCTGGTCTCCAGCCGATAGGAGATACCCACCTGATTGATGGGGCCATGATCCGCATCTTCCACGGTGGTGACACAGCCATCGGCAATCAGCAGCGGATCCATCAGCGATTCCTCCACCGACCGGCAGGGCTGCATCGTCACCTCCGCCTTGGCAGCAGCGTCAACCCATTGCGAAACCGGAAACTTGCGGATCGCTTCAGCCAGGATCGGCTGATAATGCGCCATCACCAGCAGTTCTTCGGGACCTATTCCGAACCGGTCCGGATCGTTCTGCACCGTCAGGTCGGGTGTCGCATCCAGAGTATCGCCTTTGGAAGATTCAAGAATAAAACGCGGATTTGGCACCCAGTTGTGAAGCCATGCGCCGTCAGCGCCCTGAAAATGGCCTTTGGGTGAGCGCGCATTCATGATCCAGGTATCAAAGCCCTCGGCATCGGGGTCTTCCATCCGCTGCCACACACCGCTGGCGCAGACCATTGCGCCTTGCTGCAGGGATGTCGTGACCCGCTGCCCTCGGCCACTGCGCTCGCGTGCGAACAGCGCCGCTGCAATGCCCAGCGATGCTGAAAAGAACGCGCCAAGGCTTGGCCACGGCGAAGATACGAACAGCGGCCCCTCCCTGTCGGCGCCCTGCACATTGTCGCGGGGGATCTCGACATCGGCAAACGGGTCATCCCGACCGAGCATGTGATTGACCGCACCTTCAGGCCAGCCACGCTGTTCATACTGAAGGCCGCTGCGCGCTGCCACCAAGGCGTCATAACCGGGCCGGTCCTGATCGGGGGTGCCTTCGCCATAGGCAGTGATCGAACAATAGATCAGCCGCGGGTTGATCTTGGCAAGAGCCTGGTAGTCGATGCCCAACCGCTCGGTCACCGTCGGGGAAAAACTTTCGACAAGAACATCCGCCTCTGCCGCCAGCCGCAGGAACAGCGCGTGATCGTCCTTGTCTTTCAGGTCCAGGACAGCGTTGCGCTTGCCCCGGTGCCACACGCGGTAACCTGCCATGCCGGCAAACGGATCACCCTGCGGCCGCTCGATTCGTGTAACTTGCGCACCGTGATCTGCCAGCAGCATGGCTGTCATCGGCCCTGCTATACCCCAGCTCAGGTCCAGCACCTTTAAGTCTTTCAGCGGCCCGTTCATCTTCATCCCCAACCCTCTTTGCAGAGCCGTCCGCCGGCTTTCCCGGTCGTCCGATGCTTTGACTTGAATGCGATTCACAACCTGCTTATCAATTTCCGAACGAAATTCAAAAACTCATTTTCACACCTCGTGTTCAATTCCTGACGAAAGTTTCCGCATGATTGAAATGAACGTGACTGACCGGACCGACACCGTGCACATCCTGCGTGCGCCAGAGGGCGGCACATTGATGGAGGTCTTGCAGAACGCTGATCTGGTGGCCGGGATATGCGGCGGCGCGGCTTCATGCGGCACCTGTCATGTCTACGTCGAGGAAGATTGGCTGAGCGTCACGGGCGAACGCACAGAGGATGAGACATACATGCTCGAAGCGCTGGAAGAAGAAGTGCCCGTGACCCATAAATCGCGCCTCTCCTGTCAGATTGCGCTGACAACCGCGCTCGACGGTATAACGCTGCAGATCGCGCCGGAGGCTTAGGTTCCATGCTTGAAGAAAAGCTCAGCATCCCGATTTCGCTCGCCGGGGATGACGATGGCCAATTCGCCGTCACCTTTTTCCGGCCGGAGCGGCAGCCAAGTGGCATCTGCTTTTTCTGCCTTCCCGGCGGCGGCACTTCGTGGCGCTATTACGATCTTGGCATGGCAGAGGGCTTTGATCTGAGTTTTGCCCGCCGCATGACAGCGCTCGGGCATTGCGTGGCTGCCATGGACAACCCCGGTACCGGCGACAATGCGCTTGGTGCCGGGCACGCTTTCCTGAAACCCCGCATAGCCGCGGAATATGTCGTGCAATGTGCATCGCATGTCCGCCGGCATATGAACGAACTGGTTTCGGAAAAGGCCACGACAATGATCGGCGCAGGTCATTCGATGGGCGGCATGATGATCGTGCTTGCACAAGGTCACGCCCACTCTTTTGACGCCGTGTGCCTCATGGGATCAAGCGCGGGTGGGTTGGACTGGGGACTGGATGAACATGAACGGCAGTTTGTCGGCCATGCGCAGGAACTGGAACGCGCCTTGCCCGAACTGGTCGCCCGGAAGTTTGATGGCGAGTTTCCGCTTTTTTCCAGCGGCCCCGATGCAAGCTCCGCAATTTTCGCAGGTGAGACGCCTGCTGCAAACGCCTTGCTGTGCAGCGCGATCGGTCCGCTTTACGCAGCAGGCGGCATCATGGCGATGATCAGCGGATCGTTTGAAAAAGAAGCGTGTGGACTGGATTGTCCAGCGTTCTTCCTGTTCGGCGGCAATGACATCGGCGTCCCGCCCACAGAAGCCGTCAGCGGATTTCCCGCACTGACGGACGTTCGCCTGCTGGTGCTGCCCAATACCGGCCACAACCATTTTGGCTACCGGTCGATGGCGTCATTCACTGCACGGTTGGACCGCTGGGCCGAAGAACTGTCAGGGCTTCCGGGAAACCCCGACCCATGATGGGGCATTTTCAGCTGCAATATCGTTGAACCGGGGGAAGTGGCGCGCCCGGAAGGATTCGAACCTCCGGCCACCTGATTCGTAGTCAGGTACTCTATCCAGCTGAGCTACGGGCGCGCTGCAGGGCGGCAGTTACGCGCGGTGCTTCCCCTTGGCAAGCCCTTCCGACAGGAAAATTAGCCAAGCAGCGCGAGACGCAGTTGCGGCACGAGCAGTCGGTCAAGCGGCGCCAGATCGAGTCTGCAAATCGCGGCGGGTTGGCAGGAGGCTGTTGCCGCTCCATTTAGCGCCTGCGGCTCACCAGTCCATCTGCGGCACACGTACAGCAGCAGGACGATGCCGCAGCCTTCAGGACCGGCATCGGACGAAGCTACAAAGCCGGTTGGCATCAGGTCCTGCTCTGCAATTCTTATTGAAAGTTCCTCGGCAAGCTCACGTGTCAGTGCGGCGGCAGGCGTTTCGCCCGGCTCCACCTTGCCGCCTGCAAACTCCCACCGGCCCGCGTGATGTGTTCCGGGTGGCCGGCGATGCATGATTATCGCGCCGTCACGTTCAACAAGCGCGCAGGACACGACCAGCATTGGCAAAGCGTTGCCTGCGCTATTCTTCAGATCGGTCAACGGTTTGTTAACTCCATTGGGCCAGATTGACCGGCAGGGCATGCTGGATTCGCAACGCGGCAATATGCCTTTGTGCAAAACGGAGACGGAAGGAACCTTTGTCATGCAACACATGCTCCTGCCGTCGTCCCGGCACTAGGCCATGCTGCCTCAAGCGCATCTGACCGGTCACGCGGGCTGGGCTGCAGACCATGATCTGCCCGCAGTCAACATTTACCCTTGCCAAGGAGAAGCCTCATGAAAGTTTTTAAGGATATGCTGCGTGACGAAAGCGGCGCGACCGCGATCGAATACGGATTGATCGCGGCACTGATTTCCGTCGCCTGTGTTGCTGCGTTGGGTACTGTGGGTACTTCGCTTAACGATAAATTTACAACGGTATCCACTGAACTGGAATAATGAGTTCCAACCATTCTTGAGCGGCAAGGGCGGCGAGCAATCGCCGCCCTTTCTGTTTAACAATTCTGTGATGAGTTACCAGCAATCTGCCAAAGGCGTTCCCACACCGATCAATAGGTAACGATCTTCACCTTGTCCCCAGCCCGCAACGGCGAGTTTGCCTGCAGCGAATTCAGCACCAGAAACCGCTCTACCTGGTAATCGTCATAAGCCATGCGCTGCGCCAGCGACCGGATCGTATCGCCAGAACGGATCGTCACCACATCCAGCTTGCGCGGCTTGATCGCGGCTGCCTCGCTGGCTGAGATGCGGCGCATGCTGTTGAACATCGGGTTGAACACACCTGTCTGTCCCGAAGGTGCGATGGTGATGAAGTGGAACGCCTGATTGCCTGAAAAGGCATAGGCGAACACCGTCACGTCCACGTTGGATCTGCCATTGTTGACACGTGCTGTTCCGTAAGCCGCATTGAGCCCGTTGACCGTGGTGTTCTGGATCGATCCTGGCTGAATCTGGGTGCCCTGCCCCGACAATTGCGCAAAGGCACCCTGCACATAAGACGACAGATTGCCGTTATATGGCCTAGTGGTAAGCTGCGCCTTGCCGGACTGGCCACTGATCGAAACAGCAGACGTGCCGTTCACCATGAAGAAGCCCTGCGGCGCTTTGAAAGCAAATTTGAACACCGGGTGGACAAAAGTTGACCCGTTCACCACCCCTTGTTGAGGATCATCGCCGATCATCATGCCGTCGACATTGGCGAGGAACACGTCCCGGTTCAGAACGCTGCCTTGCTTTCCTTGCGCTTCCTGCAGCGCTTCATTGACCCGGCTTGCCGGGTCGGGGTGAGTCGATGCCCACTCGGGGACCGCACCATCGCTGCGGCCCGAGGTGCGGGCATCAAGCGCGTTCTGTTCAGCCAGACTGCGCAGAACCGTCGCCATTGCCCGCGGATCATATCCCGCGCTCGACAGATAAGCGATGCCAAGGTCGTCCGCCTGCCGCTCCTGGCTGCGGGAATAGCCAAGCGTCAGCAGCTGGCTGCCTGTCGACGCCACCTGCTGGCCAAGCTGGCCGAGCGCATTGTTGCCCAGCAACACACCGGACAGGATGGAGCCGACCGCGCCCAGCAAGGAGTTCTGCTGTGCCGCCTTCTGTCTTTGTTGCGAATGACGGGCGGCGACATGGCCGACCTCATGCCCCAGAACCGCGGCAAGTTCGGCCTCATTGTCCATCAATCCGACCAGCTGACGAGTGGTGTAGATGTACCCGCCGGGAATGGCGAAGGCGTTGTTCACAGGCGAATTGAGAAGCGTCACGGTATAGGCGCTCTGCGCATTGGCGAGCCCCGATTGAACAGCGATGTTCTTGCCCACCTGCTGCACATAATTGGTCGCAGGACCGTTGTAGGCGCCGCCAAATTCCGCCAGCAATTGGGGATGTGCCTGCGCGCCCTGCTGCCGCTCCTGTGCAGTCATGCTGGCAGCCTGTCCGGGGGTCACTGGCGCAGTTGCAAGGCCGGCACAACCCGCCAGTGCAAGCGGCAGCATGCACGTGGAAGCAAACAGCCGCACGCGACCACAGGTAATATTCAAAAGCGATATGCGCACGCGTTAGCTCCCCTCACGATTGTTCCGGACGGCAAGGTGCTGTCTCCCGCAAGGGAGCGCTCCTTTTCCATCCTGCTTGTTCCTGCCAAAAACCCAGTACGATGCAAAATCGTTCCCGCAGTCGCCTTCACGCGGTAAAACAGGATGCTTGTCCTGCCTGTAAAATCCTGCCTGTAAAACCGCTTCAGAAATCAGGCTGCCGATCCCAGCGCCACAAAGCGTTCGTCCCGCATCTGGCGCAGCGAAGCAGCGTCAAGGCCGATCAGCATGTCGAGTTCGCGTACCAGCGCTGTGCCCAATGCCTTGGCAGCAGCCTGCGGGTCGCGATGTGCGCCGCCAAGGGGTTCGGGGACGATGCGGTCGATCACCTGAAGCCGGATGAGATCCTGCGCGGTGATCTTCATGGCCTCGGCGGCTTCGGGAGCCTTGCTGGACGTGCGCCAGAGGATGGAGGCACACCCTTCGGGTGAAATGACGGAATACACGGCATGTTCAAACATCAGCACCCGTTCCGCACTTGCCAGGGCAACGGCCCCACCCGAGCCTCCCTCGCCTACTATTGCAGCGATCATGGGCACAGGTAAATTGAGGCAGGCCTCGGTCGCTCTGGCAATGGCCTCAGCCTGGCCGCGCTCCTCCGCTTCGACCCCGGGAAACGCGCCTGACGTGTCGACCAGCGTGATCACCGGCAGGCCGAAGCGCCCGGCAAGCTCCATGAGCCGAATGGCCTTGCGATACCCTTCAGGCTTGCCCATGCCGAAATTGTGCCGCAGCCGGCTTTGCGTATCATTGCCTTTTTCGTGCCCGATAAGCATCACGCGCTGCTCGCCAAGGCGTGCAAAGCCGCCGATGATGGCGCGATCGTCGCCAAATGAACGGTCCCCGCCAAGTGGAACAAAGTCGCTAAAGATGTGGCCTACGTAATCATGAAAATGCGGCCGCGCCGGATGCCGGGCTACCTGCGTTTTCTGCCATGGCGTCAGTGAGCGGTAGATCGTGGCAAGCTGGGCCTGCGCCTTGGCCTCCAGCTTGGCAACTTCCGCCTCGATGTTGACAGGCACATCGCTGCGTTCGCCTGTCTGGCGCAGTTCGGAGATACGGGCCTGCAATTCGGCCAGCGGTTTTTCAAATTCCAGGTAGCTGATCATCGGATCCAGTCCGCTAGGGTTCGCGCCGATCCGCGTCAACGCACATCATGGCTGCAGTCCCGAAGAAGACCTTAGCGGATGACGATCGTTGACCAGCGCAACCAGACGCGCGGCATCGACATGGGTGTAGATCTGGGTGGTGGCGATATCGGCATGCCCGAGCAGGGTCTGCAGCACGCGCAGATCCGCACCGCCTTCGAGCAGATGGGTCGCAAAGGCATGCCGCAACACATGCGGGCTCACCGCCTCGGCGGAGATCCCGGCACCAACCGCCAGCTTTCGCAGCAGTTGAAACAGCCTCACGCGCGAGATGTGCTGTTTACGAGAGGGGAACAGGAAGCGTGACTGCGCCTGGGGAGTTGTGGCCCGGATGGTGAGCCAGCGGGCCAGGGCGAGCTTTGCCCGTCCGCTGATCGGCACCATCCGCTGCTGCCCGCCCTTGCCTTTCACGGTAAGCAGCGGTGCGTCACGCGGGACCGCATCCAGCGGGAGGGAGACAAGCTCGGTTGCGCGCAACCCCGATCCGTAGAGCAGTTCCAGAAGGGCCAGCATGCGCACGGCCAGCAGCTCACCGCCAGCTGCATCTTCTTCTGCCTGCACCAGCAACCGCTCCACATCGGTGTGGCTCAGGACCCGAGGCAAGGGACGCCTGTTGCGCGGGCGCGGCAATGCCTCCGAAGGATCGTCGGCGCGAAAGCCCTCGTCACACAGAAATCCGTAGAACTGGCGCAAGGCGGAACAGCGCCTGGCAAGGCTCGACGGTGCAAGATCCGCCCATGCCTTGCCAAGGGCGGCAAGCTCGTGGGATTGCGCGTTGGCAAGCGCGGGCAGGATCTGCTGCGCCGCCGCCAGGTCGCTTGCATACGCTGCCAGCGTATTGGCCGCTGCGCCGCGGTCAACCGCCAGCATCGTCAGGAAATCCTGAACTGCATCAGCGTCACCCGAAGTCATGGGCAAAGCTGCCCTTTCACCCGCGCGCCACTGCCTCTGCGGCGATCATGCGGGCTTCTGCCTCAAGGCCAGATGCCTGCAACGCGGCGATCATGCTGTACAGGAAGAACGGCGTCATCTTGCTCCAATCCTGCCCCTGCATACCAAGGGCGGCCAGAAAAGCGACAAGCGGCTGGTTGCCTCTTTGTCCTGCCTGGCCAATTGCCTGGCTCCACCGTGTGCGCCGGTCCAGGTCAAAACCAAGCTCATCGGCAAGTTCACGCGCATCACCAGCATCGAGACGATCAAGGCCGGCAAGCCCCGCCACCAGGAACGACGCCTTGCGGTTGCTTACCTCCTGATTGTCGACAAAGCTGCGGAGCGCACCTTCACTTGTCTGGCTGGTCGGCGCAGGGTCTGCGAGCGTCAGCAGCGCCCAACCCAAGGATCCGGTCGGCACCGTCTCTGCCCAGCGCATCGCGTTGCGGTCCAGACCCGCCGCAAGCATCGATCCGATGAGCGGTCCGGCGGCGTCTGCAAACTGCTCCGCCGGAGGCAGCCGCGCTGCCGCATAAGCCGTAAGCACCATGAAGCCATAGCGGTCATTATCATCCGCATCGTCCCAGATGGACCGGATCGCGGTAAGTCGCCCCGCCGGAGCAGCAACGTAAGCCTCCCGCAGGAGCGTGGCGCGGGATTTGACGTCCTTATCAAGATCAGCCGCTTCATAAAGGCGGGAATACAGATCCACGAGCGCCGTGCTCGACAGGATACCTGCCGAAGCCGCTGCCTGCGCCGAATGCGACCGATTGACGATATCGACACTGGGCGATGTCGCAGCAAGCAGGGCAAAACGCCGCCCGCCGTTTGCCATCAGTTTTTCAGGTACAGCGGCGCCTGTGGCGGTTGCCAGCGCGAAACGCCAGAGCGTCAGGTCATCGACGTCGTCCCACTCGATGGTGACAGCACGACGCTGGGCACCGAACGCTCCTGCGTATTTCTGGGCCAGAAGCACGTCGATCGCCGGCTCTTCTGCGCGGCGCAATGCTTTTTGCAGCCGGGTCATGCCGGATGCTTCACCTGAATAGGTCGCGCAGATTTCACGCAGCAATTGCCATTCTGCATCGTCGCGCGAAGGCCCGTGCAGGCGTACCATCGGACATGCGCCAGTAATATCGCCTGTCGCAAGATGCGCTTCATACGCGGAACCGATCAGCGCGGGAGAATAGTCGCCGGTGTCGATCTGCTGCACAAGCGCGCGCGCCACTGTTCCCTCTCCCAGGCGGAGCAGCAGGGCAGAGCGCAATGCCGTAAATTCTGCTCCATCAAGGCCGGCAGGGTGGTGAAGCCTGCTCGCCAGCGCCCGACGCAGCAGGATGTGCCCCCATCGCGATACCAGCGGCGCCTGGATCCCGGCAAGCACATTGCGTACAAAAGTGCCTGAAATTCCGGCCAGCGAGTCCTGTGCCATGCCGCGCTCGCCAGGCCCAAGCAGACCCACTCTCAAGGTGCTGCGGCGCACGGACGCTGGAATGTCGACGATTGGCGACAAGCCGAGCAGCTTGTCCAGTTCATCTGTTTCGGCCGCATCAAGGCTTTGCCCGTCTCGCAGCCGCGCCAGAATTGATCGGGCTCGCGCCACCTGTTCCAGTGCCGCAGCGCGGGCATCTTGTGCCGCCTGATCGCCACCGCTCGCCTGCTGGACGGGCTGGCGGGACTCGGCTGCCGAAGTATTCCCCGGTGCAGGCGACGCGACGCGACGTGGTTCGACAGGACGCGGCGATACAGCAGGCGGACGGGCGGCGGGTGGCGGGGGACGGCTCTCGCTGGCAGGAGCAGCGCGAGGACCGCCTTGATTGTTCTGCGGTGCCCGACCGGCTGGAAGTGGAGTGGCAGGTGTCGCATTGGGAGCCGGCGGCCGTGAAGCTGGCGCCGGCGGCGCAGGATCTTCCATGCCGGGCGGGAGGAGCGATCGCGGTGCGTCCTGTGCCTGCAATGCCACCAGCGGGGCCCCTGCAAGCAACGCTGCTATAATCATCGTGCGACGGTTCATTGTCCGGCTCCCGGCGTCAGCACGACCTGCTGCGTGATGAGGCGCGGCTCTACACGTCCTGCATCGATGAAGGCATAGAGGAGGACAAGCAGCAGCACCGCTCCTGTCACATAGATACTTTTGACATCCAGCATTTCGTCCTGCCGCCGCATCAGGTCCAAACTTGCGCCTTTGTCCGGACCTGTTTCGAGGAACCGGCACCCCTGCGCTTGCGCCGGTGCCTAGCGCATCTATAGGCATTGCTGCAATGGACGACGCACACCATCAGTCACGCGGGCGATCAGGTTCTGCAAACCTGCCCGACCCCTTGCGGCGCATGCCGTCTCCCAAAGACATTGCACAGCTTGCGCGGCGCATTGACCGCCCGATCGTGCTGGTCGGCTTGATGGGGGTTGGCAAATCCACGGTAGGGCGCAGGCTTGCACATGCGCTGGGCATGAACTTCGTGGATGCCGATGAGGCCATCGTCGAGGCAGCGCAAATGCCGATTGTCGATATCTTCCAGAATCTGGGCGAGCAAGGATTCCGGGCCGGAGAACGGCGGGTGATCGCGCGGTTGCTCCGGCAGGACAGCGGCAGCAGCGCGGTAATTGCGACAGGCGGCGGTGCGTTCGTCGATCCAGAAACGCGCAGGCTGATCCTCGATCAGGCAATTGCCGTATGGCTGGACAGCAACATCGATGTGCTGGTCAGGAGGGTAAGCCGGCGGCAGCACCGCCCATTGCTCATCGATCGCGATCCACGCACGGTCCTTACGGCATTGGCGAAGGAGCGCGGCCCGGCCTATGCACAGGCGCCAATCCGGGTGGTCAGCGACAACGGTCCGCATTCCCATACGGTCGCCCAGATCCTTCACGCCTTGCTGGAGCATACGCGATGACCCTTGTGCATGACGTGGCGGTTGCTCTTGAAGGACGGGCCTATGATGTGAGAGTAGGTCGCGGGCTGATCGCCGACATCGCGCAGCATTGCGACGGATTTCTGCACAAGCCGACGGTGCCGATCATCACCGATGTCAATGTGGCGCAGCTTTACAAGGATGTGGTCGAACGCTCACTTGCCGGGGCAGGCAGGCAGGCTAGGTGGCTGATCCTCCCTGCGGGCGAGGCGACCAAGGTCTGGCAGCGGCTGGAACAGGCGGTGGATTTCCTGCTCAATGAGGGCGTCGATCGCCAGGACAACATCGTTGCGCTTGGCGGCGGGGTCATCGGCGATCTGGCCGGGCTTGCCGCTGCAATGGTGAAGCGGGGCTGCGGGTTCATCCAGGTTCCCACCACTTTGCTGGCGCAAGTTGATTCCAGCGTTGGTGGCAAGACCGCGATCAACACCGCTGCGGGCAAGAACCTAGCCGGAGCCTTTCATCAGCCATCGCTGGTGCTTGCCGATGTGGCCGCGCTGTCCACCCTGCCGCTACGGGAACTGCGCGCAGGCTATGCCGAAGTAGTGAAATACGGATTGATCGGCGACGCTTCCTTCTTCAGCTGGTGTGAGCGGCACGCAACTCACGTGCTTGGCGAGACTGACCAGACTTTGAGCGAAAGTGCGGTGGAAGGCAGCATCGCAGAGGCACGTCAGCAGGCGATTGTTCATTCTGTAACGGCAAAAGCACGGATCGTTACGCGCGACGAACGCGAAACGACTGGCGAGCGGGCATTGCTCAACCTTGGCCATACCTTCGGTCATGCTCTTGAGGCAGAAACAGGTTATAGTGACCGCCTGCTGCACGGTGAGGCAGTTGCCGTCGGCATGGTGCTTGCCGCGCGCTATTCCGTGCGTTCAGGCTTGATGGAAGCCAGTGACGCCGATCGGATAAGCCGCCATCTTTCCCGCTCCGGCCTGCCGATCAGCCTCGCAGCGCTGGAACTCGACTGCAGCGGAGCTCAGCTGGCCGATCATATGACGCATGACAAGAAGATGGTGGGCGGCAATCTGCCATTTGTGCTGATGCGCGGAATAGGCAAGGCATTCCTTTACAGGAATGTCGCGCTTGCCGATGTTGCCGCCTTCCTTGACGCCGAATTGGCCTAGCTGCTGCGTTCATCGGGGCCGAGCACTGAGCGCAAGGCACTGCATTGTGCTGCACTTTGCGCGCAGATCACGCTTAACTTGCCGTTCGATTCCACGACGACGGCAGTTACATCCTCGATCCGGCCATGGCCATTCTTGCGAATGGCGGCTTCGACTTCGGCACGGGTTATGCCTTCCCGTTTCAAGGCATTCTCGTGGATGACACCATCTGTCAGCAGCAGCCGTGGCGGAGAGCGGACCAACCGTGCAAAGCGAGCCGATTTGCGGCACATGGAAGCCACCAGACCCTGCAGGAGCAGGAGCCCTGCCACCGCGACCAATCCGTCGATCAACGCTGTTCCCGGTTGAAGAATTATAGACGCAAGCAAAGCGCCAAGCGCCACTGTCACGACAAAATCGAAGGGATTGAGCTTGCTGAGCGAGCGTTTGCCGGCAATGCGCAGCACGATGATCAGGCAGAGATAAGCTGCCACTGTCATCAAGGCGGTACTCACCACACCGGACCACGGATCAGGAAACATGATGTATCGTGGTCGATGATGGAAGATCGGTCATTGCCTCGATGATCTGCGTTTGCCTATTTGCCATTTTCGTCTGCTGTGTTGCGCACATCATCAAGTGCGCTGCGCGTCGTCGCCTTGGAATGGGCAATGACGCTGAACGTGCCATCGCTTTCCAGCACGACCGCAGCAATATCCTCAAGGTCGGCGAAGCCATGCTTGCGAATTTCAGACATTACTTCACTGTGGGTCACGCGCTCATCGTGCAGCGCCTGGTGCAGGAATTCCCCATTTTCCAGGATCAGCCGCGGATCTGACCGGATCAATTTCTTGAATCCATCGCGGCGGACGGACAATTTCGATACGATCCACTGCAATCCGCACAACATCACGAAAGCCATCATGCCTTCGGCAAAGGCAATGTCCTTGGACAACAGGATGCTGGCAAGCGTGGACCCCAACGCGACTGTCACGACAAAATCGAACGCGTTCAATTTTGCCAGCGATCGTTTGCCGACCATGCGCAGGATGATGATCAGCCCGACATAAGCGCACAGCGTCATGACGATGACGCGTTCGACCCCGAACCAGTTGTCCCAGAACATCGAGCCCAAGGTATCCACCGACGCCTCCCTCTACCTTGCCGCCGTCATTCCAGTTCCAGGATGATCGCGTCGACAGCCAGGCTTGAACCTTCTTCTGCGTTGACGGTTTTTACTGTCCCTGCCTTTTCAGCGCGCAGGATGTTTTCCATCTTCATGGCCTCCACCACAGCAAGCGGCTGGCCCGCTTCGACCCGGTCGCCGGGCGCGACATGCAGCGCCACCAGCAACCCCGGCATGGGGCACACGAGGAATTTCGACATATCGGGCGGCGTCTTTTCGATCATGTGCCGCTGATACGGGGCAAAACGCGCCGGCAAGATCCGCAAGCGATGACGTGCTCCGCGCGTGGTGAGGACAAGACCTGTCGCCACCGCTTCGATGCCGACCGACATGGTCTCACCTGCATCATCACCATCGCCACTGTCAAAAACGGCATGTGCCATCCGCTGTCCGGGCGCATATTCCATGGCAAGATCGACCGGCTGATCATCGACAAGAATGCTGTCGCCTGAGACGATGACCCGCATGGAGACATCTCCTGACGCGACAATCCAGTCACTCGGCGGGGACAGACGATCGCCCAGCTGACCATCTGTGCGGCGGGCCCGGTCCGCCCGCGCGGTCGCGACAAAGGCGCCGATCGCGGCCAGCCGGTGCAGCAGCGTGGCATCTGCGGGCGCGCCTTCGAACCCGTCGGGATACTCCTCTGCAATAAAGCCGGTGGTCAGCTCGCCAGACCGGAAGCGCGGATGCTGCATGATTGCGGACAGGAAATCGATGTTGTGGCCGAGCCCCTCGATTTCGAACGCGTCGAGCGCCGCAATCTGCAGATCGGCTGCCTCGTCACGGGTTTCGCCCCAGGTGACCAGCTTTGCGATCATGGGATCGTAGAACATCGACACTTCGCCGCCTTCGCGCACCCCATCGTCGACGCGAATGCCGTCAACACCGCGCAATCCGCCTTCCCACCCGTGCACCGGCGGATCATAGCGCACCAGGCGGCCCGTCGACGGCAGGAACCCGCGATACGGATCCTCGGCATAAACACGGTTCTCGATCGCCCAGCCGTCGATTTTCACATCGTCCTGCGTCATGACCAGCTTTTCGCCGGCAGCGACCCGGATCATCTGTTCGACCAGATCGACACCGGTGATCGCTTCGGTCACCGGATGCTCGACCTGCAACCGCGTGTTCATCTCAAGGAAATAGAAGCTTTCACCGGTGGGGTCGGCGCCTGACACGATCAGTTCCACCGTGCCCGCGCTATAATAATCGACCGCGCGCGCCAGTGCGACGCATTGTTCGCCCATCGCCTTGCGCATCTTTGGCGTGACAAAGGGGGATGGCGCTTCCTCGACGACTTTCTGATGCCGGCGCTGGATCGAACATTCGCGTTCGTTAAGATAGATGATGTTGCCGTGCTTGTCGCCCAGGATCTGGATCTCGATGTGGCGCGGGTTTTCGATGAACTTCTCGATGAACACCCGGTCGTCGCCAAAGGAGTTCAATCCTTCGCGCCGGGTCGCCTCGAACCCTTCGCGCACATCCTGCTCGCTCCAGGCCAGCCGCATGCCCTTGCCGCCGCCGCCCGCGCTCGCCTTCATCATGACCGGATAGCCGATCTCGGCCGCGATGCGCACTGCATGCTCGGTATCGGTGATCTCGCCGACGAAACCCGGCACCACATTCACGCCCGCCTTCATCGCCAGCTTTTTCGATTCGATCTTGTCACCCATCGCGGCAATGGCGTTGATGGGTGGACCGATGAATGCAATGCCGGCCGCATCGAGCGCCTCTGCAAAGCTGGTTCGTTCAGACAGGAAGCCGTAGCCCGGATGCACCGCCTGCGCGCCGGTCGCCTTGGCAGCGGCAATGATCCTGTCTGCAACGAGGTAGCTTTCGGCCGCCGGTGAAGGTCCGATATGCACTGCCTCGTCCGCCATCGCCACGAAAGGCGCGCGCGCATCGGCGTCGGAATAGACGGCCACGGTTGCGATCCCCATCCGCCGGGCGGTCTTCATGATACGGCAGGCGATTTCACCGCGATTGGCGATCAGGATTTTCTTGAACATCGGCATTGGTCTTTCATCTGGCATACTGCGGCCGGGGCCGAATAACTTGGACTTGGCGACTGTCAGGTCATTGCCGGCTCTGCAACAGGCGCGGCGCTAAGCCCCAGCCGCTCGAGCAATGCGTCATCGGCATCATCGCCTGCGTTATCAGCAGTAAGCAACCGGTCACCCGAAAAAATGGAGTTGGCACCCGCCAGGAAACACAGCGCCTGCGTCGCATCGCTCATGCTCTCGCGCCCGGCGGACAGGCGGACCATGCTGGCTGGCATGGTGATCCGCGCCACCGCAACCGTGCGGATAAACTCGATATCGTCGATCCGGGCCAGCGGCGTATCGGCCAGCATGTCGCCAAGCACCGTGCCTTTTACCGGCACCAGCGCATTCACCGGCACGCTTTCGGGATGCCGCTCCATGGTGGCAAGGGCATGGATAAAGCCGACGCGATCGTCACGGGTTTCGCCCATGCCAACAATCCCGCCGCAGCATATTTTCATCCCTGCCGCACGCACATGGTCGAGCGTTGCCAGCCGATCTCCGAAACGGCGGGTCGTAATGACCCGGTCATAATAATCGGGACCGGTGTCAATATTATGGTTGTAGTAGTCGAGCCCCGCATCGGCCAGTTGTTCCGCCTGCTCTGTATCCAGCATGCCGGCCGTCATGCAGGTTTCTAGCCCCATCGCCTTTACCTGCCGCACCATTTCGGCAAGGGCCGGCATGTCGCGCGGCTTCGGGTTGCGAAAGGCCGCACCCATGCAAAATCGAGTGCTGCCGCTGTCCTTTGCCTGCGCGGCGGCCTGCAACACCTGCCGCACGTCCATCAGCTTCGTGGCCTTGACCCCGCTTTTCGCCGACGTGCTTTGCGAACAATAGCCGCAATCCTCGGGGCAACCGCCGGTCTTGATCGACAGCAGGGTGGAACGTTGCACGACATCGGGCGCATGATGCATACGATGCGTCTGTGCGGCGCGGAACACCAGGGCGGTGAACGGCAGGTCGAACAATGCGGCGATTTCGCCCATGGTCCAGTCGTTGCGGATCACGTGGGTCATACAGCGGACAGCGCCCTGTCAAGATCGGCGATGATGTCGTCGATGTGCTCGATCCCCACTGCGACCCGCACGACATCGGGACCGGCGCCGGCCTCCCTCTGCGCCGCCTCTTCCAACTGGCGGTGCGTGGTGGAGGCAGGATGGATGATAAGCGAACGCGTGTCGCCGATATTGGCCAGATGGCTGAACATCCGGACCGAGGAGACGAGCTTCACACCGGCGTCATAGCCGCCCTTCAGGCCGAAGGTGAACACCGCTCCGCCTTTTCCACCCAGATATTTCTGCGCCAGCCGGTGATAAGGATCGTCGCTCAATCCCGCATAGGAGATCCACGACACATCCGACCTGTCCTGCAACCATTTGGCCAGCGCAAGCGCATTGTCGCACTGCCGCTCCATCCGCAAGGCAAGCGTTTCCATGCCGGTCAGCGTCAGGAACGCGTTCATCGGCGCCATCGCAGGACCAAGATCGCGCAAGGCCAGCGCGCGGCATGCAACGATGTAGCCAAGCTCTCCCAACGCTTCTGCAAAGACCATGCCATGATATGAGGGGCTGGGCTGCGACATTTGCGGGAACTTGTCGCTTGCGGTCCAGTCGAACTTGCCGGAATCGACGATCACTCCGCCGACCGCATTGCCATGCCCGTTCAGGAACTTCGTCGTCGATTGAACCACGATGTCGGCGCCGTGTTCGATGGGACGGCACAGCACGGGCGACGCCATGGTGTTGTCGACGATGAGCGGAATGCCCGCCGCATGGGCAACATCCGCGATTGCCGCGATGTCGGACACCACGCCACCGGGATTGGCGAGGCTTTCGATGAACACCGCGCGTGTGCGATCGTTGATGGCGGCGGCGACATTTGCGGGATCATCCGCATCGACGAAATGCGTGTGCCAGCCAAAGCGCTTGAACGCATGTCCCATCTGGTTGAGCGAGCCGCCATAAAGCTTGCGCGCGGCGACGATTTCGCAGCCCGCCTCCATTAACGGGTGCAGCGCCAGCAATTGCGCCGCGTGACCCGATGCGACCGCAAGCGCGCCCACGCCGCCTTCCATGGCCGCGACTTTGCCTTCCAGTGCAGCGCAGGTCGGATTGTTGATCCGGGTATAGATATTGCCGAATTCCTGCAGATTGAACAGGCGGGCGGCGTGATCCGCATCGTCAAAAACGTAAGACGCGGTCTGATAGATTGGCGTAATCCGCGCTTTTGTCGTCGGGTCGGGCTGCGTCCCTGCGTGGACGGCAAGCGTTTCCTGCCTCTTGGTCATGCGGCGTCCTCTTCCTGTGCGGGCGGCATGTTGTGTCCCAGCAGCCGCAACATGTCGGCTGCGCATTCCACGATGTTGGAGCCCGGCCCGTAAATGCCCTGCACGCCCGAATTGCGCAGGAATTCATAATCGGTCGACGGAATTACTCCACCTGCTGTCACGATGATGTCGCTGCGTCCTTCATCCTTCAACAAGCGAATCAGTTCAGGGATCAGCGTCTTGTGCCCGGCAGCCAGCGATGATGCGCCCACGATGTCGACATCCCGGTCAAGCGCGAGCCGCAGCGTTTCCTGCGGGGTCTGAAACAAGGGCCCGGTGGTTACGTCAAAGCCCATGTCACCAAAGGCCGACGCGACGACATTGGCACCTCTGTCATGCCCGTCCTGGCCCATCTTGGCCACCAGCACACGCGGCGCACGATCCAGCCTGCGGGTGACCGCTTCCACGCCGTCTAGCACGGCCTGGTACCGTGCGTCGCCGGCATAGGCCTTGCCGTAGATGCCTTTGACCGGCTTGGGCATGGTTTCATACCTGCCGAAAGCCCGTTCCATTGCATCCGAGATTTCGCCTAGAGTGGCTCGAACCCGCGCCGCATCCACAGCGAGCGCCAGCAGATTACCGTCGCCTCTTGCACCAGCTTCCAATGCGGAAAGTGCCGCACGGCATCGCGCCTCGTCGCGTCCGGACCGCGTCTGCTCGAGCCGCCGGATCTGCGCTTCTCGAACCGCGGTGTTGTCAATGTCCAGCGTCTCGATGCTGTCTTCATTGTCCAGCCGGAACTTATTGACGCCGACGATCACGTCCTCGCCCCGATCAACGCGGGCCTGACGCGCGGCGGCGGCTTCCTCGATCATGCCCTTGGGCCAGCCTGCGGCAACGGCCTTGGCCATGCCACCTTCTGACTGCACCCGTTCGATGATCGCCCACGCCTCGTCCACCAGCCTGCTGGTCAGCGCCTCGACGTAATAGGACCCGCCCAGCGGATCGACCACATTAGTCATCCCCGTCTCTTCCTGCAGCACGATTTGCGTGTTGCGGGCAATCCGGGCGGAAAAATCGGTGGGCAGCGCGATCGCTTCATCAAGCGCATTGGTGTGGAGCGATTGCGTCCCGCCCAGCATGGCGGCCATCGCCTCGACCGTGGTGCGGATGACGTTATTGTAGGGGTCCTGCTCGGTCAGCGAAACGCCGCTGGTCTGGCAATGGGTGCGCAGCATCTTCGACCGTTCGGATTGCGCACCCAGTTGCGTCATCGCGCGATGCCAGAGGGTGCGGGCGGCGCGCAACTTCGCCACTTCCATGAAGAAGTTCATGCCGATGGCGAAAAAGAACGACAGCCGCCCGGCAAACCTGTCTATGTCCAGCCCGGAATTGACGCCGTAGCGCACATATTCCATGCCGTCGGCTATGGTGAAGGCCAATTCCTGCACCTGCGTCGCGCCGGCTTCCTGCATGTGATAGCCGGAAATGGAGATGCTGTTGAACTTGGGCATGTGGTCCGCCGTATAGGCGAAGATGTCGGAAATGATCCTCATGCTGGGTTCAGGGGGATAGATGTAGGTATTGCGGACCATGAACTCCTTCAGGATGTCGTTCTGGATCGTTCCGGTCAGCTGGTCGGGCGCGACGCCCTGTTCCTCGGCCGCGATGATGTAGAAGGCAAGGCACGGGATCACGGCGCCGTTCATGGTCATCGACACGCTCATCTTGTCGAGCGGGATCTGGTCGAAGAGGATCTTCATGTCCTCGACACTATCGATGGCGACGCCAGCCTTACCGACATCGCCCACCACGCGTGGATGATCGGAATCGTAACCGCGATGCGTTGCCAGATCAAATGCAACTGACAGCCCTTTCTGGCCTGCGGCAAGATTGCGCCGGTAAAAAGCATTCGATTCTTCGGCCGTGGAGAAGCCTGCATACTGCCGGATCGTCCATGGCCGGCCGGCATACATGCTCGCCTTCACGCCGCGGGTATAAGGCGCTAAACCCGGCAGACCAGGTTCCCATCCCGTCACATCCGCCTTGGTGTAAAGCGGCTTGACTTCGATACCTTCGGGCGTTTGCCAGGCAAGATCGCGCCCCTTTACTTCCTTGCCGGCAAGCTGCTGCCAATCGGCAAGCGTCGGGGCGGTCGTGTTGATCGTTGGCGAAGGCGGCGAACTTGCAGATACAGCACCGCTGTCCTCGCCTGTGTGCTGCTCGATCGTGGGCTTGTCGGAACTGCTGTTCATCATCTGATCCCTTGGCCTCAGCGGCCTTTGAAAACAGGCACACGCTTCTCGCCAAAGGCGGCCAGCGCTTCCCTGAAATCTTCGGTGAACCCTGCCTTGCGCTGGTTCACGCATTCATTCGTCAGCACATCAACGAGGCTGGCATCAACCGCGTGATTAACCTGGGCGCGGATCATGCCGATCGCCTTGCCCGCGCCTTTGGCGAGGCGTGCAGCGATCGACTGTGCTTCGGCGAGAACCGTCTCGTCGTCGACGACGCGGGTCACAAGACCGATGGTCTGCGCATCCGCTGCCGTCATCTTCTCGCCCAGCAATGCCATTTCCATTGCCCGTGCGCGCCCCGCCGAACGGGCAACCAGCCATGTGGCACCCGCGTCGGGGACAAGCCCGATATTGACAAACGCCAGCAGCAGATACGCAGAACGCGCTGCCACCACAACGTCTCCGGCCAGCGCGAGCGCGAGTCCCGCGCCGACCGCGGGACCGTTCATCGCGGTAATCACCGGCACTGGCAGCGCCATCAACCGCAGGATGAAAGGATTGTAATGCTGCTCCAGGATGTCGCCAAGATCTTCGGGCAAGCCTTCGTAACCTGCGCCATCGGGCATGAGGTCGGCGCCCGAACTGAACGCCCGTCCCTCCCCCGTCAGCACGATGGCCCGCGCACCTTCATCCAGCGATGCATCGATCGCGGTATTCAGTTCGGCAAAGACATTGGGGGTCAGCGCGTTCAGCTTGTCCGGTCGCGCGATCGCCAGCGTGGTGACCGCATCCACCGTGTCGGCGGTGATGAAGCGATAAGCCATCAGTGCGTCTCCTCACGCAGTGTCTCCATGATCTCGGTCAGGATGCCTTGCATATCCTTGGGGTGCAGGAAGAAGATGGGTGTGCCATGCGCGCCCGTCCGCGTCGGGCCGAGGATCCGCTTGCCCATCGCTTCGAATTCGGCACGGGCTGCGGCGATGTCCGGCACTTCATAGCAGATGTGGTGCTGCCCGCCGGCTGGATTCTTCGCCATGAAACCGGCGACGGGCGACTGGTCGTCCAGCGGCGCGAGCAGTTCCACCTGCGTGCCTTCAGAGCCGCCGTGGCCGGGTGTATGAACAAAACAGACGCGCACACCCTGTTCGGGAAGATCGAACGGGCGGGTCACGACCGCAGCGCCCATGGTTTCGCGGTAATGCACGATGGCGGCATCGATGTCGGGCACCGCGACCCCGACATGGTTCATCCGGCCAAGTTTCATGTCAGCACTCCCACGACAACGCTGATGATCACAATGATGGCGATAAAGATCAGACCGAACCGGGCAAGCTTCGTCATGCGCGCTTCCTACAGCGGGATGTTGTCATGCTTCTTCCACGGGTTTGACAGTTCCTTTGTGCGCAGTTTGCGCAGACCCAGTGCGATGCGCCGCCGTGTCGAATGGGGCATGATGACCTCATCGATGAACCCTTTGGACGCAGCGACGAACGGATTGGCGAAGCGGTCTTCGTACTCCTTCGTCTTGTCCCCGATCTGGTCGTCGGACAGGCCGCGAAAGATGATCTCGACTGCTCCCTTGGCGCCCATCACCGCGATTTCCGCTGTTGGCCACGCATAGTTCAGATCGCCGCGCAGATGCTTGGACGCCATGACGTCATACGCGCCGCCATAAGCCTTGCGCGTGATGACGGTGATTTTGGGCACCGTCGCCTCGGCATAGGCGAACAACAGCTTGGCGCCGTGCTTGATGATGCCGTTATGCTCCTGCGCGGTGCCGGGAAGGAACCCCGGCACGTCGACGAAGGTCAGGATGGGAATGTTGAACGCGTCGCAAAAGCGCACGAACCGCGCCGCCTTCTTGGCCGAATTGATGTCGAGCACGCCGGCCAGCACCATCGGCTGGTTGGCGACGACGCCCACGGTGCGCCCCTCCACCCGGCCGAACCCGCAGATGATGTTGCCGGCATGCCTTGGCTGCACCTCGAAGAAATCGCCTTCATCCAGCGTCTTGCGGATGATTTCGTGCATGTCGTAAGGCTGATTGGCATTTTGAGGAATGATCGTGTCGAGGCTGTCCTCGACCCGGTCCCAAGGATCGTTGGTCGGACGGACCGGCACATCCTCCCGGTTGGACAATGGCAAGAAATCGAAGAACTCACGCGCCTGCAGCAGTGCGACAATGTCATTCTCGCACGCGAGGTCGGCTACGCTGGTCTTGATCGTGTGCGTGCTTGCCCCGCCAAGCTCCTCCTGCGTGACGACCTCGTTCGTGACTGTCTTTACCACATCGGGTCCGGTCACGAACATGTAGCTGGAATCCTCCACCATGAAGATGAAGTCCGTCATGGCCGGCGAATAGACCGCCCCGCCCGCGCACGGCCCCATGATGAGCGACAATTGCGGCACCACGCCTGACGCCATGACATTGCGCTGGAATACTTCAGCGTAACCGCCAAGGCTGGCGACACCCTCCTGAATCCGTGCGCCCCCGCTGTCGTTGAGCCCGATCACAGGCGCACCCATCTTCATTGCCGCGTCCATGATCTTGCAGATCTTTTCAGCGTGGCGCTCGGAAAGTGAACCGCCGAACACGGTGAAATCCTGGCTGAAGACATAGACCAGCCGTCCGTTGATGGTGCCCGAGCCGGTAACCACACCGTCGCCCGGAATATGCTGCTCATCCATGCCGAAGTCGGTGCAATTATGCTCCACATACATGCCGGCCTCTTCGAAGCTGCCTTCGTCGAGAAGAATATCCAGCCGTTCGCGCGCGGTCAGCTTGCCCTTGGCATGTTGCGCGTCAATGCGGCGCTGCCCTCCACCCATGCGGGCAGCTTCGCGGCGGCGTTCAAGTTCGGCGATATTCGCTGACATGCGGTTCTCCAAGCAGGCTGGCGGGCCGTTTTCGTGCACAGGATCGACTGCGCCCCGCCCGACGATGCGCAGCGATATGGCGCAGGTATCCCGCCTGTGTCCAACATCAATTTGCAAAATCCGGCAATGCGCAACAAGCTTGCCGTATCATCACGCACCTGCCGCACAGGTATAAGGTCCGGGCAGAAGCTCTGGCTGGGCTCATACGGCAACTCAGCCGGCGCAGCCCCGCCCCGGTCTGTAATCCTCCCAGTAACCGATGCAGGTAAACACGGCTGATGTCGGCAATGCTGCCTTGTCGAACGGGCCCAGCCAGTCAGTCAGCGTTTCCGATCCCCAAAGCGAGATCATGATCTTCTGCTGCTCGGCTGGAAGCGGGACCTTGGCGCCCTTTGCTTCATGGACAAGCTTGCCGTCCACATACCAGCGGATCGCATCGGGTTGCCAGTCAAACCCATAGACATGGTATGAATCGGTAGCGTCGAAGCCCAGCGCAACTTCCTTGGAAATCTTCTCGTCGCCCTTGAAGTAGGTCAGCAGGACGTGGCGCGGCCGTTTGCCGACGATTTCGACATCTATCTCGTTCCACTCCTTCTTCCAATGAGGTCCGATATACGTAAAAAAGCCGGTCACTATACCGCTGCCGGGCGCAGCCTTGAACCTTGCTTCGTAATATCCGTGACCGTAGCGGTCGATGCTTTGCACCTCACCACCGGAAAAATTTGCCTTGTCGGTCTTGTTCGCCGCAAGTGTGAGATGCAGCCCATCCTCGATCCGCACCTGCGACTTGCGCCAGTCGTTCGCTGTCCATGACCCATTCGACCAGCCGTCCGATACGCTCCACCGCTTTTTGTCGAGCGTTTCCAGCTGATCGAGAAATGCGGGCGCACCGGCAACAGGCGGCGTCCGCGCAACGGTAGGCGTGCCCGTCAGCGCGACGGTTGCGCCAATGGCGACCAGTCCTGCTGCAAGAGCGACTGTGGTTCGCGTCGTTTTGCTGATCATTTCCGAGCCTTTTGCAATTCCATCATGACGTGCCACGCATACCAGCGAACCGGCGTTTTAAATAGGGCAGCGTCCAACTCGCCCAGTAGCGCCAGCATGCGATCACCAAAGCTGGTGTCGCGCACGGGAACCGACAAGATGGTGGTACGGCCGCAAAACGTCAGCATCCAGGCTCCGAAATGCCGTTCTGCAAGCATGAAATCAGCCCGCATCAGTGGATGTTCGTCGATGGTGCGTGCCTGCGGCGTATGCTCGCGATCGAAGTTGAGCAGAACATTGTGGCCGAGCGGTTCCCAGAAGATTGCCGTGCCACCCGGGCGCAGCACGCGTGAGAGACTTCTGTAGCACGTTGCAAGATCCAGATGGTGGATGATGCCTCTGCCGAAGATCAGATCGAAGCTGTTGTCCGCAAATCGCAGTTCCTCGGCGGTCATGACCATGAAGCAGGTATTGTCGAGCCCTTGTTCCCGCGCTGTATGGGCAGCACTATCCACCGCCACCTGTGTTATATCAATGCCGGTGAGTGTCCTGGCACTGCTGGCGACGAGGTGGCGCCGCATTGCTGCTCCACAGCCATATTCAAGCAGGTCAGCATTCTTGGCCAACCGCCTCACCCGGCTTCCGAATCCCTGCGAACCGTGCTTTATTGCGGCATAGAAGCTTTCCTGCTCGCCGCGCGTCTCGTCGGTGAACCGCTGATCATGGAACCGGCGTTCGTTTTCCAGTCGCTGGAGCGACCCGTTCTCCATCGCCATCCTCCCGGTTTCCGGTCCGCATACCGGTTTCGATCCTGGCGCATGGATCCGAGATTTCAGACGCAGGTTCTGGATTAGGCACGCCAGCATCCTACACCACGCTCGCGTCGCGATCGCAGGAGGGTGCAAGTTGTTCCGGATCGGGACGGCATGAGAAGCCGGCGTGCGCCATTGCGCTGGTCCTGCCGACAATTATGCAACAGTTTTATAGATTGTGCCGACAAATGAAGCAGAAAGCGCATTCTGCGGAACCAATCGGCGGATACGCTACGAAAACAGTTTACGGCGAGTTGCGATTATGTGATAATTGCGCATCTTTGCAGGAGTTCGACTATGGCCGACGCCGCACGTGCTTTTCCCACTGACGTTTCGCAGCAGACTGGTTTGACAGGATTCGACGAAGCGCTTGCCGTCGTTGCGCAAAACAGTCAGAAGACGCGTGAACAACGCAAGGTTGCGGACGAAAGCATCGAAGCCTTGCGCAAGACCGGCTTCATGCGTGCCCTGTTGCCCGCCCGCTGGGGCGGACTGGAAATGCGGCCGCAGGATTTTTTCCGGGCGCAGGTTCAGGTGGCCGAAGCCGATATGAGCACGGCTTGGGCAGGCGGCATCATTGCAGTGCATCCTTTTCAGATCGCCTTGATGGACGAACGTGCGCAGCATGACGTCTTTGCCGACAATCCCGACACGTATGTTTCAAGCTCGTACAATCCGGTTGGCGCCAAGGTGGAGCAGGTTGACGGCGGCGTGATGCTGTCTGGTCGGTGGGGCTGGAGTTCGGGTTCGGAACATTGCACATGGGCGCTGCTTGGCGGCGTGGTTGCAGGTGAAGGCTATCGCACTTTTCTCGTCCCGCGCAGCGATTATGAAATCGAGGACACCTGGTTCAGCATGGGCCTGCAAGGCACCGGCTCCAACGATGTTGTCATAGCTGAGCCGGTTTTCGTACCCGACTATCGCTCGCACAAGCAGGTCGATGGTTTCAACGGCGTGCACAATCAGGAATCTGCTCTTTACGACCTGCCGTGGGCGCAGGTGTTTATCCGCGTGGTGTCCTCGGCATCAATTGGCGCTGTGAAGCATGCATTGTCGCTGTTCATGGAAAATTCCGCCAACAGCAGCACCGACGCAACCAAGATGCAGAATGATCCTGACATCACGCGACGTCTGGCCGAAGTGCGCAATCTGGTTTCCGAAGTCGAAAGCGTCATGTACGCCAATTTCGATGCGATGATGGACTTGCTGGAAGCAGGCAAAACCATTCCGATCGAGGATCGGGTGCTCTACCGTTATCAGGCCAGCCTCGTCATCGAAAAGATGATCAAGGCGGTTGACCTTCTGTTCGACGTTGCAGGCGGGCGCAGCGTATTTACCGGCTCTCCGATCCAGCAATTGTGGAACGATGTGCATATCGGCCGCGCGCATGTTGCCAACAATCCGGTCGGGTTCGGGCGAAACCTTGGCGGCGTCATGCTTGGTGGCGAAAACAAGGACATGTTCATCTGAGAACGACCTGACGCAAGACCTTTGAGGGGCTGACCTGCGCGTCAGCCCCTCAATTTCTTTTTCTCAATGCCATTTCCATGGCTTTTTTTTGCAAATGAGTGGCCGTCCGATGTGTGGCGGCTCTTGTCTTGTCTTTTTTACAAGGATCATGAATGTCACAGATGGTGCGCAAGATGTCGTTCGTTCTGCTTGCCGGGAGCAGCCTTGCAGGATGGTCCGGTGCCGCGCTGGCCCAGGACGACAGCGCTGCAACAGCTGCACCCTTTGCAGCAGAAGAGCCTGTACAAAACACCGGCAACGTCATTCTGGTCACCGCCAACAAGCGCAGCGAAAACCTGCAGGACGTGCCGGTCGCCATCTCGGTCCTTGGTCAGGAGCAGCTTGAAGTTACAGGCTTCAGCGATATTCGCGATATCAGCGCCCTTGCACCAAACCTTTCGGTCAGTCCCGGTACCGTTAACCCCGCAGCGACCGTGGTGGCTATTCGCGGCATCACGACCGGCGGTGACGAATCGCTGACGATCGACCAGTCGGTCGCGTTGTACATCGATGGCATCTATCTGGCCCGCTCCGCAGCTTCGGCGGTCTTTTCAAAGGACGTGGAAGCAGTTGAAGTGCTGCGCGGCCCACAGGGCACGCTGTTCGGCCGCAACTCCACAGGTGGCGCGGTCAGCTTCCGCATGCGGCGCCCGGAAAACGACCTCGGCATCGATGTCGAAGCGGGTTACGGCAATCAGGACAGCCGCAGTGCGCTTGTCCGCTTGAATACCGGCAATCTGATCGATGACAATCTGCGGCTCTCCTTCACCTATGCGCACGATCA
This sequence comes from Croceicoccus esteveae, assembly GCF_031846435.1. Lineage (NCBI taxonomy): Bacteria > Pseudomonadati > Pseudomonadota > Alphaproteobacteria > Sphingomonadales > Erythrobacteraceae > Croceicoccus > Croceicoccus esteveae. Next base: position 113,646 of record NZ_JAVRHS010000002.1, read on the forward strand.
GAACGACGGTTACGTCGACAATCTGCTGACCGCTGGCGACAACAAGGATCCTGGTGCCAGCAATATCGATGCCGGCCGTTTCGCTCTTGAAGCCGATCTGGGGAACACGGGATCTGTTTATTATTCGTTCGACTACACGGATTTCCGGGCCACTCCCGTCGCTTTCCAGACGACCGTTGCATCGCCGACCGTGCAGGGATTTCTCAACAATGCGACGACCACTCCGGGCTGCGATCTTGATATCGTACAGGAACGACGCGACGCGTTCTGCCTGGACGATGCCGTACCTGTTGCCAGCAAACTTTACGGACATGTCCTGAAATTCGAAAACGACTTTGGACCCGTCACGGTGCGCTCGACGACTGGCTGGCGCAGCTGGCGCAGTGATGAGCCGGGAACCGATCTTGACGGGTTTGGCGCAGTCACAGGCCCGCAATTCTCCAATGAAACCTTGTTCAACGGTCTTCCAGCCGACCTGATCAGGCCGATCGTGGGTGCCGGCGCTGATTTCGTGTCGGGTCTTGCTGTCCCCACCACCACCACGTCCTTGTTCGAGACGGTGAGTGAGCGCAGCCAGGATCAGATCAGTCAGGAACTGGAAATCGTGTCGAACAACGCTGGTCGGTTCAACTGGGTTCTGGGCGGTTTCTACTTCTATGAGACGGCGGATGAGTTCAGTGCGCAGAGCATCGGCGTGGTGCTTGATGTCGATCAGATCCTGCGCTTCAATCCCAATTTCGGCCCGTTGGGTCCCATCTTGGCGGACGCCCTTTCTCCCGAAGACCGGTACCGTCTCTTGAACACCGTTGCGTTGGTCGATTACAAGACATCGGCTGAATCCTATGCCGTCTATGGTCAGGGCGAATATCGCCTTGGGGATGAGGAGCAGCTCGGCGTGACGGTCGGTCTGCGTTACACATGGGACAAGAAGAGCATTCGGCAGACCAAGCCATTCACCAACCTCGCCGACGCCGATTACAGCGAGCCGACCGGGCATGTCACCGTGGATTATCGCGTCACCGACGACATCAATGTTTATGCCAAGGCATCGCGCGGGTATCGGTCAGGTGGGTTCAACATCCGCACTTTGCAGGATCCCTTCGAGCCGGAAATCCTGATGTCGTATGATGTCGGCATCAAGACGCTGTTCTGGAATAACCGCATCCGGCTCAACCTTGCCGGGTTCTACTCCGAATATACTGATCAGCAGATCAGCCAGCCCGTCAGCAACCCTGCCGGAGGTGGCTTTGGCGTGATCGTGGCCAATGCCGGTGAAACGCATTATAACGGCGTCGAAGGTGAATTGTTCATCGAACCTATCGATGACCTGACGTTCAGTGGCTCCTTTGGTTATGTCGATCGGGATTTCGTCACCTATCCGCTCACCCAGGCAGATGGCACCGTGATCGATATCGCCGATTCCGTACTGTCGGAAGTAAATACCCCCAACATTACGGCCAGCGGCGCGGTTCAGTACCAGTATTATCTCAGCAATGAGATGTTTGTGCTGGCTCGGATTGCGGCAACTTACGAGGGCGACCATTACTTCTTTACCACCCCGCAGACGTCCACCTTTGCCCGGGATCTTGAATCGCGTGCCAGAACGCTCGTCGATGCGCAGCTTCGTATCGGCAACATTCCGCTTTCGGGTGACAGCACCGCTTTCGTGCAGTTCTGGGGTAAAAACCTGTTCGACAAGGTGCATGAAGAGCGGGCAGTCGATTTTGGCCAGCTCGGCTATGGTGGCTTCTACTTTGGCCGCGATCGCTCCTATGGCGTGACGGTAGGCGCAAGCTTCTGAATTTTCAGGGAAGCGCTGGAGATCACAGGAGAGGCCCGGCCATGCTGCCGGGCCTTTTCCATAGGAGCCGACCGCGCAGCTCGGAAGATTGCTGCCAAAGGGGCTCTACTCCGTGATGACGAACGGGATTTACGATCATCGCGAGCTCTGGATCAAGCCAGCTTGTGGGCGGTTTGTTTTGTCGCGGCTGTCGATGGAGGATGCTGAGTAGGGATTCCTCCAAGCTTTGTGATGGCGGTTGGGGGGCGAGGCAGTGGTCCCGCCTTTAGCGCGTTTTCCGTTCAGTCCGCTCGCCGGCCTTGCGGAGCAAGGCCATAAGGCGGGCGAACGCCTTCTCGATCTGGTTGAAGTCGGGGCTTTAGAGCGGGAGGAATATGAGGCGGGCACCGGCCGCCTCGATCAGGTCGCAGACGCTGGCGCGCTTGTGACTGGACAGGTTGTCCATGATCACAACATCGCCGCGCCTGAGGTCGGGAACGAGCACCTGGTCGATAATGATCCAACGGCTCGCGTATTTGTGACCGTCCAGGACTGAGGGACCGGATCTGTAAAAACAATTGCTGCGTGCGGCGCAACATCAGTAACCCGGGGCAGGGCCAATAAAAAAGCCGATGCCGCACGACACGGTCACTTATGCTTTGCAAAGCCGCCTCGAAAGTTGGCAACCGCTTGCCACAACGCGCTGGCTGGAGGCGCGGTGGTTGGACGAGGCGTAGTGAGACGCTCTGCCAAATACACGCGATTAGAAGCAAACAGGACTTCATCTGCATCAATCTTTTCGGGGTGGATCACGCATTGTGTCCGAAGCCGACAGCCGTGGTGGGTCTCATGCCGGCCGAGCGATACGAGACTGCTCAACCAAGGCGCTCCTGATCATCGAGGGATATCTTGAAGATGCAACGACGCATGATTGCGGGCATCGACTTTGCCATTACCGCTCCGCTGATCGCCATCTGAAACAAGGTGGCATACCTTCTCCCATGCTGCGGTCGCAGGCTGATTATTCTTCCGGTCGCGTATTAGGAGTGAGACAGCGCTCTTCAAAAGGATTGGCCGCATGCAGAAGCATGGGATGGCACATGCTGGCAGCGCTGCCGCGGCTTTCAAACGCTGCAAGGGTATTGCCCGGCAAGTTCTGTCTGGCACGTCCAGCTACCCAGCTGCAAATTCGATGCGATCCTCACCTTGAACAAGCGCAGCGATGCGCCGCCCTGCGTGACCCAATGGGTGGGCAAATACACATTATCAACATTGGATCAGGTCAGACTAAGCCGATCGCAGCAACGCTTGTCCATCATCTGCTGCAACCCGGTAGACCCCCGAGGGATCAGTGCTGGTCACGTGTTGAACCGGCGGCAGTTGCTATATGTCAGGGTTCCAGATGACCCGCAAACTCATGGAGGCATACGCATACACAGGAGATTTTCGGCGGCAAATTAGCATGTAATATCTTGGCAGATCGGTTTTCCAGCGCGAAGGCAGGAAACTGGATCCTTGCTTCGTTTGGGCGCGTCGTATCATCCGCGAATGAACCTTGAAACGCACGCGCCGCTGACCCTTACGCAACCGCTTCTGCAAATCCATGGCCTGAACCGCAGGCAGATACCCGCTCTTATCGGTAAAACATGTCTGACGAGGAACACCGCATGATTGCAGCTCTTCGAAGAATGGCTGCACCATGCAAGGTTGATCATGCCGCGCGTCTACGGCTCCGCGCCTTGGCTTGCCCGCAAGATGCTGTATGGCTTTTCACTTCACCACTCGGATGTGATGCCTGTCGCGCTGCCGAAACCAATTGCCAACATCGATTTACATGTCCGTTAAACCATCAACAAGAGGGATGCTGCAACCTGGCAGACCACTTCGCGGTCCGTTCGCGCCATGGCTGCTGTTAAAAATCTTGGAACGGGTGGGGTAGGCCAAGGCCGCAACACAAGCGCATCTGCAGGATTAAGTAATCGACTGGTTACGAGGAATGCAAGCTGATGGCTGACTGGCCACCGGTCAAGGCAAGGTGTCGCGCGTTATATGGTTTGCTGCGGCGTCAGTCGCAAAGTCGCGCACACGCGATCGTCTGCTACCTTCACCGCGTTCGAGGCCAGTCCGCACATTCGCCGCCTGCCCGACCAGATAACCGACTCAATCTCGGCAGATACACCTGAAGCCCCATAGCGTCATACGCCTTGTCGTTGCGCTCAATTGCCGCGGGAGCACCGCCATCGGACAGGATGTGTGGGGCAGCCTGCCTGGCAGGACTCCCCCGAGCGGCCGCCCTTCCATGAGGACGTGGCATATGGTCACTGCCGCAAGTTGTTCGACGATAAGCTACCCATGTCGCTGTCCGAACCGTGCAGCCTCTGAAACCCATGTGATTGTTGCCAATCTGCGCTCGACCATCTCGCATCCGGGCAGGGTTTCTCCGTCGATTTCGAAGTGTGGAAACTTGGAGGCGCCAGGCCGTCCCTGCATACCTCGATTGCAGATGATGTCGAAGTGAGCATAACAAAGGTTTATTTATCCGCTGATTATTATTTAGGCACTACAGCATGGATGCATCACATCCGTCAGGATCGATATCATGCAATCAGACAGCATCCGCCAAGCCGAAAAGGTCATTGCCTTTCTCGCCAATCAGAAACTTCCTGCCACGCCGCGCAACTACTCGCTGGCATGGCTGGCACAAGAAGATGACCACTCGCCACTTGGCCGGGCGATACAATTGGCCACTGACAATGGCATGCGCCTGCGTCAGAAGGAGGCGGACGATCTCTTCAATCGCCATGTCATCGGCGTGTTGGCGCAGCCACCGGAACCGGGCGACAGCGAACGCGATGCGCTGCGTTACATCGTCCTGAAAATCGCTGAACTGGCCGTCGGCGTTGCCGCCGCAGCAGGCGAAGCAGGTCGCGATCTCAGTGGCGAACTCGCCGCACTGGGAACCGCGGTGCCGCAGATTACCTCCATCGTCGGCAGCCTGGTCGAGCGCACCCGTCAGGCCGAACATCAATTCAACAATGCCGCCTGTGACGTCGAACGGCTAAGGCAGGACCTTGACGCGGCCCGTGACGATGCCAGCCGCGATGCGCTTACCGGACTTGCCAATCGCCGCGGCATCGAAGCACATCTGCGCCACCTGGCTGAAATGGACACGCCGCGTGTCCTGGCCCTGTGTGACATCGACGCCTTCAAATCCATCAACGATCGTTACGGCCACGCGGTTGGCGACCGGGTGCTAAGAATGGTTGCAAACCTGCTGCAGGAGCAGTGCTCCCCGCATTTTGTCGGCCGCTGGGGCGGTGAGGAATTCATGGTCGTGATCGCCTTTGCCGACATCGAGCAGGCGCGCAAGCTGGTGGCTGGTCGCGGCGCAGCTCTGGCTTTGAGGGAGTTCCGCGTGCGGGAGACCGACGAGTTCATCGGACGGATCACGTTTTCTGCCGGACTTGCTTCTGCAACAGGCAATCACGACGCCAGCCTGGTTGCCCTCTCTGCTGCCGATGAAGCGCTTTACCGGGCAAAGGCAGCTGGTCGCAACCGGGTGCTGACCGCCTGACACCGCGACCGGACCCGTATCGGCGCCTGTGTTTGTAACTAAACCTGTGATACCATGGATGGATCGGCTGCCTCAGACGCTGCAGGCGAGGCTTCTTGCCGCGCAACTCGGCTCTGACGCGCGGTGCGAATCCACTCAAGCACGCACAGCACCACTGCCAGCAGGCCGATACCCGTGGTGAGTAGGAACACCGGGTAATAGCCCTGCTCCTCGATCATGCGACCAAGCGCACCCCTGCCCAGGGTACCAACCAGGAAGGTAAGCGACGACAGCAGCGCATATTGGACTGCGCTATATCCTTTTGCAGTAATAGAGGAAAGATACGCCACGAGTGCCGCCCCGGCGATCCCGCCTGCAATATTTTCGCCGCCGATCGCCAGCATCAGCCGGGCAAGCCGCGCGTCGCCGCCAAGCTGCTCCACCAGCCAGGCGAACCCGCTCAGATGTGCCGCTGCCTGCATTACATGTCCGCCCAGCGAAAGGTCGGCATACAGAAGATTGGTGGCAGCAGCAGCTGCAGCACCGATCGTCATGACTGCCATGCGCCCGATGAAGGTAAACAACGCACCTCCCAGCGCAATGCCCAGCATCAACGCTCCGACGCCGAAGAACTTGGAGGCAATTGCCACCTCGTCCTTCGTGTATTGCAGCTCACCCAGGTAGAACGGATAGGCAAAGCTGCCCCAGATGGTGTCGGTGATCCGGTAGGAAAGCACAAGTGCCAGTACCAGCACCACTGCCCACCCCAACCTGCCGACAAACTCGGTCAGCGGCAGGATCAATGCCCGGTAGCCGTGGTCAACAAGGCTGTCCAATGTGCCGGTACTCCGGCTGTCCTCCTGCAGGATATGGCGTCCGCGACGACGCATCGCTTCAAGCCAGCCGGCAATGGCGGCAGGGATGATGACCGTGGCAATCACGATTACGGGCCCGGTTTGTGTGACGAATGCAACCGAATCCGGACGGAACGACGGATCGCTGCCCAGCGACCGAACCATGAACACGCCAACCGTGATCAGCGCCCAGGCCCACAATGCAGCCACAAAGGCAAGCGCCCAGCCACGCACCTGCGGCCGGATCTGTCCAGCCATACGCAGATCGGCCAGGTGGCGCGCATCTGTCGCTAGGCTCGTTTCACTTTGCCCCGCCTCAGGTGCAAACAGGGATGCCACTGCGATGCAGAACATGATCCCGGCCATTATCGCGTAAACAAAAGGCCAGCCCAGCCGCTCTGCCAGAAACAGCGCCAGCGCACCGCCCACCAGCACCGCCGAACGCCAACCAAGCTGATAGACAGTCGACAGGATGTCGATGGTCGCAACCTCATCGGCCACATCCACGCGCCATGCATCCATCACCACATCCTGTGTCGCAGAAGCAAAGGCTCCTGTTCCGGCAAGCAGGGACAGCATCCCTATGGCCCCGGCAGGGTCAAGCGTGGAAACAATTGCCAGAATGAAAGCCAGAGAGAATTGCGCAACCACGATCCATTGCTTGCGATGGCCGAGCCGCTTTACAAAAGGGATGTTCACCCGGTCGAGAAGCGGCGACCACAGGAACTTGAACGCGAACGCGAGCCCGATCAGCGAAAAAACACCCACGGTCTCCAGATCGACCCGGGCATCCGACATCCACGCATACAACGTGGACAGCAGAAGCGTATAGGGAAGCCCGGAAGCGAAGCCGAACAGGAGCATGAACGCCGTCTTGCGGTTGCGCAGCGATCGGATCAACCTGCGCCAGCCCGGCTTGCCAGGTGATCCGGTATCCCTTGAGTCCTCGCGGTCCGCGACATTTGCCGTCTGCGTCCCGGCGGTCTGCTGTGTCATCCCCACTCCTTATGGCTCGCCCTGCATGGGTGCCGGCAAGGCACGCCGGATCGGCGCACTTGCCGGACAACGCTGCCGCCATTTGCGTCCTCCATGCCATCTGCATGCTTGTGCAACAACAGGCGATGAAGCATGGCTGATCCGTGAACGACAAACGACCAGGACGACCCCGGCAGCGCCCGGCTCGAGCAACGGCATTGGACCGAAAGGCGCCTTCTGCCTCAAAGGCAGGAAAGCAACCACAGACCGGCGCCCTGCCCGATGGCCGGCCGCGCGAAGGAGACCGGATCGCAAAGCTGCTTGCCCGTGCCGGAGTGGCATCGCGCCGCGAAGTGGAGCGCATGATTGCCGATGGCCGAATTGCTATAAATGGAGAGCGGCTGGACACTCCTGCAGTGGTGCTTTCCTCCCTTGCAGGCGTCACGGTCGATCAAAGACCGGTGGCCGCAGCGCAGCCGACCCGTCTGTTCCGGTTCAACAAGCCCGATGGCCTGTTGACGGCAGAGCGGGATCCTGGTGGACGGCCGACCATCTACACCGCCTTGCGCAACGCTCTGCCAGCCGGAACCCCGCGGATGATGCCGGTTGGCCGGCTCGACATGAACACAGAAGGGCTGTTGCTGCTCACCAATGATGGCGAGTTGAAGCGCACCATGGAACTGCCCGCAAGCGGCATCGTGCGCACGTATCGTGCACGCACCTTTGGCGACATCAGCCAGGCACAGCTCGAAACGCTGATGGACGGAATTGAGATCGATGGCATGCGCTACGGCAGCATCGATGCCAATCTGGAACGGCGCACGGGCCGCAATCAGTGGATCGAGCTTACCTTGACCGAAGGCAAGAACCGGGAGGTTCGCCGGGTGCTTGAACATCTGGGGCTACAGGTATCCCGGCTGATGCGGCTCGCCTACGGACCATTCGTACTTGGCAATCTTGCCCGCGGAGCGACCGAGGAAGTTCCGCAAATCGAGGTCGAGCGGTTCTGCAAGCAGGTCAGCCGCCGCAGGTCATGAGGATCATCGCCGGCAAATGGCGAGGCCGCGCTATTGTAGCGCCGGCAGGGCCGCACACCCGACCAACGGCAGACCGCACGCGCGAAACGCTGTTCTCCATGCTGACAAGCCGCATCGGCAGCTTTGACGGACTGACCGTCGTCGACCTGTTTGCAGGGTCCGGTGCACTCGGCCTTGAGGCACTGTCACGCGGCGCTGCCCACGCCTTGTTCGTAGAGCAGGAGCCCGCCGCGCTGCACGCGTTGCGGCAGAATGCCGTCTCGCTAGCCGCGGGGAAAACAAGCGAAATTATCGCAGGATCGGTGATGACGCTGGGACCTGCCAAACTCCAGCCGGAGCTCGTCTTTCTTGACCCGCCTTATGGAACAGGTGCAGGACCTGTGGCGCTTGATCGGCTTCATCGGCTTGGCTGGATATCGTCAGGTGCATGGATCGCTCTGGAAACGGGTCGCGACGAGAAGGTCAGTGCAGCGGCCTTCGAATTGGATGCGGTGCGCGACAGCGGTCGGGCTCGACTGCATCTGATGCGCTTGAAAGCGCGGATGTGACGCTGATATGGAATATCTCGCCAAATGCCGGGTCATGCTCTGATCCCGACCGGGCGATCAGCAATTCATAACGTAACGGGCGGCCTTCCTTGTGGAAGGCCGCCCGTCATGATGTGCGTCATATTACGTTTGGCTTACCTGTTGGGCACCGCACGCGGATTGATGCAGCTATCGGTAATCTGCGCGGTGCAGACCGGATATTCGCTCGGCTGAACTGCGTTCACTCCACTCTGCAGGATCTGGCGGCTGACGTAGCGCACCTGCGAATTGCTGTTCATGGAAGTGCCCATGGAAGATCCGGCCATTGCCGAACTCTGGCCCATGCTGTTCTGGCCCATGGTGTTCTGGCCCATCGTATTCTGGCCCGCCATGGAATTGTTCATCGGCGTGGCACCGTTCATCTGCTTGGCAATCGCCTGCCAAGCCATCGTTCGCTGCTCGGGAGCCATGGAATAGATCCGCATTCTCTGGTCAGGAGTAAGGATCATGAACGCTTGCTGCTGAACCGGATCGAGTGTCCAGTAGTACGACTGCTGATCAGCTGGCCAGCGGTCATAATCGGCCTTCTGATCAGGATTCCAGCTATCATACATGGCCTTTTGCTGCGCGTCCATCATGCCAGTGCCGCGCTGGTTCATTGTGTTGGTCTGGGTATTCATGCCCTGGGCAGTGGCTGCAATCGGCGCCGCACCAAGCATCAGCGCCGCGCCGGCCATCAAAATCGTTTTCATAAGAACTTCCCTCTTTTTCTATCTCGCTCGACACTTCTACGCAAAGTGCAGCAAATCGTTCCACGGTCGCTCTTGCGTACAGCCTCACCGTTCCCTAGCTGTTCTCGAGTGACGCAATCAGCATCCACCTCTGGCGACAGTTCTCCACCCGTCTACACCAATTCCGGCGGCGATCAGGTGATGCCATGGCTGAGCGGTCTGAACTCTCCGCAGACAGAAGCCGTGCTGACGACAGAGGGTCCGGTGCTGATGCTGGCGGGCGCCGGCACTGGCAAGACCGCCGCGCTGACGGCGCGAATGGCGCATCTGATCGCGACCCGCAAGGCATGGCCAAGCCAGATCCTGTGCGTGACCTTCACCAACAAGGCGGCACGGGAAATGCGCGACCGGGTGGGCGGCCATATCGGTCCCGCGGTTGAGGGAATGCCGTGGCTGGGCACCTTTCACGCCATTGCTGCCAAGATGCTGCGGCGGCACGCCGAACTTGTCGGCCTGCAGTCCAATTACACCATCATCGACACCGACGATCAGCTGCGCGTGCTCAAGCAACTTATCGTTGCCGACGGACTGGATGAAAAGCGATGGCCGGCAAAGCAGCTTGCTGGCCTGATCGACAGATGGAAGAACCGGGGGCTCAACCCCGCCGACCTCGGCGCTGACGAGAACGAGGCGTTTGCGAACGGTCGTGGCGAACAGTTTTACCGTCTTTATCAGCAGCGCCTCAAGGCGCTGAATGCTTGTGACTTCGGCGATCTCCTGTTGCATATGCTCAACATCCTGCGGCGCGAACAGGATGTGCTCGACGACTATCGGCAGCGGTTCAAATACATCATGGTCGATGAATACCAGGACACAAATGTCGTCCAGTATCTCTGGCTCAGGCTGCTGACCCAGGCAAAGGGTCCGGCCGGGCACAACATCTGCGTGGTTGGCGACGATGATCAGTCGATCTATTCGTGGCGCGGCGCCGAGGTTGCCAATATCCTGCGTTTCGAACGGGACTTTCCCGGCGCCAAGGTCATTCGGCTGGAGCAGAATTATCGGTCTACGCCGCAAATTCTGGCGGCCGCTTCGCAGCTTATCGATGCAAACAGCGAGCGGCTGGGCAAGACCTTGTGGACTGACATCGCCGAAGGCGAGAAAGTCCGCGTGATCGGCGTCTGGGACGGACCGGAGGAGGCACGCCGCATCGGCGAAGAAGCTGAAGCTCTGATCCGAGCCGGAATTTCGCTCAACCACGCCGCTATCCTCGTTCGCGCGCAATTTCAGACCCGCGAGTTCGAGGACCGCTTCATTCAGATCGGTCTTGATTACAAGATCATCGGCGGGTTTCGCTTTTACGAACGGGCCGAGATCCGCGACGCGCTCGCATATCTGCGGGTCATTGCGCAGCCAAGCGACGATCTCGCCTTTGAGCGCATCTACAACACACCGAAACGCGGGCTGGGACAAAAAACGCTTGAAAAGCTGCATCGCCACGCACGTGCAGAGGGTGTGCCCCTGTTTGCGGCCGCGATGCAAGTCGTGGATAGCGACGAATTGCCGGCCCGGGCGCGGAACACTCTTCTTGCATTGGTGCGGGACTTTGCACGTTGGCGCGATGGTGCTGCGTCTCTTTCGCCGGCGGAACTTGCCCGCACGGTACTGGACGAATCCGGCTATACCGACGCCTTGCAGAATGAGCGCAGCGCCCAAAGCGCCGGCCGACTGGAGAACCTTTCAGAACTGGCCCGGGCGATGGAAGAATACGAGACGCTCGGTGCCTTTCTGGAGCATGTCAGTCTCGTCATGGACAATGATCGCGCCGAAAGCGGCAACCCCATAACCATCATGACGATCCATGCGGCCAAGGGACTTGAGTTCGATCATGTATTCCTTCCCGGCTGGGAGGAAGGTGTATTCCCATCGCAGCGCGCTCTGGACGAGGGCGGCTTGCGCTCGCTGGAAGAAGAACGACGGCTTGCCTATGTTGCGATTACGCGTGCACGCTCCAGCTGTACAATCCTGCATGCGGCCAATCGCAGGATATATGGGCAGTGGACAAGCGCCATCCCCTCGCGCTTCGTCGGCGAACTGCCTGATGCCATGATCGACGCGGAAACTTCCATGACCGGCGGGGAATCCCTGTGGCGGGCAAACTGGTCCGAACAGAGCGACCCGTTCGCACATCTGGCCAAAGTGCAGCCATCGCGTGTTACCACCCGCGGACCAGGCTGGCAGCGCGGAACCGCCGCACAATTTGATGCAGCACCAAAGCGGATCGTGGAGGCAGGGCGGAGCGCGGCAAGCTTCGCAGCCAAGCCGCGCAAGGACATCGGCGTTGGCCAGCGGGTTTTTCACGAGAAGTTCGGTTATGGCACCGTACTTGGTCAGGAAGGCAACAAGCTGGAAATCGCGTTTGAAGCGGGCAGCACCAAGCGCGTGATCGACAGCTTCATCCGACCCGCGTAACCGCTGCAAAGAGTGTCCGGCTCCACATGCCGAACGCTTCATGAACCCGAACAATGGTGATGATGTGGCTTGAAACGCTGCGCTGATCTTGCTGGCGCTGCGGACATGCGGCAATCGCAGGCGTAATCAGGAAAGTGCTGACACGCCCAGGAACTCGGGCACAGGACCGTTCCAATCACCGGCGGCCACCGGCTGCTTCGCCGACTGACGATGCTCGGTCACATCTGGCGAGGTCGGCTTAGCCGCAGGTCGTGCCGGCTTGTTCTCGTGGCTTGCTTCTGCCGACTGATCTTTTGCTGTCCGATGCGGTTTCTCAGCATGTTTCGACCTGGATCTCCTTGCAGAGGGATCACCAGCCGTTCTGGTCGCGGACTGACTGTCTCCCGACGTGCTCGGGGCGTCGTTGTCCTTGACTTGCAGCTCCGGCAGTTTGTCGCCAATCAGCTTTTCTATGCCGGCAAGGGCCTCGGCGTCGTCGGACGTCACGAAGGTCACTGCCCGACCCGACGCTCCAGCCCTGCCCGTCCGGCCTACCCTGTGGACATAATCGTCAGGATGCCACGGAGTGTCATAGTTGAAGACATGACTGACCCCCTTCACATCCAGACCGCGCGCTGCGACATCGCTGGCGCACAGCAGGTTGATCTCACCATTCTTGAACCGATCAAGCTCGGCAACGCGCGCGGATTGTTCCATGTCGCCGTGGATCTCGCCAGCGGCAAAGCCATGACTTTTCAAGTTCTTCGCAAGTTCGCGAACCGTGGTCTTGCGATTTGCAAAGATGATTGCCGTGGATACGGCATCGTCTTTCAGCAATTTGCGCAGCGTTCCACGCTTGGCTCGAGGCGTCACGGGTACCATGAACTGAGCGATATTGACGTTGGTAGAAGCCGGCCGCGCCACCTCGATATATTTGGGGTTCGACAGGAACTTATCCGCCAGCTTCTTGATGGGCGGCGGCATGGTGGCGGAAAACAGAAGCGTCTGGCGCTGCGGCGGCAGCTTGGTACAGATATGCTCGATGTCGGGGATAAAGCCCATGTCAAGCATGCGATCCGCCTCGTCGATGACCAGAAGATCACAACCGGTGAGCAAGATCTTGCCGCGATCGAACAGATCCATGAGCCGGCCAGGAGTTGCGATCAGGACGTCCACCCCCTCGTCAAGCGCCTTGACCTGGTCGCCCATCTGCACGCCACCAATAAGCAACGCCATGCTGAGATTGTGATTTTTGCCGTATTTCTCGAAATTTTCCGCGACTTGCGCGGCAAGTTCACGCGTTGGTTCCAGGATAAGCGAGCGCGGCATCCGCGCACGGCGGCGTCCATGAGCCAGGATGTCGATCATCGGCAGCACAAAGCCGGCAGTCTTGCCAGTACCGGTCTGCGCGATACCGATGATGTCGCGCATCATCAGCACGGAGGGTATTGCCTGCTCCTGAATAGGGGTCGGCTCATCGTAGCCGGCAGTTTCCACCGACTTCAGCAATTCGGCGGACAGGCCAAGATCGGCAAATTTCATGCAGGCACTCTGGCAAGGATTGAACAGGATTTCGGCACAGGCCAACAACGAAGAGCAACGGGAACGGCACCGTCCCAACAAAAGCCAGAGCTGTTAAAGCAGCAGTCGCAGCGCGCCGATATGCGGCTATGCAGCTATAAGCCAAACAGCGCCTTTAATCGCGCATCGCTATAAAGTCAAGGAATGACGCCCGGGCGGCGTGCAGGTCCCGCCCGCCTGCCGTCAGATCAGCGTGCCGGGATCATCTCGGCAAAGCTGCCAACCAGGCAATCGCCTCCCGAACGCGCATGCAGCCGGTCACGACCTGCACACAACATGCCGTCGGAGGACCGCTCCATGTAAAAACCGGAGTAAAATCCCTGAACCGGGCAAGCTTGTTCAAAAGCTGCACTGTAGATGCGCTTTGCACGGGTGAAGAACAGAAGGCCGCGGGCGCTGTCAACTTGCACGCCTGCAATATCACGCACCGGGAGGCAGGAGCGGGCAGGTTCTGCAACCGGGCGCAAGGCAACGATGCGTGTGCGCTGTTCGCGCTCTGGCTTGGCGGCGCCAAATGGCATGATCCGGATGATCAACTGCCGCCGGACCTGTCGCAGCCGATCATCCGGCAGCAGTTCGCCTTCTGCAGGTTGCCCTGGTATTATGCGTTGAACCACCGATCCTGCAGGGGACATGGCCAGCGCTCCACCCAACAGGGCAGCAGAAGCAATCCAGCCAATCGTCACTCCCGATATCGCCTGCGCCGCTGTTGCACTATCATGTCTGCATCTTGCCCGCAGGCCCAAGCTTTATCAAATTCAAACATGAGGAGAATATTGCGCCGGGCGGTTTAACAGGCGCTTAACTGCAGCGTGCCAGCCGGGACATCTGCAGGATCTTGTGCCACAAGACGCTTTATGAACACCCACGACACCTCCCGCTCCGCGCCACCTGCCACCTTCTCGTCTCCGGAGAGCCACGACGACCAGTCATTCGATCAAGAGAGCTTTCTTGGACAGGCGCATGCCATCCTCGGCAAAAAAGGGCTGATTATCGATGATGAAGCAATTGATCCGTGGCTTACCGACTGGCGCGGGCGCTACACCGGTCGTGCGCTTGCCCTGGCCCAGCCAGCCGATACAGCCGAGCTGAGCCGGCTTGTGGCATTATGCGCCAGCAATGGCGTTCCCGTCGTGCCGCAAGGGGGGAACAGCGGCATGGTCGGCGGGGCGACCCCCGATGCAAGTGGCCACTCCCTGCTTTTGTCGACGCGCAGAATGACAGCGCTTCATGTTGACGCTGACACCATGACCGCACGCTGCGGCGCAGGGGTTATCCTGCAGACCCTGCATGAGGCAGCCGCAGCAAGGCAGCTTCGTTTTCCACTGTCGCTTGGCGGCAAGGGATCGGCCACAATCGGCGGTCTTGTCTCCACCAACGCCGGCGGCACACAGGTGCTGCGCCATGGCGTGATGCGGGCGCAGATACTGGGGCTGGAGATCGTGCTGCCGGATGGTCGTGTGCTCGACCTGTCGGCACCTTTGAAGAAGGACAACCGCGGCTTTGATCTCAAGCAATTGTGGATCGGATCGGAAGGGACGCTCGGCGTTGTGAGCACGGCTGTATTGCAGCTTTGCCCGGCCGTTGCCGAACGCCGCGTGGTGTGGGCAGGCGTGGGTGATCTGGATGCTGCGCGCCGTCTGCTACTGCACAACCAGCATGCGCTTGACGATGTGCTCGAAGGGTTCGAGGTGTTGCCGCAGGCCTGTCTGGATCATGTAGTCGATTTCCTGCCCGACGCGCAGCGTCCGCTCGAACAGCCGCATGCCTGGCATGTGCTGCTTGAATGTGTCGCAGACGCTTCAGGTGCTGCTGCACTGGGTGAACGGGTCGAGGAAGCGATGATGACGGCATTCGAGGACGGTCTGGTTGAAGATGCGGTGATTGCCGCCAACGAAACGCAGGCGGAGGCGTTCTGGCAGCTGCGCGAAAGCATTTCCCCTGCTGAAAAAGCGCGCGGCCCTGCGGTGCAGCACGATATTTCAGTGCCGGTCGCAGCGATGCCCGCTTTTCTGCAGGCAGTGACTGACCAGATCGAGAAAAATTACGCCGGGCATGAGGTGCTGGGCTTCGGGCACCTTGGCGACGGCAACATCCATCTGCACGTCATCGCACCACCGGGTGCCGAGGCCATCGAGTGGGAACAGCGTTCCGGCAAGGCGATCAGCGCGGAGGTTTACGAGATGGTCACGCAATGGAGCGGATCTATTTCGGCTGAGCATGGCATCGGACAGGACAAGCGAGAGATGCTTTACGCCACCCGCGATCCTGTCGCGCTGGACGTGATGAAGGCAGTGAAGCATGCACTGGATCCCAAAGAGCTGATGAACCCCGGCAAACTGCTCTAGGCCGGCAGCTTGCCTTGCGCGCACCTTCCGCCACGGCGGCTTGTGCAGCCGGGTTGCGTCGCCTAGACGCACAGGCACCGCGTCCGCCCCGGATCCCCGGATCACGAGCGGCGCACGCTTTGCCAATCTGATGCGAATTTCGATGGGAGACACAAGTGATGGCCAGCGCGCCCAAGGATCCGAACCTGCCGCTATTCTACAGCGGCCTGGTTCCGCTCAACAGCAATGAACATGCCGGTTACAAGGCGCGCAGCACTGACCGGGCTGCCTGGCTGGCAAAGCAGCATGCCATTCCGCTGACCGTCGAGGAATTTCCGATGGCCCAGCGCGCCTACCCCATCATCTTTTCCCAGGGGAGCAGCCCGGTACCGCTCGCGCTGATGGGGTTGAACGAAGGCGTGAACACGTTTTTTGACGAAACCGGTTTGATGACCACACCTGCCTATGTGCCAGCGTATGCCCGTCGTTATCCGTTCCTGCTGGCCCGGCTTAACGCGGATAACGACCAGTTGTCCTTGTGTTTTGACCCGACCAGCGACCTTGTCGGAGAGTTCGAGGAAGGCGATCCGCTGTTCACTGACGGGGAGCCGAGCGAAAGCACCAGGGCCATCCTGAAGTTCAACGAACAGTTCGAGCAGGCCGGGCACCGCACCGCCACTTTCATGGAGGAGCTGGGCAAGCACAAGCTGCTGATGGACGGTGAAGTGGCGATCCGGCGTGAAGACAACGACAAACCCTTTGTCTACCGCGGATTTCAGATGGTCGATCAGGAAAAGCTGCGCGAAGTGCGTGGTGACGTCTTGCGTGGGTGGAACCAGAACGGGCTGCTGTCACTCGTCTATGCGCATCTTTTCTCGCTCGATCTGATCCGCGACATTTTCTCGCGTCAGGTTGCCCAGAACAAAGGTCCCACCGCCACAGCAGCAAATGAAGAGACTGTCTGACAGGCGCTGCTTGCAAACCCGGGCCCAAAATGAGGATCGAGAACTGTAAACTTGCGTGATGCAGCCTTGCAACACCGACGTCGGCTGCTTATCTTTGAATCGTTCGGCGTGGCTCCCCTCATGGTCCGCCGGGCAGATGCTTTATGCATCAACCTCCCTGAACCTTGACCACCTCGCGTATCCTCGCGAGGTGGTTCTTTCTATTCAGCCGCCATCGCTGTTGCGCGCCTGCGGGCATGAAGCAGGTCTTCCAGTCGGTTGACCATCCGGATAACGATCGCAGCGTGGTGGCTTGCGCGCCGCTCATCGAGGTGGGTCCTGTCATCAAGATAGCAGGCGCGATCGATTTCCAGCTGGATGGCGTGAATTCCTCCCCTAGGATTGCCATGCCTGTCCAGCACATAAGCTCCGGCATAGGGCCGGTTCACCGTGCAAGATACGTGATCTCGAGCAAGGCTGTCCAAAGCAGCGTCAGCAAGATCGCTGCCACAGCTTGATCCGAAACGGTTTCCCAGCACGTGAGTTGGTATTCCCTGCCCCGCTATCGCAGCCCCGGCAGGCAGGCTGGGCATGGAGTGCAGGTCCAGCAACAGTGCCTCGCCAAAGTCATTTCGTTTTGCAGCAAGAATGTTCGACACCGCTGCGTGATAGGGTGTGTGCACCTGTGTGATGCGATGCTCTCCTTCTGCCCTGCTCATGCGGTCGTCCCATAATTCACCCTGCCCATGAACATACCTCGGGAACAGACCCAAGCCCCGAGCGGAACGATGCCCGATCGGCAATTCGGACCCGCGCGCCTTGTCCGACGTCGCTTTATCGTAGAACATTGCCGGATCAAGATCATCCGGCGCACGGTTCAGGTCGATCAGGGCACGTGGGGCGCGAGCAACCAGGAGATCAGCTCCCGTGGCGTCCGCAACCATTTTTCCGACCGCATCGATGTGCCTGTCCTCCAGCACGGAAAGATCAATGCGTTCATGGCGTCTGCGGGACAGCAACGCCGGCCGGTAATCACGTCCGGCATGCGGCACGCAGATGAGCACCGGCGTTGATCCGCCGGCCTGCTCATGCACAAACGCTGGATGGACGTCCCTTGCAGCGGGATTGCATCGGGTCACCCAGCTCGGCCTTGCATTTCCATGACATCTGCGAAGGTGCACTTACCCATTATGCGCTTTCCTGCCTGTTTCAATGTTGCACATGCTGCGCAAGCGGCGCGCAATGCAGCGCTTCTTCTGCAAGGGGATGGAGAGCGAAGCTTCATGCCGCAGTAACGAACCAACAGCACCGAGGGCAAGATGATCCGAATTCTTCTGGCAGAAGACGATGACATGATGCGCAGCCACATCACGCGCGTCTTGCATTTGGCAGGACACGATGTCGTGGCGGTCCGCTGTGGAACAGAAGCGCTTCCGCTGTTGAAACGCGGATGCTTCGACCTGCTCCTTTGCGACATCGTCATGCCTGAAATGGACGGCATCGAACTTGCGCAGCGATGCGGGCGCATTTCACCCGAAACCAAGATCGTCTTTATCACCGGCTTTGCCGCAGTCGCAATGCGGGCAAACCGCTCGGTCCCCAACGCCAAGGTGCTTTCCAAGCCATTTCATCTCAAGGATCTGGTGCGCCATGTAGAAGACATGTTCAATCCCGGAATGGCAAATGCCAGCCTTTAGAGCCGGGTAATCGATTTACCCCATCGAATGGCTTGCACCGGCCGCTGCCCCGCGTTAAAGGCTCCCACCTGCCGGCGACCGGAACCAACGGGAGCCACAGAATCGAAGAGCGTGGGCGTATAGCTCAGTGGTAGAGCACTGTGTTGACATCGCAGGGGTCGCAAGTTCAATCCTTGCTACGCCCACCACTTCGGTTCAGGATGTACCGCTCTTGTGCTTGTCGCAGCGGCGTTGATTTCAGAACATACCAACCCGGCTACGGCCGCGCGCGTGTCGAGGCGTTGATCGGCGCATAACAACGCGCTAATTCTCCCGGCTTGTTCCAACATGCTGATGCGCAGTCAAGCCTTGGCGAGAGAGCTACCTGGGCAGCAATCAATCAGCATCTGTCACAATCAACATGACTTGCAGGCCGCGCTTGCCCGACGCCACGTGTCACCATCAGGCGATAAACGCGACTTCAGAAAATTCCTGCTCTCATGCGCAACCGGGGCAAGAAAAAGGCGGCCAATCAGCCGCCCCTTTCCCGATGATCTGGCTCAAATCAGCAAGGCATCTGTTTGCCTCTCGACCTTTACCGCAAATTATTACTCGGCCGCCTGCAGGGGAGCTTCCACCGACACATATTTGCGACCCAGCTTGCCATCATGGAACCGGACACGGCCTTCGCCAAGAGCGAACAATGTGTGGTCCTTGCCCATTCCAACATTCGAGCCGGGATAGAACTTGGTGCCGCGCTGGCGCACGATGATGTTGCCGCCAATCACTTCCTGACCGCCGAACTTCTTGACGCCAAGGCGCCGACCTGCCGAATCACGACCATTGCGCGATGATCCGCCTGCTTTTTTATGTGCCATAAAGAACAGTCCTTCAAATGATGGATCAGGCTGCCGAGACGGCGCCGTCAGTCGGTCCAGTGTCTGCCGCCATGGAGGCCGCCGAAGTCCCGCGGGTGCCTGCTGCGGCATTTCCCGTTCCGACCGAAAGAATGCGAAGCAGCGTCATCTGCTGGCGGTGGCCCTGCTTGCGCCGATAATTATGCCGGCGGCGCTTCTTGAAGACCACGATCTTCTCGGACTTTGCCTGAGCAATGATCTCGGCCGAAACCGACACGCTGGCCGCATCTGCAATCTCAGCGCCGTCTGCTGCGAGCAACACGTCGCCCAGCATGATCGTATCGCCAGCTTCACCCGCCAGCTTTTCGACCGCGATCTTGTCTCCCTCGGCAACGCGATATTGCTTGCCACCCGTGCGCACGATTGCGAACATCATCAAATCCGTTTCTGCTTCCCGGTTCGATCTTGTTTCCGCGCAGGCGATCGATCGTCCGCAGGAAAGCCATCAAACCAGGCAATGAACCGGCCACGCCACACGATCATGACGTCTCCGGAATGAGAGCAGGCCGATAGGAGATCGGGTGCATGCTGTCAACGCCCGACCGGGTACACAAGGCTGGTGCGCTGGCCTTTGCGAGGAGCCATCGCACCTACCTGCAAGTGCGCCGGTTTCAATGCTGGTTAGCCGTGCTATGGAACATTGCCATGAAGCGCGTGCTCCCTTGCATTCTCCTGCCACTGCTGGCCAGCTGTGTGACCGATCCTGACCGGTACGCCTCTATTGCAAAGCGCGATGTGGAGAACTTTACCATCGCTGATCCGGCGGGCGATGTCGCCGCGCTTGGGATGACAGCGCCCTCGCCGCAGCTTCTGCGACGTCTGCAAACCATTGCCGGCGGTGCCCAGAATGCACAAGCCGAGTTTAATTCATCGGCAGCCCGGGCACGTCGCCTTGCAAAAGCTGCAGCCGGCGCTGCTCCCAGCGATCGCCGTTGGACCGAAGCGCAAGTCGCATTTGCCACGCTGGCCGCAGCGCACAGCAACACGATGTCTGCGCTTGCCGAACTCGACCTGCTGCTTCTGACGGGAGAAGATCAGCCGACGTCAGCAGCAGACATCGGGCGCATCGTTGCCACGAGGCAGGATGTCTCCATGATGGCGACAGCGCAGCAGACGGTGCTTGAACAGGTCGAGGCCCTGTTCTGACCTGCTACGCGTCGCAACTCTAGCTGTGAGCCGCTGGAGCCCAGCGGGCCAGGTCAGTCCGGTCCTGTTCGCGCGGTTCGATCCACTGCCAGCCGGTAGCGGTCTTCTCGCGCTTCCAGAACCATACCCGGCTTTTGAGATGATCCATGAGAAAATCCACCGCTGTCAAAGCCGGTCGGCGATGCCGTGCTGCACAGGCTACCAGAACGATAGGTTCTCCGGCACACATGATCCCGATACGGTGCAGGATCAGCAGGCCCGACAGCTTCCAGCGCTTCTGCGCCTCCTCACCAAGCGCAATCATCGACGGCAGCGTCAGCGGCTCGTAATGCAGCAATTCCAGAGCTTGTCCGTCATCTACGTCATCACCGCAGCCAACGTCATCGCCACAACGGACCTGGCCAAGAAAACTGGCCACTGCGCCCGCATCGCGGTGCTCGGCCGCAAAACCGGCGAGCCGCGCAGCAGGATCAAAGGCCCCCACGACAAGCGCAATTTCGCCAGGCATCGCCTTATCCGCCGCTGACCGGCGGAAGGAACGCCACTTCATCACCGTCGCTTACGGAACAGTGCCGTTGTACCAGCGCTCCGTTCAAGGCGAATCTCACGTCTTCTTTCAAAAGAGCGGCACACAAATCCGGCTCCAGGCTTTGCGCGATGTTCGCGATACAGCTTGGCGGTTCGACGGCGATGATGCGCTGTGCGCCTCCGGCCGCATCTTCCAGCCGACCCAGAAATACCAATGTGACTTCCATGTCACTAACCCCCGGTCATGGACATGTGCCGGGCAATCTTTGGAGCTGCGCCCTTGGTGCCAATCGCGAAGTGATGGCGCTCGGGCTTGATCGCCATCGCCTCGTCCATTGCAGCTTCAAGGGCAGCGTTGACAGCCTTGGAGTCGGGTAGCGCAGCTGTTGTGCCACCAGCGCGAACCGCCGCGCGCAGATCTACCTGTTCACGGCCGCCGAGGCAGGCAAACAGCTGCCCGGTGGCAGTAACCCGCACGCGATTGCAGCCCGCGCAGAAATTCTGGGTCAGAGGCGTGATCATCCCCAGAACGCCGCCCGTTTCGCAAATGCGCCAGTATCGTGCCGGTCCGCCAGTGCGTTTGTCGATCGGCTCCAGCGTCCAGCGACTTTCCAGCGCCTCTTGCACGACGGTAAGCGGCAGATGCTGATCAACCCGCTCGCCGTCCACTTCGCCCAGCGGCATGACCTCGATGAGGGTCACCTCATGCCCTTCGCTGTGCGCCCACCGGATGATCTGCGGGATTTCAGCCTCGTTTACGCCTTTCAAGGCAACGACGTTCAGCTTGACCCTGATGCAGGCCCGTTTTGCAGCAGCGATGCCGGCAAGCACATCATGCAGCGAGGATCGCCGGGTCAGTGCTGCAAACCGGTCCGGATCGAGCGTATCAAGCGATACGTTGATCCGCCGGATACCCGCCGCCGCCAGCGGCTCGGCAAACTGCGCCAGCCGGGTGCCGTTGGTCGTCATGGTGAGCTCGGAAAGTCCGCGACCGATACGGCGACCCAGCGCACGCACAAGGTCCAGAACATCGCGTCTCACCAGCGGCTCGCCACCTGTCAGCCGGATTTTCGTCACGCCGCGCGCGATGAACGCATCGGCCACCAGCATCAATTCCTCCAGACTTAGGATATCACGTCGCGGCAGGAACTTCATGCGCTCCGGCATGCAA
Source organism: Croceicoccus esteveae (assembly GCF_031846435.1). Taxonomy (NCBI): domain Bacteria; kingdom Pseudomonadati; phylum Pseudomonadota; class Alphaproteobacteria; order Sphingomonadales; family Erythrobacteraceae; genus Croceicoccus; species Croceicoccus esteveae. The sequence continues at coordinate 135,844 of NZ_JAVRHS010000002.1, forward strand.
TAGAAGCAGCGCAGATCACATCGATCCGTTACCGAAAGCCGCAGATATTCGATCTGTCGGGCAAATCGGTCGACCAGGAGGTTGGGAGGGGCCGTCATTACCATCCTTGTGACACAAGTGCCGCTGCGCGCAAAGTCCAGTCGAACTGTCCCTGTCGACAGGAGCAGCCGTTCGTTACAAGTCAGTCCACAAGGATTAACTGTCCGGTCAACGCCGCGTTCCTGCACGCAAAGGAGATCGTGGGCGTAAGCCGGTCCGGACTGCTGCTCGCCCGAGCCGGCGCGACCCCGTTGATGCGGACAGGCGCATATCTACGCGCAAGGTCGGCGATTGTCTGCTGCCGCCAGCGATGCGGTTTTTCCTCTGCATGGTCGAAGCGCAGGATCAGCACTGACGCTCCTTTTACCAGACGTTCGATCCGGGGCAGATAATGCGTGTGGAAGCAAGCGGCCGCCGCCAGCGGATCAGCCGCCGCCATGTCGCAGGCAAGCAGCCTCACCGTGTCACGCGCTGCAGGTCCGGTTTGCCCGTGCAGCGGGTCTGTTTCGTCCATCAGCGCCGGTCCCGCACCAGCGTCATGCCGATCTCCTCGCCATGCTCGGCAATCGCCAGCTTTGCGATCGTGACGGTGACCTGTTCAACTCGCTCATCCTGCAGGAAAAGCGTGTCGCAGATATGCTCCGCAACCGCTTCGATCAGCTTGAAATGCACGCCTAGTGGCAGACCATCGGTGGCGGCGAATTTGAGATCCATGTAGTTCTTGCTGGCATCGAGCGGCGTGTCGGGAGAAAACCGATCTGGCGCCCCCATCCTTGCCGCGATCGCAATTCGCAGCGGCTGGGGCTGACCTGTTTCTTCCGAATAGATGCCCGTGAGCACATCTGTTTCCAGGCCAGAGACCTGCAAGACAAGACTGTCGGCCACCATTAACTCCCGTTTGTCCATCGTGCAAAAATCGCAGTTGGCAAGATGCGCCCGTCCGGCCCTGCTTCACGGATTGCAAGTTCGCCATGTTCGATTCGCCCGGGAAGCGCGGCGAACGCCTCATGCAGGAGGCCTGCCAAGGCAAGTGAGGACAACCGCACGGCATAGGCAGTCAGAAAAAGAAATCGTGACTGTTCATCAAGCAGGCGGCGGCAATCGGCGACCAGAGCGGGCAGGCCGTCCTCGATCCGCCACACCTCGCCGTTGGGACCGCGGCCGAATTTGGGCGGGTCAAGGATGATGCCGTCATAGCGCCGGCCCCGCCGAACCTCCCGCGCGGCAAATTTGCCAGCATCGTCAATGAGCCAGCGCACTGGCCAGGGTGCGGGTCGCTCTGATCCATCACCCGCCAAGCCGCTGAGTGCGGCATTCGCCCGCGCCTGAGCCACCGATTTCTTCGACGCATCGACGTGGGTTACAGCACCGCGTCGGCCGAGCGCAAGCGACCCTACTCCGGTATAACCGAACAGGTTCAGCGTTTCCGCTTTGTCGAGACCATCAAGCTGGTCATCCATCCAGTCCCAGACCGGCGCCATATCGGGAAAGAAGCCAAGATGGCGGAACGGCGTGCATTGCGCATTGAAGCGCAGATCGCGCCAGCCAAGAACCCATTGGTCCTGCAACATCGCGTTACGCGCGGCCACGTCAGCAAAATGCCAGCGGCCGCCACCATCCTCGTCCGAGCCAGGAACGAACTCCGCGTCCGCCAGCCAGTCCGTGCAGCGAGGGCTCCACATTGCCTGAGGCTCCGGCCTTATTACCCGGCGCGTTCCGTATGCTTCCAGCTTGCGGCCATGCCCGCTGTCCAGGAGGCAGTAATCGCTCCATCCCTCGCCGACCAGCAAGGTAGAGGGTTCAAGCAAGCGCGCCATCAGTGTATCGGGTCGGCGCAGACCTTCGCCCGCGCCGCAATGTATCGCGAAACGGTGTCGTAATCACCCGGCAATTCGTCGAACCGCTCCTCCCGTTCCAGAAGATCGGCAAGCCTGTCGGGCAGCGGCGGGTGAATGCCTGTTGCTGCCTTTACCGCCGGAGCGAATTTTGCAGGATGCGCGGTGGCGAGTGTCACTACAGGCACATGCGGCGGCAGGGCGACCGACCGTGCTGCGTGCAGACCAATTGCCGTGTGCGGGTCGACCAGCTCGCCGGTAGTCTCAACCGCCCAACGCATCGCGGCGTCCATCTCGTCGCCGGTCGCCCGGGCGCTGGTGAAAAGCGCGCCTGCCCTCTGATGCTGAGCGGGTGTCAAGCGCATCGCCTTGGCCTGGTCGAACTCCCGCATCTGACCGGCCATGGCTGCACCGTCGCGATCACCCAAATCAAACAGCAGCCGCTCGAAATTGGAACTGACCTGAATATCCATCGAAGGAGCAGCCGTTGGTGTCACACCCTGAGCCGAATAATCAGCGGTCGTTATCGCGCGATGCAGGATATCATTTACATTGGTTGCCACGATCAGCCGTTCGACCGGTAGCCCCATCCGAGCCGCAACATAGCCTGCGAACACATCGCCAAAATTTCCAGTCGGAACAGAAAAAGCAATCTTGCGATAGGGTGCGCCCAGAGCCACGCCGGCAGCGAAATAATACACCACCTGCGCCATCAGCCGAGCCCAGTTTATTGAATTCACCGCGCTGATCCGGAACCGGTCTGTCATTGCGCGGTCCTGGAACATCCGCTTTACCATTGCCTGGGCATCGTCGAAACTGCCGTCGATCGCAATGTTGTGGATGTTGCCCGCCAATACCGTCGTCATCTGTCGGCGCTGCACTTCCGACACGCGGCCCTTTGGATGCAACATGAACACGTCGACGTGAGGTCGCCCCGCCAAGGCGTCGATCGCGGCAGATCCGGTGTCGCCTGATGTGGCACCCACCACAGTCAGGTGCCGGTCGCCATCTTTCAAGAATTCCTCGAACAACAAACCGAGAAGCTGGAGAGCAACATCCTTGAACGCCAGCGTCGGGCCATGGAAAAGTTCCAGAAGCCAATGCTGCGCATCAAGCTGTCGCAGCGGCGTTACCGCACCATGTGCAAAGCGGCCATATGCCTGCTCACACAACTGCAGGAGGCAAGCAAAATCAAGCGATCCTGCAACAAAAGGCGCCATGACTTCAGCAGCCAATTGGCAGTAAGGCTTACCTGCCATTGCAGCAATCTGCTCAGCAGTAAACTGCGGCCAATGGCGCGGGACATACAGGCCGCCATCACTTGCAAGACCCGCAAGCGTGACCTCGCGGAACTCAAGCGCCGACGCGCTGCCTCGGGTGCTGACATACTCCATGACAATGGCGGTTAAACGTGCTCATCGCGCCGCGCAAGCCGTGCTCTGACGGCGAGGCCGTAGATTATCAGCGCTGTTGCCGCAAAGAAGAACCACTGAACCATATATGTCATGTGATTGTTGGGCAGATTACGTGGATCAGGCGCGGCCAGCGGCCGCAACCCGGCCTGCGGCGGATCGGACATCAACCTGACATTCCGTCCCGCAGGCGCCACGATGCCCGACACGTCTCCGCCCTGCCAATTGGTCAGCGTGGGCTCCGACATCCAGCCCAGCATGACCTGCGCCTCGCTCCCGTCCGCAAGCCTGCAATTTGCCGTCTGCCCCCAACCTCTTGTTCCATCGGCAGCCGTTGCACCGATGGCGCCCATCTCCAGCACAGTGCGGCAACTGAAGCTGCTGCGGCGATAAAGCGATGCCTCGTTTGCCGCGTCCGTTGTGGGAAAGGCAACCGCGTCAACCCGGTCGCCAGCAGCTTTGTAATACTGGATCAGCGCTGTCTTCTCTCCTGCCCGCTGATACTGCCAGATACCCAGCCCCACCATGATCAGCGCAGCAGCGAGGACTATGATCGTCGGAAGGATCGGCAGCCGGCGGATCAAATCGCGTCATCCCGCGCGGACGATGGCTGGTCTTGCGTGAGGTCATGCACCGGCTTCTGATCTTGCGAAGCGGATCCCTGCAGGATTTGCGGGCGAATCGCCCCTGCATCTTGCGGCGCAAGGCTTGCCGCATTGCTCGCGCGTGACGTCTGCTCACGTGCATCCCGGCGAGATTCGAGCGTCAGCAACATGCCCTTGGCAATCCGCAAGCCGTAAACAACCAGACCAACAGTTACCGGCACCCACAAGATGATCTGCAGCCAGAAAGGCGGATGGACCATCTGATCAAGTATGATCGCAAGCACAGCCAGAACTGTCCCAATGATCAGCGTCAGAAAAGCCGCTGGACCGTCACCTACATTAAACCTAGTATAGTCAAGTCCGCAGGCCTTGCACGCGTCGCTGAAACGGACCGGACCAGCGAACATGGTCCGGGTTCCGCACTGCGGACACTCACCCAGCGCGCCAGCGCGGAGCAGCGGCAGAAAGGCTATACTGTTTACCTGCGACCGCTGCTCACTATGGTGGTCTTCGCTCGTCAATGGATCTCCGCGCCCCATCCACCCCACACATAGATGGCAATGAAGAGAAACAGCCAGACCACATCAACGAAGTGCCAGTACCATGCGGCAGCTTCAAACCCGAAATGCTGACGCGGCGTAAAATCACCCTGATAGGAGCGGACCAGCGCAACAATCAGCATGATCGTGCCGATAATGACGTGTGCACCGTGAAATCCCGTCGCCATGTAGAACGAGGAACCATAGGTATTCTCGCCAAAAGGGAATGGCGCATGAGAATATTCATAGGCCTGCACCGCCGTGAACACGACCGCGAGAATAATTGTCAGCCATAGCCCTGTCTTCAGCCCTTCCCTGTCGCCATGGATCAAGGAGTGGTGCGCCCAGGTGATGGTCGTACCCGAACACAGCAGGATCAGCGTGTTGAGCAAGGGCAAATCGAACGGGTCCATGACCGCTTCGATTGCAGCGGGGGGCCACTGACCATCAACCACTTCGGCAAGTGTGCTGGGGAACAGCGCGAAATCAAAAAATGCCCAGAACCACCCGGCGAAAAACATGACTTCTGATGCAATGAACAGGATCATCGCATAACGCAGATGCAACTGCACTACAGGCGTATGGTCACCCGCACGCGCTTCCTTGATGATCTTGCCAAACCACGCAAACAGCGCCACCGCGACACCGATACAACCTGCGATGAGCACCAGGCTGCCAAATGCCAGGTCGTGCATGTAAAGCGCAAGCCCGGTCGTCGAAGTCAGCAGCGAGGCCGACAGGATGAACGGCCACGGATCAGTCGGCAAGATGTGATAATCGTGGTTCTTTGTGCCGGCCATTGTCAAACTTTCCTCTGCACTTGCAGTATTTACCGATCGAGCGACCACAAGGCACGCCGGGTGATACCGCAGCCCTTAGCTTTGCTAAAGACTCCGGTCCAGAGCCTTTGCGACACCATCACAACGTTCTATCCAGCCACATCGTGCTGATAAAAAGTGTAACTCAACGTAATCTGCTCAAGATCCTTCGTGTCGGGATCATCCAAGATGGCAGGATCAACGAAATAGAGCACCGGCATACGCATTTCCTGGCCCGGCTCAAGCGTCTGGTCGGTAAAACAGAAACACTGGATCTTGTTGAAATATTTGCCGGCCTGCGTCGGAGAGACATTGAAAGTCGCCGTTCCGGTCACTGGCTGATCCGAATCGTTTCGGGCCAGGAACACCGCCATGTCCCGCGCGCCCACTGCAACATTATCGGTAGAATGTTCAGGCCTGAAGCTCCAGTTCATGCCGCGCTCTACGTTGCCATCGAAACGGATCGACATCATGCGTGTGCTGACCGCCACAACGTCAGCTTCGGCCTGTGTGGCCTGCTGGGTCGTGCCACCGAGGCCCGTAACCTGACAGAACATTCTGTAAAGCGGAACCGCCGCATAACCAAGACCTAGCATTGCTGCTGCAATCAGCAGGGCTATGACGCCGACACGCCGGTTGTTGGCGATTGCAAGCGCAGTCATTTACCTTCCTTCCGGATTGGCATGGGCCAGAATGGCACCGACCAAAGTGTCGTCGCGCAAACTGTCATTGCAGCATTACCCCATCCTGCTCTGCAGCAGCAGCGCTCCGCTCCTCAGGTGTCGGGAAGCGCACAATCGTAAGGGCATAGAACATCACCACAAGCCCGATCAGCACGGCGCCAAGAACGAGGTTCCTGCTTTTTACCCGATCCTGGGGGGTTTCGTCACGGCTGTCACGGTCATCTTTCATGATCCAGGCAATTACCTCAAAACCCCATGATAAGCAATCAGCCGATCAAGCACGAGAATGCCAAACAGAGCAAAAAGATAGACGATCGAGAAGGCAAACAGCCGCTTTTCAGGCCGCATCCCATCTTCGGGAGACGACGTGCGCAGCCCCACCGGAAGCGCAAGCGCAAAAAACAGCAGCGATAGCACGGCAGCTCCTGACAAATAGATCAGCCCCGCTCCGCCGATGAACCATGGCATCAACGCCATTGGCGTCAGAATGACTGTGTAGGCGAGGATCTGGCGCCGCGTCGCCATCTCTCCTGCCACCACCGGCATCATGGGAATCCCGACATTGGCGTAATCACTTTTGACAAAGAGCGCCAGCGCCCAGAAGTGCGGCGGGGTCCACAGGAAGATGATTGCAAAAAGCACCAGCGGCATCAGGGTCACGTCGCCAGTAACAGCCACCCACCCGATCAGCGGCGGAAAAGCTCCCGCTCCGCCGCCCACCACGATGTTCTGCGGCGTGCGCGGTTTCAGCCAGATGGTATAGACAACCGCGTAATAGACGATGGACACCGCGAGCAGAACCGCCGCGAGCCAGCCAACACCCAGACCCATCACCATGACAGATCCTGCTGACAGGATAATGCCGAAGTCGCGCGCGCTTGCCTGATCCATCCGCCCGGCGGGCAGCGGGCGCTGCGCCGTGCGCTTCATTCCAGCATCAATTTCGGCCTCGTACCATTGATTGAGCGCTGCTGCACCGCCTGCTCCAACAGCGATACACAAAATAGCGACGAAGGCGATGAACGGATGAATTGTTCCAGGTGCTGCTAGCAGGCCGCAAATGCCAGTGAACACCACCAGCGTCATAACCCGCGGCTTTGTCAGCGACAGGAAATCGCGCCAGTGCGTCGGCAGGATCAGTCCGTGATTGTTGGTGATCATTGCATACCCATAGCCTGCCGCTCGCTAGCCGGCAAAGGCTCTATGAAAAAGGCTCCGGAGGCATGCTCCAGAGCCTTTTTTCATGCCGACAACTGCCGATCAATGTGCCGTGGCACGATCGTCAATTTCCGGCAGCGTCTCGAACTGGTGGAAAGGCGGCGGGCTGGACAAGGTCCATTCAAGCGTCGTCGCCCCTTCACCCCAGTAATTCGGCGCCGCCTTCTTTCCTGCAACAATCGTGTACAGGATGTTGAGGAAGAACACACCGATGCTGATGGCCATGATGACATAACCGATCGAAGCGATATGGTTCCAGTAGGTGAACGCGGGCGTATAATCCGGATAGCGGCGCGGCATCCCCTGCATTCCCAAAAAGTGCATTGGGAAGAAGATCAGGTTCACACCGATGAAGAAGATGACGAACTGGATCTTTGAAAGCAATTCGGAATGCCAACGACCGAACATCTTGGGAAACCAGTAGAACCAGCCTGCAAAGATTGCGGTCACCGCTCCAAGTGACAGCACATAGTGGAAGTGCGCCACGACATAATAGCTGTCATGCAGATTGTCGTCGACTCCACCGTTTGCAAGCACAACCCCGGTCACACCGCCAATGGTAAACAGGAAGATGAAGCCCAAGGCCCACCACATGGGCGATTTGAACTCGAGGCTGCCTCCCCACATCGTGGCGATCCAGCTGAAGATCTTGATGCCGGTCGGCACGGCGATGATCATCGTCGCTGCGGTGAAATACATCTTTGCGTTTACGGACAAGCCCACTGTGTACATGTGATGAGCCCATACGACGAAGCCGACTACGCCGATTGCTACCATGGCATAGGCCATGCCAAGATAACCGAACACGGGCTTGCGGCTGAACGTCGCGATGATCTGGCTGATCATGCCGAAACCGGGCAGGATCATGATGTACACCTCGGGGTGACCGAAAAACCAGAACAGATGCTGATACAACACCGGATCACCGCCGCCCACCGGATCGAAGAAGGTGGTGCCAAAGTTACGATCGGTCAGCAGCATAGTGATGGCCGCTGCGAGCACAGGCAGAGCCAGCAACAACAAAAACGCAGTGACAAGCACGGACCAGACAAACAACGGCATCTTGTGCAGGGTCATGCCCGGCGCCCGCATGTTGAATATGGTCGTAATGAAATTGATCGCGCCCATGATGGAACCTGCGCCCGCAAGGTGCAGCGCAAAGATCGCAAAATCAACGGCCGGGCCCGGCGAACCTGAGGTCGACAATGGTGCATAGACCGTCCAACCAGTGCCTGCCCCCTGCGCCGTCCCGCCCGGAACAAACGCCGAGATCATCAGCGAACAAAAGCCCATGAAGGTCAGCCAGAAGCTGATGTTGTTCATGCGCGGGAACGCCATGTCGGGCGCGCCGATCATGATGGGCACGAACCAGTTCGCGAAGCCCCCGATCATCGCCGGCATCACGACGAAGAACACCATGATGAGACCGTGCGCGGATATCAGCACGTTCCACAGATGCAGGGTCTGGTCAAAATCGGCCGGCTGCCCATGCAGAAATTCAGCCCACCAGCCAAGATATTGAATGCCCGGAGCCGCCAGTTCGGCACGCATGATGCCCGAGATTGCACCACCGATCACGGCAGCGAAGATCGAGAAGATCAGGTAAAGGGTGCCAATGTCCTTGTGATTGGTGGACATGAACCAGCGGGCGAAGAAAGACGGCTTGTGATCGGCATGCGAGTGCAGGTCATGCGCTTCGTCATGGATCGGCAGGCTTTCCGGATTTGCGGTAGTGGCCATTGCTCAGATAACCTTATTCATGTCTCAAATAGTCGGAACCGGCTCACCGGCCGCGCCCTCGGGAGCCGGAAAACGCGTGCCGGTCGCACCGGGAATTGCGGATTCGGGCTGCTGTATTCCAGCTGCAGTTGGCGGGCCCGCAGGCTCACCGGCAGAAAGCGTACCGCCTGGCTGCGTCAGCACCCACTGCTCGAACTTGTCGCGCGGAAGAGCTTCGACAGCAATCGGCATATAGGCGTGCCGCGCACCGCAAAGCTCCATGCATTGTCCATAATAGACACCAGGCTCCTTGATGAACAGCATCTTCTCATTCAGCCGTCCAGGCACGGCATCGAGCTTGAACCACAAGGATGGTACAGCAAAGGAATGGATCACGTCCGCACCCGTGGTCTGGATGCGAATGGGCTCACCGACCGGCAGAACCATGCGCTTGTCTGCTGCCAGCTGCGCCGGTTCACCATTTGCAATTGCCTCGTCTTCGGGAAGCATGTTTGAAATGACCTCGAAGTCGCCATAATCGGGGTAGGTGTATCCCCAATACCACTGATACCCGGTCACTTTCACCGTCAATGCGTCGGCAGGAGCTGTCTCGTATTGCTTGGCAAGAAGATCGATCGACGGGACAGCAATACCAAGCAGGATCAGGACCGGAAGCAATGTCCAGATTACCTCGACTGTCGTGTTATGCGCAGTCTTGGAAGGCACCGGGTTGGCTGCCCGACGATACCGCGCCACCACCCAGATCATCAGAAACAGCACCAGGAGCGAAACCAGAGCGATCACCGGCATCAGGATCGCATCGTGCATCCACAAGCCGTATTCACCAATGGCCGAATATTGATCCTGAAAGCCCAAAGCGCCGTCGATTGGCTGGCCCTTGCCCGGCGTCGGCGCCATTGGCACATAAGAGCCTGCCGGCACCTGGGCCACCGCAGTTGCTCCGGCGCCTGCATCAGGAGCCGTCATCACTGCTGCATCGGCAAGCGGTTCAGCTCCGGGCGCAACAGCTGCAAGCACCTGTTTGGGCAGAATGGCCATACCTGCGGCAATTCCGACTCCGGTAAATGTGATTTGCTCAGCCGCGCGGCGCAATTTGCTCACCAGTTCGCTCGCTTTCATGCCAGTATTCCATTGATCCATATGAATTTATTTATATCATCAGTGCCTCGGCAACATGCCGGGAGCGCCGAATATCATCCACATGTGTGACTGCCTATACGCATGCTTGCAGACAGCCTCAAGCATCTCTAGAGAAAAAAGGCTGATCGCCCGCAGGATATCGCCTGTTGGCCGGCTGTTCTGCGGCTTTGCGCCTGTAGCGTCACAATGTACGAAAAGAGGTCGCACGCCCATGACAGATGATGAGGTTCTGAACGAGTTTCGTGCTGCCGGCGCTCTTCTGGAAGGGCACTTCAAACTGTCCTCGGGCCGTCATAGCGGTCATTACCTGCAATGCGCGCGGGTGCTGATGAATGCGGCGCGGGCAGAGCGGCTCGCGGCCGCACTGGTCGAACGGATGCCGCAAGATCTTGTCTCGGCGATTGGCGCGGTCGTGTCTCCTGCGATGGGCGGCATCATCTTCGGGCACGAGATCGGGCGTGCTCTTGGCAAGGACGCGATGTTCGTGGAACGCCCGACCGGAACATTCGAGCTTCGTCGCGGCTTTGCGCTCGCGCCGGGTCAGAAGGTGTTGATGGTCGAAGATGTGGTGACTACCGGCCTGTCGAGCAGGGAAGCGATTGCTGCGATCGAAAGTGCTGGTGGCAGCGTCATAGGCATGGCCAGCCTGATTGACCGGTCCGCTGGTCAAGCGGTATTCGATATGCCCTATTTTGCCCTTTTGAAGATGGATTTCCCCACCTTTCCCGCTGACGATCTGCCGCCAGACCTTGCAGAGATCCCGCTGAGCAAGCCGGGGAGCCGCAACGCATGAACGCCGCGGGACAGCCAGGACCACTTCGCCTCGGAGTGAACATCGATCATGTCGCGACCATTCGTAATGCGCGCGGCGGCGATCACCCTGATCTGACGCGCGCGGTAAGGATCGTGTCGGACGCAGGTGCAGACGGGATAACAGCGCATCTTCGGGAAGATCGCCGCCATGTGCGTGATGCCGATCTGGATCGCATCCGCGAAGCAACCGACCTGCCGCTCAACCTCGAGATGGCAGCCACGGAGGAGATGCTCGAAATAGCCCTGCGGCACCGGCCAGCCGCTGCTTGCCTGGTCCCGGAAAAGCGGGAGGAACGCACGACCGAAGGCGGGCTTGACGCAGCAGGGCAGCAGGAACGGCTTGCGGGCACTGTGGCGCGACTGCAGGACGCGGGCATCCGCGTCAGCCTGTTCATCGAGGCCGAGGAACGGCAAATCGCCGCCGCCATGAAGCTTGGTGCGCCGGTGGTGGAACTGCACACTGGCCGCTATGCACATGCAACAGGCCCAGCAAGAACGCGCGAGTTGCAGCGGATCTGCGACATGGCGGCGCTTGCGGCGAAAAACGGGATAGAGCCACACGCAGGACACGGGTTGACCTACGACAATGTCCAGCCGATTGCTGCCATCCCGCAGTTGCGGGAACTGAACATCGGTCATTTTCTTGTTGGCGAGGCGCTGTTCAAAGGTCTGGACGAAGCTGTGCGGCAAATGCGCAGCATCATGGATGAGGCGCGCTGATGCCGATGTGCGGATCGCACGCGATCATTTTTGCGGGTCGCCTCGACAGCGGGTGCGCAGCGTCATGATCATCGGAACAGGGTCGGACCTGTGCAACATAGAGCGCATTGCCAATTCGCTCGAGAGGTTCAAGGAACGCTTCGAGCAACGCGTGTTCACCCCGACCGAGCGGGCCAAGGCACAGCGACGGCCGCGCACGCGCGCTGGAACCTATGCCAAGCGGTTCGCCGCCAAGGAGGCGTTTGCCAAGGCTGTCGGCACTGGATTCAGCCGCGGCGTGTACATGAAGGACATTGGTGTGGTGAACAGCCCGTCTGGCGCGCCGACCCTGCATCTTGAGAACGGCGCTGCCAGTCGGTTGGCGGACCTCACCCCTGCGGGTCATGAAGCGGTGGTCCACCTGACGCTGACGGACGATCATCCCTGGGCACAAGCATTCGTGATAATAGAAGCGCGGCCCAGTGCCCCTGCTTCTGGCGCTTCCGCTGCCCGTATTCCCGCCGGCTCCAGGCCTGCCGCACTGCACTCCCGAACAGAAGGTGCGGAATGATCGGCGCAGCATGACCGGCATCACTGCAACAGGACCGGACCCGCTCGTTTCCCCTGCCTCCGGCAGTGGGGATGAAGCAGGACGGGGTTGGTTTGGTGAGCTTGCCACCCTGGTTGCAATGCTGCTGGCGGTGCTGACCTTTCATTCGCTTGTTGCCAAACCTTTCTACATTCCGTCCATTTCGATGATGCCGAACCTGCTGGTCGGGGACCGGCTGATCGTCAGCAAATATCCCTATGGCTGGTCCTGGGTGTCGGCGTCGTTCCATGTTCTGCCAAGGTCGGACCATCGGATCATGCCGGGGATGCCGGAATACGGGGATATCGTTATTGTGTCGCCGCCGCATGCCGAAGAGGACTGGATCAAGCGTGTGGTTGCCCTGCCCGGAGATCGGATTGCCGTGCGCAACGGGCAGATTGTCCTCAATGGCAAGGCTGTACGCCAGGAAGTGGAACCCGCCATTCGCCTTGCGACCGACGATGCACAATCTTGTGACGGGATGCCGTGTTTTTCGGCATTCGAAAGCTTCCGGGTGAGGACACCAAGCGGAAAATGGGAATATGAGTTGCCGTCGTTGCGTGAAACGCTGCCCAATGGTGCGTCCTATCTGATCATCGACCATCGTGAACAGCCGCTCGACAACCAGGCTGAAATCACGGTTCCGGCAGGTCACCTTTTCCTCATGGGCGACAATCGCGATCATAGCGCCGACAGCCGGGAACAGCGGTTCGGTATCGGACTTGGCGGCCCCGTTCCGCTGGCCGATATCGGGGGCCGGGCCGAGTTTGTCACTTTCTCTCTGGACGGCAGCGAACAGTGGAACCCGATGACATGGTGGCCGGCCCTTCGAAGCGGGCGCGCATTGGCGAACCTGCGCCCGCCGCTACGGCAATCCCCGCAGCCGCAACCGGCAGCAGAACCGCTTCTGCAAAATCCAGCTCATGAGAGCGACAATCATGGGATATGATGACAAGAGCTATGCAGAAGCGCGCAGCCCCTCCCGGATAGCCGACCCGCGCCTGCGGCTCGAGGCGCGCAAGGCGTTCGTCTGGATCGGCATTGCCGTTCTGATCGGTCTGGCGCTTTACATGGCGCAGGCTCTGTTGGTGATCTTTGGCGGTTTGGTCTTTGCCGCGCTTGTAGATGGCGGTGCGCGCCTGCTTGGTCGGATCCTCCCGGTTCGCCGTGGTTTTCGCATCGCCATTGTAATGATCCTGACAACCGCATTCTTCGTCTGGTTGCTGTTCTTCGCCGGATCACAGCTGGCGCAGCAAGCCGCGCAATTTCCTGCTCTGATCCAGACGCAGGCGGATCAGCTTCTGGAATGGGTGCAATCGCAGGGTCTGGCGCTCAACACGCCTGATACCAGCACCATCGTGCGGCAGGTGGTCGGCGGGCTGGGCGAGCTGACGCGGATCGTAGGCGGTGTCGTCGGCGGCTTCACGACCATGTTCCTCATCATCATCCTCGGTATCTATTTTTCTGCGGAACCTCGCCTTTATGAACGCGGGCTCGCCTGGTTTGTCCCGCTCGATCATCGGGACGGTTTTGTCACCATGATCAACTCGATGTCCGACGCCATGCGAAGGCTGATGTTCGGACGGATTATCGGCATGGCGTTCGAAGGTGTGCTGACATGGATCGCGCTCACGCTTTACGGAGTGCCGCTTGCGGGATTGCTGGGACTTCTGACCGGTCTGCTGGCTTTCATCCCCAATGTCGGAGCGATCATTTCCGGGTTGCTGATGATTCTGGTCGGATTTTCAGGCGGTACGGACATGGCACTTTATACGCTGGGTGTTTATGCGGTGGTGCAGACGTTCGACGGGTACATTGTCGTGCCGATGATCGCGCGCAAGACAGTGGATCTCGCTCCTGCACTGGTGCTGGCGGTGCAGCTTATCCTTGGCGTCCTGTTCGGCATTCTTGGGCTGGCGCTTGCAGATCCGCTGGCGGCAATGATCAAGACCATGCTTGAACATCGATCGAAGACAGCGGCCGAAGCCGGGCCGTGGGCTGCGGAGGGCTGATCTGTTGGCACGCAAGTTCCTATACATTGTCGCAATTTTGATTGTGCTATTCCTGGCCGGCGCACTGGCATTCAGCTTCTGGGCCAAGGAACTGACTGCGTTCACCTTTGTCCCGCGCACGGCCTTTGTCGAACCGGACCCGCTGGGCGACAATGCCTATGACGATACGCAGTTCTGGATCAGCCGTCCCGGTACCGGTCAGGCAGACGCGGCAAACTGGGTGCCTGACAATTTCAAGCGTGGCAGCCGACGCACTGATGCCGCAGTGTTTTTTGTCCACCCCACTAGCTTTCTCGAGAGTTCGGCCTGGAACGGCGCCATCGGCGATGCAGCCTCGCAAGATCTCGCCGGCTTGTATGTCCGCGCGATGGCCAGTCCGTTCAACAGTTCTGCCAATATCTGGGCACCGCGTTACCGGCAGGCAGCGATCGGCGCCTTCCTGACGCAGAAGTCCGAAGGCAAAAGAGCCATAGACACAGCCTATGCCGACGTGGAGCAGGCATTCGATTATTTTGTCCGCTCCATCGATGCAAATACGCCGATCGTCCTTGCCGGCCACAGTCAGGGCGCGCTTCACCTGCGCCGGCTGCTGAAGGACCGGATTGCCGGAACGCCACTCGTCGACAGGATTGCCGCGGCTTATCTGGTGGGCTGGCCGCTGTCGCTTGCCAATGATTTGCCCAGCATGGGATTGCCTGCCTGTGCCACGCCGGACCAGAACGGCTGCATCATGAGCTGGTCCAGCTTTGCAGAACCTGCTGAACCTGAACCGCTGCTGGAGGCGTTTGACAGTTCCCGGGGACTGAACGAGCGGCCCAACGCCGGCGGGCGCTTCTTGTGTTCAAACCCCCTGACTGGCACGGCGGGCGGCGCTGCGCCTGCTACTGCAAATTTGGGCACGCTGATCCCGAACGACAGTTTCACCGCAGGCAGGCTCGTGCCTGCAGCGGTTCCGGCCCGCTGCGACGGACGTGGATTGCTGCTGGTGGGTGATCCGCCAGAAATGGGCAACGCGGTTTTGCCGGGTAATAATTATCATATTTATGACATACCGTTGTTCTGGGCCAATCTGCGGCAGGATTTCGAACGGCGCGTGTCCAGCTGGCAGTCAGAGGACGCGCAGGCGGCCCGATGATTACCGACGACTGCCGCATTTTTTCAGATGCTGTTGCCCCCGGTGTGCTGATCGGGCTTGATCCTGGCACAAAGACAGTCGGGGTGGCGACCTGTGATGCCGGCTGGCACTATGCAACCGCTGGCAAGACGCATCTACGCTCCAGCTTTGCGGCTTTGCGTGAAATGCTGGTGCAGATCGTCACCGAGCGCCGGGCGACGGGCTTCGTCGTGGGCCTCCCCCGTAACATGGATGGCAGCCAGGGGCCTCGCGCGCAAGCCAGTCGCGCGCTCGCTCGCAATCTTGAGGAGGCTTTCGATCTGCCCGTCCTGCTGTGGGACGAGCGCATGTCGACCATCGGAGCGGAACGCGCGATGATCGAACAGGATTTCAGCCGTGCAAAGCGCGCAGCGCGGATCGACAGCCATGCTGCTGCAGTCATTCTGCAAGCCGCGATCGATGCGCTCAGCAATGACGGACTGGACTAGCCGCGCGGCGTGCCGAAAACATGTTCCTTGTCTTCACCACTGCGCGGCCTTCACCACTGCGGGGCCTTCACCACTACAGGCACAAAAAACCGGGTGCGGACACGCCACACCCGGTCTTGATAAATTCAAACCGAAGATCGATCAGTCGACCGTGCTGGCATCTGCCGGCTCGGTTTCGATCACCGGCACTTCGACAACGCGCTCTTCAGTGGTCACGTCGACATCGGCGGTGTCGACGTTGTATTCAGGAAGCTGACCTGCTTCGACATCAACTTCGGGCAGTTCACCATCCTGCGTCTTTTCGACGTCGCAAGCCGAAAGACCAAGCGCCAAAACGCCGCCAACTGCGAAGATTGCAAATTTCCTCATCATACATCCCTTGATTATCAGTAAAAACCCTGCATCGCGCCTGCTCTGCCATGCGCCACACTTAAGCCGCAATTTACGCACTTAAACTGTCAAGGCAAGCAGATTACCACCGTCAGCAATCCCGGCTCGGGTTGTGCAGGCTCAGGCAGAAGGAGTGTGAAGGCCGCATCTGCCCGTGCACGGGTCAGGATCGCCGGGGGCACAGCCGCATCGTGCAGCACGACATCCGCACTGCCCAGCATGCGCGCTTCACGCAAGGTCAGATCATCAGGATCCTCACTGCGCAGCCTGATCGTGAACACGCCGGTTTGCAGATTACGGTTGGGCTGCTGCAGCCAGTCCGACACAGCCTGGGCGCCATGTTCAACCAGCGGATCGAGCGCGCCTCCTTCGGCGAGCGCAACGTCGAGCGCCCTGCGGCGCGCAGTAGCGTCAGTCCAGCGGGTACGGATCGCCGCGCGCTCCTTCGACAGCATCGTGGCGAGACGCCCCAACTGTTGCGGCAACATCCGCTCCAGCCGCAGCCGCAGCATCTTGGCCAGTCCCGCAGAAGCGCCGCCGGTTCCCACAGCCACAATCACCGGATCCCGGTCGATCAGCGACGGAACGGTAAATTCGCACAGGCTGGGACGATCAGTAACGTTAACGATGAGACCGCAAGCGCGCATTCGCTTCGCAGCAGCGATAGCCTCTCCCTCGTCTTCAATGGCCACAAACGCCAGCGATGCGCCCTTGGCATCAGCTTCGCCGACGCAGACACCGCCTGCGCGTTCCACCAGGCGCCGCTTGGCGCGTGCGGCATCGCCATGGCCGAGCACGACCACAGGCAGGTTCGTCACCCGGTGGAACAATGGCAGGGATTGCATTATGCCCGCTGTCTGCGCTTGACGGAAGAAAGCTGCATCAAAGCCAGTCCGGCACACGTTCGGCGGCCAGGATCGTGGCAGGCTCGATCCGGTCCGCGACCACTGCGAACCGATCTTCATGCACCAGCACCTCGGGAACCAGAGCCCGGCTGTTGTAGGTATTTGCCATGGTCGCCCCGTAAGCGCCTGCAGTGCGGAAAACCGCCAGATCGCCTGCCTCTAATGCGGTGATGTCCCGTGCCATTGCAAAAGTATCGCTGCTTTCGCAAACCGGACCAACGATGTTTGCCGTCATCCGCGCCGGGCCAGCACGCACTGGCACGAAATCATGCCATGCATCGTAAAGCGCCGGTCGTGCAAGATCGTTCATGGCAGCATCGACCACAACAAAAGGATGCACCACGCCCTGCTTTACCCGGATCACTCGCGTCAGCAGCACTCCTGCATTGCCGGCAATCACGCGCCCGGGTTCAAACATCAATGTCACGCCCCAGTCGCGCGTTACACGCAGGATCATCTGCGCGTAATCAACAGGATCGGGGAAGCTTTCCCCGTATCTATAAGGAACGCCAATCCCGCCGCCCAGATCCATATGGGTGACGCTGCACCCTAGCGCCCTGATTGCCGCCATAAGCCCACCCATGCGGACGAACGCCGCCTCCAGCGGTGCAAGGCTTGCAAGCTGGCTGCCGATATGCACAGCCAGACCGCGCATGTGCAGACCCGGCAGCAGCGCGAGCCGCGCGTAGATTTCTGCAGCCGCGTCATACGGCACTCCGAACTTGTTTTCTGCCTTGCCGGTGGAGATCTTGTCATGCGTGCCGGCTGAAACGTCGGGATTGATCCGCAAGGCTGCCTGCGCAATCCTTCCACGCGCAGCGGCCAGCCTGGCAAGTTCCAGCCCCTCTTCTTCGGACTCGATGTTGAACTGCCCGATACCCGCGTCGAGTGCAGCCAGCAGTTCGGCATGCGTCTTGCCCACGCCGGAAAAGACGATGTCCTGCGCCGCCATGCCAGCGGCAAGGGCGCGCTGCATTTCACCGGCGGACACCACATCGGCGCCAAACCCGTGTGCCTGCAATACACGCAATATAGCCAGATTAGGATTGGCCTTGACTGCAAAGGCGCAGCGGGCATCCGGCAGGATCGACAGTGCGTCGCGAAAAATGTTCGCGTGCCGCGACAAGGTTGCATGGGAATAGACGTAAACTGGTGTCCCGACCTCCTGCGCAATTTGCGTCAAAGGGACATCCTCTGCATGCAGCAAGCCATCGCGATAGGTAAAATGATCCACCGTTTAAAGCTCCGGCGGCAGGTCGAAGGGATCGGCTTCGCGCGGCTCCGAACGGGTGCGCAGCTCGATGTTGCGTTCCGGCGCGGCTTGTGGAAGCCGCTCCAGCAATTCCTCTGCCTGGGGGCGGCGCGTCTCACCATAGACCGCTACTGGCAGAGTGTTGCCGGGCGCGGGTTGAAGCGCGGTCTGTTGCGCACAGCCAGTCAACACCGCCATGGAAAGCGCAAGGACGATCATTCGCTGCTTGCGTGCGTTCATCTGCTTTCCTCCAGGCGAAGTGCCTTGCGTGCATCCCTGACCCGCGCCCGCACCTGATCAGGCGCAGTGCCACCATGGCTCGTTCTTGCGGCAACCGAAGCATCGATGCTGAGCGCCTGATATACACGGCTGTCGATGCGCGGGTCGATGTCAGTGAGGTCCTCGATGGTCAGCTGGTCTAGCGCCACGCCACGTTCCTCCGCCAGCCGGACTGCTGCGCCGGTGATGTGGTGAGCCTCGCGAAAGGGAATGCCTGCTTCGCGCACCAGCCAGTCGGCAAGATCGGTCGCGGTGGCATAGCCCGCTTCGGCTGCCTCGCGCATCCGCGATGCCCGAAAGCTGCTTTGCGCAACCATTCCGGTCATTGCCGCCACGCTGAGCGCAAGCAGCGATGCCGCTTCGAATACCGGCGGCTTGTCATCCTGCATGTCTTTGGAATAGGCAAGCGGCAGCCCCTTCATGGTAACCATCAAGGCAGTAAGACAACCCACGATGCGTCCACTGTGCCCGCGCACCAGTTCGGCGGCATCGGGGTTCTTCTTCTGCGGCATGATCGAACTGCCCGTGGACAGGGCGTCCGGCAGAGTGACAAAACCGAATGGCTGGCTTGCCCACAGGACGAACTCTTCTGCTAGCCGGGAAAGATGCAGCGCGCATTGTGTTGCGCAGGAGAGGAAATCGAGCGCAAAATCGCGATCGGAGACGGCATCCAGACTGTTGTCTGTCGGCCGGTCAAAGCCAAGCGCTGCGGCCGTACGATCACGGTCGATGGGAAACCCGGTGCCTGCCAGCGCAGCGGAACCCAGCGGACATTCGTTCATCCTGGCTCGCGCATCGGCAAAACGCGATCGGTCGCGTCGGATCATCTCGTGATATGCCATGAAATGATGGCCCAGAGTAACCGGCTGCGCCGTTTGCAGATGGGTGAAGCCCGGCATGATCGTGGCTGCATGCTCCTCCGCCCGTTCAACAAGCGCCTCCTGCAAGGCAGCCAGCGACAGATCGATACTGTCGATGGTGTCGCGCACCCACAGACGGAAATCCGTAGCGACCTGGTCGTTGCGGCTGCGTGCGGTGTGCAGCCGGCCGGCCACCGGACCGATGAGCTGTGTCAGCCGGTCTTCGGTGACCATATGGATGTCTTCGAGGTCCCAGTTTTCCGGTACCCCGTTCGTCGCATATTCCGCAGCGATCGTATCCAGCCCGTCTGCAATGGCGCGCGCGTCCCTGGCCAAGACAATCCCCTGCGCCTCCAGCATGCCGACATGCGCCTTGGAGGCAGCGATATCCTGACGCCACAAGACCTTGTCGAACGGGATGGAGGCATTTATCTCGCGCATGATCGCCGATGGACCGGCCGCGAAACGCCCGCCCCACATCTGATTCGCCTGATGGCTTGCCTTGCCTTGATCGGAGCTTGTGTTGTCGTTCATCGATCCCAATCCGCCGCTGTTCATAACGGGCGGCGCCCGCCGCAAAGCGCTGGCAAGCGCTTTTCTGGCTGCGTATGCGCTCGTCGTCAGCGGCTGCGATAGGCAAAGCGCCACGCCTGTGCAACCGGATGTCGCGACCAGCAGCTCAGGCACCGCGCTCGCAGGTGTACTCGACCGATCACATGCCGGCACACCGCTTCCCAAAGCCATGCTGGCCCTTCCCGATGGCAAGCAGCGGCAGCTTGGCGACTTTGCAGGCGAACCGCTGCTGGTCAATGTTTGGGCGACCTGGTGCGCGCCCTGTGTCGTGGAGATGCCGATGCTGAACACGCTGGCGCAGGATCGTGAAGGACACCTGCGGGTGATTACCGTCTCTCAGGATCTTGGCGATCCTGCCAAGGTACAGGCGTTCTTCACGTCGCGCCACCTTCGCAATCTGGAGCCATGGCTCGATCCTCAAAATACGCTCGGCTTTGCGTATGGGACAGGCGTTCTGCCCACGACTGTGCTTTATGACGCAAACGGCGAGGAAGTATGGCGGATGATCGGCGGACATGACTGGTCGTCCGCATCGGCAGCGCAGCTGCTGAACCTGAAGCCGCAGGATCGCTAGCTGGGCACTCGCACCCACGCCATGCCGACATCTGTTGACGGGCAGGAGAGCGACGGGCATTGTGAAACATCCGACGCTGATTTGCCAGGCGGCCCGGACCTAGAACGTGTTTCGCTATGAAGGCTGTGGCAAACCTTCGTCCGATAGGGTGGGTCTGCAGTTTAGATGTGGTGCTCTGGCCCTAATCAGCTGCTCAGGCACTCGGCCCGGCGTACTTACCTTGGTTCTAACGAGTTTCAAGATCATGTCTCAGTCTGATCCACGTCCAGCTGTCCACCTTGTCGATACAGAGGCGGACATCCTTTCCGAACTGGCCATGAGCGTGGAGGAACGCCTGCCGGAAGTTGCAGCGATGCTGAGCCAGGAAATCAATCGGGCCACGCTTCACAAGCAGGGCAGTATTCCTGCCGATATCGTCACGATGATGGCGACGGTCGAGTTCGTCGATGACAACAGCAATGCAACCCGCACGGTGCAGCTCGTCTATCCGCGCAATGCCGATATTCAGCAGGGGCGTATTTCAATCCTGACGCTGGTGGGCGCCGGATTGATCGGAATGCGCGAGGGGGCGATCATCGAATGGCCGGATCGCAATGCCCGCACCCGCAAATTGCGCATTGGCAAGGTCATGCAACCGGACGCAGCAGCAGCGGATGTGCAGCCCGCCTGAAGCGGCCCTTGCCAACGATGCGGAACACGGCAGACCGACGATAATGGAACCGGGCATCGGCGCAGGAGATGAGGAACACAGCGCGCTTGCAACCTTGCTCGGCGATGTGCGGGCGTGCCGACGATGCAGCGAATTCCTGCCGCTCGGGCCTCGTCCGTTGCTGCAGGTTTCTTCGGATGCGCGCGTTCTGGTGTGCAGCCAGGCCCCCGGCAGCAAGGCTCATGCGTCCGGCATCTGCTTCGATGATGCGTCAGGAAACCGCCTGCGCGAATGGATGGGCATCACACCAGGCCAGTTCTACGACGCACAACGTGTCGCTATTCTGCCGATGGGTCTGTGCTACCCGGGAAAGGCGAAGGCCGGAGACGCTCCGCCCCGGCCCGAATGTGCGCCCTTGTGGCGACAGCGGCTGCTACAGTCGATGCCCGGCATATCTCTGACCCTGCTGGTGGGCGGCTATGCGCAGGCTCATGTGCTCGGCCCCGGTCGAGTGTCGGATCGCGTGCGAAACTTTGCCAGTCAACCAGGCTATCTGTCGCTGCCGCACCCATCCTGGCGTTCGACTGGCTGGATGCGGCGCAATCCGTGGTTTTCGCAAGAGGTGTTGCCGCACCTACGGAACAGCGTGCGTCAGGCGCTACAGATAAACTGACGCATGCTGTTCCTTGAGCGGGGCCAGTCATGACGCGGCCGATGCACAGGCTGCTTCAGCGGCTGCGCTCTGCAACCATCTGCTTGCCATTGCCTTCAAGCACGAGCCGTCCGTCAGCATCAAGCGTCACCCGGTCAATGCCGTTCAGCACGTCGAGAAAGCGGCGCTCCTGCTGCATCAGACCCGGTTCGCAAGCGCGTTGTGTCACGGCAATCGCCGTCTTCGAGATTGCGCTACCATCCAGCTTGTATTCCGCAGAAAAATTGTTGCAGCCGGTATCGCCATAAAGCCTGCCGTCGAGTGCGAAATTGATGGTCGGTGCGGTAGGCTGCGGGGCTACATCATAGCCAATCTGCGTTATCCTCCAGACGCCGTCCTGCACGTCGATTATCCCTTCAGATCCTGCGTCCTGCGCCGATGTCATGGTCAGCATGATCGATCCGACTTCGTTGCGCGCATCACGCAGGTTGAGCAGGAACGGGCTGCTGGTCCTGAACATGGTTTTGCCATCCGGATCCTTGATGAACGCACGCAGGCCATACAACGGACCTTCGGAAATGTTGAGCGTTGACACATCAATCGAGAAGGGCACCGGTGGGCCGCGCCGTTCAATGGATGTTTGCGAGCGGGCAAGCACCAGTTCCCTGTCAGCGCCATTGGTAATGTCGCTGACAATGATTTCCATCTGTGCTCCCGGCGGCAGCGCAATTCGTTCGCGATACACAAGGTCGCCGCTTACGCTGATCGGATTGCCAACATTGGCCGTGGGCTCGTTTTGACCGGCACCCATGGTTGCACAGCCCGCCGTGCCAAGCGCAAGAATAGCGGCAGATATGCTTAGTGCAACTTTGTTCATCATAATCCTTTTCTGCATTCCTCAAGCATTCGACCGGCACTTCGCCGACAGTCTTTTCGGCATTGAAGAGGAAATGCTGCTGTCGGTATGAAATCTCGCGCAGCGGCTTTGTTCCATCGGCATGGAAGATCCTGATAGCAGGGACCGACCTTTGTGGGTTCTGCGATATCAGATGATCACATCAGCAGCAGGTGACAAGTTGATCCGGAACATAAATCCTGCTTGTCGGTTTTACACTTTTGAATAATCACTTTGGAGGGCAAATCATGCTTACATGGATCCTTATTCTTCTTGCAGTTGCTGCAATTGCCGGCCTGCTCGGTTTCGGCGGCCTTTCGGGCACTGCGCTAACCGGCGCAAAGATCCTAATCGGCATCGCGCTCGTTGTCTTCATTCTCGTGGTGTTGGGCGTGATCGCCATCGCATAATCCGCCCAGCTTCATGCGAACAGCCCGGTGCAGCAATGCATCGGGCTTTTTCGTACCTGCTGATCGGCTGCGGCGTTCGTTACGCAAGACAGGCACCATTTGCTCATTCCGCGTCGGCGCAAGCGCACCAATACGCTATGACAAGCAGCGCTATCGCGACCGCCAACTCGCCGAAAACACCTTCTGCCCTCTCCGGCACTTCCATCGTGTTGCCACCCGCTACGACAAGTTGGAGTCAACTTCCGCCCAGACGTCGCGTCAGCAACCACTTTGGGAGCAAGCGTTATCCCGTTCGGCACGCTGATCGGGCAGGTTCGGGTGCTGCCCCCCGCCCCTCCGCGGCTCACGCCTCATCCTGCGCCCGCTATCGCAGATCAGGGCAGTGCGTCGTTCCACCGTTCTATGCCATGGGTCACCACCGGTGTTCTTGTCATAAGAGCGGTTCGGTCGTTGTGCCTTTCCGGTTGAGCCGTCCTCCATTCAGCTGCCAACACAGCGCCATGGCTAATTGTAGTTTCAATGGCTGACCCGGATCCTGCAGTGGCTGTACGCATCGTGTTGGAGGCCAGCAGGTCCGTCACCGCGGCTGTGGCGCTGACGTTTTTCGGAG
The DNA here is from genome assembly GCF_031846435.1 of Croceicoccus esteveae. NCBI lineage: Bacteria > Pseudomonadati > Pseudomonadota > Alphaproteobacteria > Sphingomonadales > Erythrobacteraceae > Croceicoccus > Croceicoccus esteveae. The sequence continues at coordinate 159,637 of NZ_JAVRHS010000002.1, forward strand.
TGATTGTCGTTAGCTGACGGGTCACCCACAGCGCCAGCCTTTCACCCGCTGCACTCCTCAGTCGGAATAACTCCATCAAAGCCTGATCAATTCCCGCGATATGTCGAATAACCAAAGGGGCTGACAATGACGGGAACGTGATATTTGCCATCTGCATCGGCCACGTTGAATACCACCGTGATCTCGGGAAAAAACGCTGGATTGCGCATGTCCCGATAGCCCGTCATGTCGAAAGCCAGACGATAGGTTCCCGCAGGCAGCGTCGATGGATTGGCGAAGCGTTCCACTCTGCCGTTCGGTTGCGTCTACACTGTCGCCACCGGCATCCACCCGCCGCCATCAACGCGCCTCGACAAGGTGACGGGTACCCCGCCGCCGCCTGTTCCACTTGTGATGTCGAGCACATGCGTAGATATTTCCGCCGCACCGACTGGCATTGCCATTACCGCAGTCATGATTGCAACGCATGCCGCCAAGGTCTTGTTCATAGTTTTTCCTTAGATGTTTGCGGCAGGCGAACTGTCTTCATTTCATCAAGACCAGCTCTTCTGCCATGGTTGGATGAATAGCGACCGTGGCATCGAAATCCGCTTTGCTCAGCCCTGCTTTCACTGCCACTGCCGCGCCCTGCATGATCTCGGGTGCTTCAGGGCCGATCATGTGCAGACCAACCACCCGCTCGCTGTCACCTTCGCAAATCATCTTGTACAAGCCGCGTTCCTGCCGGCCGGCAACCACGTGCTTCATCGGTCGGAAATCGGACTGGAAAACCCGGATCGATCCAAGCTGCTGACGGGCCTCTGCCTCGGTCAGGCCGACGCTCGCCAGCGGCGGATGGCTGAACACCGCACTGGGAATGCAGTCATGAACTACAGAGGTTGGCTTGTTGCCAAAAATTGTGTCGGCAAACGCCTGGCCCTCGCGGATGGCGACGGGCGTAAGCTGGACCCTGTCCGTCACGTCGCCGACAGCATAGATATGGTCGATGTTGGTCTTGGAGAAGCGGTCCACCTTCACCGCTCCTTTGTCGCTCGTCTCCACACCGATATGATCAAGGCCAAGCCCCCTGGTGTTGGGGAGGCGTCCTGTGGCAAACATCACGCAATCGACTTCCATGTCTTCATGGTTCGTCATCGAGACGCGCAAACAGCCTGCTTCGGTTTTCTCGATACTGCGGAACTCTGCATTGAACCGGAATTGGATGCCCTTGGTCAGCGATATCTGCAACAGCCGGTCGCGCAGACTTTCGTCATATCCGCGCAACAATTGGTCCGACCGGTTGATCAGGGTAACCTTGGCGCCGAACTGATGGAAAATACCGGCAAATTCATTGGCGATATAGCCCGCGCCCGCAATCAGCACGCGTCGAGGAATGGCATCAAGGTGGAACGCCTCATTGCTGGTGATGCCCAGTTCGTGTCCGGGGAAGTCAGGCACATGCGGATGCGCCCCCGTCGCGATCAGAATATGCGCTGCCGTGACGACTTCGCCGCCTGCCAGAGTGATTTCATGTTCGCCAGTGAGTTCGGCACGCTCGTTGATGATCCTGACGTCGTGATTTTCCAGCGTCTGCCGATAAAGGCCGTTCAGCCGATCCACGTCGGCAAGCACATGGTCGCGAAGCCGCACCCAATTAAAGCGGCATTCTCCTACCTCCCAGCCAAACTGCCGGGCATCTTCAAGATCCTCTGCGAATTGCGCGCCATAAACGAGCATCTTTTTCGGTACGCACCCGCGAATCACACAGGTGCCGCCGACCCGGTACTCCTCTGCCACCGCGACCTTTGCGCCATGTGCGGCGGCCACACGGCTTGCCCGCACCCCGCCAGAACCGGCTCCGATGACAAAAAGGTCGTAATCAAATTTCGGCATGCAAAACTCCTGTAAGGTTCCGCGCCCTGATGGGGTGACTGCGCCTGCTGGATGATTCCTCCCCAATCAGGCATCTGCTGTAAATATCTGACCACATAATCAGGTTGTTAAACCCGATTTCTCAAGCAGCGCCTGAGTGCTGGGATCGAAACTGCCACCTGTCCCGCTTTCCATTTCCTTGGCAATCTGTTTGCCCAGTTCGACGCCGAACTGATCGAACGGGTTGATGCCAAGGAGGACCGCGTTGCAGAAGGTCCGGTGTTCGTGGAATGCAATGAGGGCACCCAGAGTTCCGGGCGTGAGCGCATCGCACAGGATTGTGGCCGAAGGGCGGTTGCCGGGATAGCGCCTTGCAGGATCAGCACTCTGCTTTCCTGCCATCAGCGCAGCGCCTTGTGCAAAACAATTGGTCAGCAAGATCCGCTGATGCGCAGGGTCAAGGTCATGCCCCGGCTGCTTCACTGCGATGAAGTCCACCGGCACCTCGACCGTACCTTGATGCAGCAATTGAAAGACGGCGTGCTGCGCATCGGTTCCGGTTCCGCCCCATGTGACAGGCGCAGTCGGCCGGTCGAGCGCTGCACCGTCGGCGGCAACGCGCTTGCCGTTGGATTCCATCTCAAGCTGCTGAAGATAATCGGGAAACAGGGCGAGCCGTTCATCGTAGGCAAAGACGGCCCGGCTCTGGCATTCGTGGACTTGAGTATAAAGAAGATCGGCAAAAGCTGCCCGCAGGGGAAGATTGTCGGCCGGCTCACTTTGAGCGAAATGCCGGTCCACTGCGGCAGCCCCGTCCAGCATTGCGGCAAATCCCTCGTAGCCCAATGCCATTGCCACGGGAAAGCCGATCGAGGACCACAGCGAATAACGGCCACCCACCGATTCGGCAAAAGGCAGCACACGCGTTTCATCGACGCCCCATTCGACAGCTTTGTCCGGGCTGGCGGTCAGTGCCACAACCCGGCCAAACGCATCCTCGACACCTGCTTCCTGCAACCATTCAACAGCGCTGCCAGCGTTCGTCATCGTCTCGATGGTGGTAAAGGTCTTGGAGGCAATTGCGATGATCGTGGCGGCCGGGTCGCAGACCTCGAACGCGGCTTCAAGCGCATTGCCGTCGATGTTGGATACCACGTGCACATCCACCAGCGGCCGGAACTCGGCCGTCGACCGGGCAAGTGCATCGATTGCAAGCGCCGGACCCAGCGCGGATCCGCCGATGCCGATATGGATGAGGTGCTTGACAGGCCCCATGGCGCCTTCGTGGACGGCCTCTGTCAGCAGGCGCATGCGCAGGTGCAGCGCCGCTGCCTCCTCGACACTGGCCGGTGCACCTGTACCGCGCTGCGCCAGATGTTCTGCTGCTCGTCCTTCGGATGGATTGACGATCCCGCCCGTCAGCAGAGCCTCGCGTGCGCTGGCAAAATCCATCGCTTCGGCAAGTTGTGAAAACAAGCCGACAAGGTCCTGATCCAAATGCGTTTTGGACCAGTCGAACAGAATTGCGTTGCCTCCAATGTCCAATGTGTCTGCAAACCGTGTGACGCGATCGGCGTCCTGGTCGAACAATTCGCGCAACGTGGGCTGCGGCAGTTTTGCAATGGCGTTCCAGATGCTGTCCACATTGGGCATGTTCGTGCTTCACCCTTCCTATTCGCTTTGCTTGCGCCGGTTCCTGCCCTATGCCGCCGTGCGTTACCAGCACGAACACAGATGAAACCGGCATGAGCGACGAAGTGACCCCTGCACACCGCAAGGACAAGAAGGATAAGAAACAGGATGAGGGTTTTTTCGCGTTCCTTCTGAAGCTTGTTGTCATCGTCTTCATCTTTCGCAGCTTTTTCTATTCTCCGTTCAATATTCCGTCGGAATCCATGCTTCCGCGCCTTTTGATCGGTGATTACCTGCTCGCGGCAAAATGGCCGTATGGCTACACGCGCTATTCCCTGCCATTCTCGATGCCGCTCATTCCTGGACGTATCCTGCCGGACAGTCCGGAGCGCGGCGATGTGGCGATCTTTCGCGGCACGCAAGCCGATTTCGATCTGATCAAGCGGGTGATCGGCCTGCCCGGTGACCAGGTGCAGATGCGCGAAGGCCAGCTCTTCCTAAATGGCGAAGCTGTGCCCAAGCGTCGGATTGCCGATTTCCTCCAGCCGGTCACACAGAACATGCTCGAAGCAGCGGCACAGAACATGCGCTCATCTCCATGCGCGGACGCGACTTTCGAGGAACGAGGCAGCAATGGATGGATCTGTCGCTACCCGCGATTTGTGGAAACCCTCCCCAACGCCGTCAGCTATGAAGTGCTCGACCTTGGCATGACGCAACCCGACAACACCGCAGTGTACACAGTGCCGCAGGACCATTTCTTCGCCATGGGCGATAATCGCGACAATTCGCAGGACAGCCGGTTTCCGGCCACACCAACCGGCGGCCTTGGCTACATCCCGATGGATCATCTGATCGGCAAGGCGCATGTCATGATGTTTTCAACCGACGGATCGGCAGAATGGATCAAGCCCTGGACATGGTTCACGGCTGCGCGTTGGGATCGCATCGGTCACACTTTCTGATGGCGCCCTTGTCACCAGGCACAAAGGAATGGATCGGACAGCAGGCGGGCAGTGCACCTGTGCACGAACGGCTCTGGGCAGAGGCCCTCACCCACGGCAGCGCCGGCAGCGCGGTGGATTATCAGCGGCTTGAGTTTCTGGGTGATCGGGTGCTCGGCCTTGTGATCGCCGATTGGCTGTATGGCAGCGACAACGCCGCCGAGGGTGCGCTGTCGCAACGGCTAAACGTGCTGGTCAGTCGCGAAATATGCGCGCGCATCGCCCGCGACAGCGGGTTGCCTCCGCATATCCGGCTCGGCAAACAGGCCATGGCCGATGGCGGCCTCAACAGCGACAACATCCTTGGTGATGTGGTGGAGGCAGTCATCGGCGCATGCTATCTTGACCACGGTTTCGACGCGGCAAAAGCGCTGGTGCACAAATGGTGGGCAGGCGTAGTCAGCGGCAATGCAGGATTAACCAAGCACCCCAAGTCAGCCCTGCAGGAATGGGCGGCTGGCAATCAGCGTCGAATGCCCGAATATGAACTTATCGGGCGATCCGGTCCCGACCATGCCTTGCGGTTTACCGTGCGCGTCTCGATCAGGAACGTTGGCGATGCGACCGGAACGGGCGAAAGCAAGCAACAGGCGGAAACCGATGCCGCCGCAGCATTCATGGATCAGTATGGCTGATAACGAAGCGGACATTCTCAAATGCGGTGTCGCTGCCGTCATTGGTGCGCCCAATGCAGGCAAATCGACACTGGTAAACCAGCTGGTCGGGCAGAAGGTGGCCATCACCAGCACCAAGGCACAGACCACCCGCGCACGGTTGATGGGCATTGCACTTGCCGGCAAGACACAGATCATGCTGGTGGATACGCCGGGCATCTTCGCGCCGCGCCGCAGGCTGGACCGGGCGATGGTCGCAGCCGCCTGGGAAGGAACCGATGCCGCTGACGCAATTCTGCTGGTGGTGGACCCCCTGAAGCAACGGCGACATGAACTGCTGCCGTTGCTCGACCAGCTCAAGGATCGGCCGGAACGCAAGCTGCTTGTCTTGAACAAGGTCGATGCATCTTCCAAGGAACCCTTGCTCGCCCTCGCGCAGGAGCTTGCTGCGATCGTGGCATTTGACGAGGTGTTCTTTGTCTCTGCCCTTACCGGAGATGGCGTTCCTGAGCTCAAGACGCATGTTGCTGCGATGATGCCACCAGGACAATGGCATTATCCCGAAGATCAGGTGTCGGATGCAAGCGAGCGGCTGCTGGCGGCCGAGGTCACGCGTGAACAGCTTTACCGCCAATTGCACGAGGAGCTTCCGTATGACAGCATCGTGCGTCCCGAACGCTACCTGCATCGCAAGGATGGCTCGGTTGAAATCCACCAGCAGATCGTCGTTGGCCGCGATAGCCAGCGCCCGATCGTGCTGGGCAAGCGAGGGCAGAGAATCAAGGCGATCGGTGAGGCGGCCCGTACGGAACTTGCCGCAATTCTGGGGCACAAGGTGCACCTGTTCCTGCATGTCCGGGTGGAATCAAACTGGGATGAGAACCGCGAACTGTACGAAGACATCGGGCTTAACTGGGTAAGATAGGCTTCAGACGCCTGCCTCCCGGGCTTCAGCAGGTACGGTTTGCGCCCTCACCGTGCGGAACCGCACCATGCTGCACAAGGCGGCCACCAGCGCGAGGCCTGCAGCCAGGAACATCGGCGTCGGACCCAGACCCAGCCCAAGCGATAGCAGCAGGCCTACGAGCGCTGCCGCAGTAGTCTGGCCAAACAGGCGCGCAGTGGAGATTAGCCCTCCTGCCGCGGCTGTCCGGTCTTGCGGCGCATTGGCGATGAGAAGCCGGGAATTGGGTGCAAAGAACAAGCCAAAGCCAAGCGCCACGATGGTCAGCCGCCAGGAAATGCCAAACACTCCTGGCTGCGCCGGCATGAACGCCATCAGCAGCAGGCCCAGAATTGCAATCGCCATGCCGGTCACGCCCAGTTTGGTCGGCGCCACCCGGTCAGAAAGCCAACCCGCAACCGGAGAAACGATCAGCAGAGTGAGCGGATAAGGCAGCAGCAACAGGCCGACCTCGTCCGGTGCATAACCCATCGATTGTTCAAACAGGAATGGCAGAGCCAGGATCACCGCACCGCTGGCGCAAAACACCAGCACCGCGGCAAGCACGCTGAGCCCGATGACAGGCTGCGCCATCAGGTCCACAGGGACAATCGGCCGATCCTGCTCCCGTTCCCGGTGGACCAGGAAGAACGCTGAAACGATGCCTGCGACAAACAGCGCGACGCCAGGCAACACGCTGCCTGCATGCGCGGCCACCTGGACGCCGCCGATCAGCAGCGCCACGGTCGCCGCGCTCCATCCTCCACCAAGCCAGTCCGCCTTGCCGCCCTGCGGTTCAGGCGCTGGCAAAGCCCGGCCCAGCAGCAGCGAAACAAGCGCCAGCGGCGCGGCCACTACGAATACGAGCCGCCAATCGTAGTCTGCCACGATAAACCCACCCAGAGTCGGCGCAATGGCCGCCGCCGTTGCCACCACCACCGAGTTCAGTCCAAGCCCGCTGCCCAGACTTTTGGCGGGGTAGATCCGGCGCAGCATCGCGACTGAAACCGACAGCGCCAATCCCGCGCCGACCGCCTGAACCGCCCGCAGCATCAGCAGGGCGGCAAAATTTTCGACAAAGAAACACAAAGCCGACGCAAGGCAGAACACCACTTGCCCAATTTGGTAGACGGTGCGGTGGCCGATCCTGTCACCCAGCTTGGCAAAGGGCAGCAATCCCATCACCATCACCAGCTGGTAAACGGTGACGACGTTGGTCACAGCGCCTTCGCTTACGCCAAGCTTGCGTGATATCGTCGGCAAGGCAACATTGGCGATGCTGCCGTCGATGACGAGAAGCGCTATACCGAAGCTGATGGCACCGATTGCCACCAGCCGCTGCGGCATCGGCAAGCCGTCGTCCACCGGACGCTGCGACACGGCGCTGGCCGCTGCCGCGCTGCTGCTCTGCACGGTTTCGTCGGGATCCCGCTGTGCCGATGCGTGCTGTGCCTCATCCTTCAAAGGCAGGTCACCCCCGCCTGCCTTGCCATACAGGCACCAAGCAGCAGATCGGCAGGGTGGCAGATGCTTGGCCACACATGACAACTGTCACGCCTTGGCAGCCGCAGGGTCCGCCGCAGAAGGGTCCGCCAAGGCATCTGCTTTCGAACCGGCCGGTGCGTCGGCACTTTTTTTCCGTGCTGGCGCGGCTGCCTTCTTTGTCTTGGTGACCGGCTTTGCATCAGCCTTTGTCTTGGCTGAATTTTTTTCAGACGAAGCTTTGTTCTTTGGCGCAGCTTTCTTTTTTGTTGCAGCCTTCTTTTTGGCCGGAGCCTTCTTTTTCGTCGGGCCCTTTGCAGCCCGTTCGTCGATCAACCTGATCGCATCGGCCTCGCTGACATCCTCTGGCTTCATGTCGCGCGGGATCGTCGCATTGGTCGTCCCATCGGTAACATACGGACCATAACGACCCTGCATCAGCTTCATCTCGCCACCGCTGACCGGATGCGCGGCAAAGCTCTTGATCGGCTCTGCCGCAGCGCGGCGCCCGCCCTTGCTGGCGGCTGCCTCGGCAAGCAAGGTAACCGCAGCATTCATGCCGGTGTCGAACACGTCGGCCGTACTGCCAAGCCGTGCGTATTTGCCTTCATGCACCAGGTATGGCCCGTAACGCCCGATGCTGGCGGCAATCTGCTTGCCGCTTTCCGGATGGAGCCCGATGATGCGCGGCAGGCCAAGCAGCTTCACAGCCATGTCAAGATCGAGATCCGCTATATCCTTAGGTATCGATGCACGCACAGCTTCCTTGCCTTCGCCCGTCTGCACGTAAGGACCAAAACGCCCCGTCTTGCGCACGATGTCCTCGCCGGATTCGGGATGCTGTCCAATGACGCCGTCCTCGCTGCCCTGCTCGTCCGCTCCGCCTGGCTGGCCAAAGCGGCGGGTGTACTTGCATTCCGGATAGTTGGAGCAGGCGACAAACGCCCCGAAACGGCCCCCACGCAGCGCCAGCCGGCCCGCTTCACAAGATGGGCAAAGGCGCGCATCGCTGCCGTCCTCCTTTTGAGGGAAGAGATAATCCTGAAGGAAGATGTCGAGTTCTGCGGTCACCTCACTCGGCTGCCGCTCCATGACTTCGTCGGACTTCGGCTTGAAATCCTTCCAGAACGCTTCAAGCACTGCTTTCCAGGCAGCGCGGCCACCCGACACATCGTCAAGCTGGTCCTCCATGCCGGCGGTAAAATCATAAGCGACATACCGTTCGAAGAATCGTTCAAGAAAGGAGGTCAACAATCTGCCGGAATCTTCAGCAAAGAAACGATTTTTCTCCATCCGGACATAGGATCTGTCCTTGAGCACCTGCAATGTCGCGGCATAGGTGGACGGTCGTCCGATCCCCAGTTCCTCCAGCCGTTTCACCAGGCTTGCCTCGGCATAGCGTGGCGGAGGCTGCGTGAAATGCTGCGTCGCGTTCACTCCGGTCTTGGCAGGTCGGTCGCCCTTGCTGACGAGCGGCAGCAAGCTGGCCTCGTCATCGTCTGCCTTATGGTCGAGACCTTCTTCGTAAACTGCCAGAAATCCGGGGAATTTGACCACCTGACCGGTAGCGCGCAGCTCATGCTGACCAGTGCCATCAACAAGCTTTATTGTCGTGCGTTCAAGTGCAGCAGAGGCCATCTGGCTGGCCATCGCGCGCTTGTAAATAAGGCTGTAAAGCTTGGCCGCGTCGCCATCGCCGCCACGATCTTTGGAAAAATCAGTTGGCCGAATAGCTTCGTGTGCTTCCTGCGCGTTTTTTGCCTTGGTCTGATAATGCCGCGGCTTTTCCGGAAGATAATGACCATCATAACGGTCGCTGATCGCCTTGCGTGCAGCAGAAATGGCGCTCGGATCCATCTGCACACCGTCTGTTCGCATGTAGGTTATGGCGCCTTGCTCATAAAGGCCCTGTGCAAGCCGCATGGTATGGCTGGCCGAATAGCCAAGCTTGCGCGCCGCTTCCTGTTGCAGCGTGGACGTGGTGAACGGCGGTGAAGGATGGCGCTTCTGCGGCTTCGTCTCCGTTTCTTCGACGGCAAAACTGCTCTGCTCCACCGCGGATCTGGCGCGCATCGCAATGCCCTCTTCGCCGAGGGTGAGCTTTTCCAGCCGATTGCCTTCGAACCGGACAAGACGAGCATCGAACGGCATGCCATCCTGCTCCAGCCGGGCGATCACCTGCCAGTACTCCTGCGGCCTAAATGCCTCGATTTCGCGTTCCCGCTCCACGATCAGGCGCAAAGCGACCGATTGGACCCGCCCTGCCGATTTGGCACCCGGCAATTTGCGCCACAGCACCGGCGACAGGGTAAAGCCGAACAGATAATCCAGCGCCCGCCGCGCCAGATAAGCATCGATCAGGTCGGCATCGAGCTCGCGTGGCGCCTTCATGGCGTCGGTCACTGCCTGCTTGGTGATCGCGTTGAACGTGACCCGCTCCACCTCCTTGGGCAATGCCTTGCGCTTGGCGAGCAGTTCGCGGACATGCCAGGAGATCGCCTCTCCCTCGCGATCGGGGTCGGTGGCCAGGATCAGCCGATCAGCCTGTTTGGCAAGGTCGGTAATCGCCCGCACCTGCTTTTGCTTGTCGCCGTAAAGCTCCCAGTCCATGGCGAAATCATCGTCCGGCTTGACCGATCCATCCTTGGGCGGAAGGTCCCGGACATGACCGTAGCTGGCAAGAACCTTGTAATCCCTGCCAAGGTATTTTTCGATGGTCTTTGCCTTGGCGGGCGATTCTACGATGACAAGCTGCATGCAAATTCCTGTAGGTACCGGTTGGGCGAGGCGCCCTGCCCGTGTGCACATGAAGTGGGGATCGCGACAGCGCTTCGTCAAGCAGCTTCGATCAATTGACGATGCTTACCTTTGCACCGGCATGCCGTTCCAGCCGACCGGCGAGTTCCAGCTCCAGCAGCACTGTGTGCACGGCAGACGCGCTAGTGCCACTGGTGCGGATGAGTTCATCAACCCCGACAGGTGCGGCCGAAAGCAGGTCCGTGATTGCGCCAAGCGCGTCATCGCGCGGCATGGACGCTTCTATTCCGACCTTGGGCTGCTCGCGAAAGATCATCCGGGCGGAACCTGTAAAGCTGTCAAGCAGTTCTGCCACCTCTTCAGGTGTCTGGATCAGGGTCGCGCCTTCGCGGATCAGCTGGTTGCAGCGACGCGCCCGCCCGTCAAGCGGCGAACCGGGCAGGGCCATGACTTCCCGCCCTGCTTCTGCTGCCATGCGCGCGGTGATAAGGCTGCCGGAGCGCGGTGCCGCTTCGACGACGAGCGTGCCTGCGCACAAGCCGGCAATGATGCGATTGCGACCCGGGAAGTGGCGTGCCTGCGGCTCCACGCCGGGAGGATGTTCTGCAATCACGATGCCTTCTTCGGCGATACGGCGCTGAAGATCGGCATGTTGCGGCGGATATATGACGTCGATCCCACCGGCGATCACAGCGCAGGTGCCGCCCTGCCGCCCTGCACCGCCGCTGAGCGCTCCTGCATGCGCAGCCCCGTCGATCCCTCTCGCCAGACCTGAAACGACCAGCCGCCCCTGCGTGGCAAGTGCATGGCCGAAGTCGCGCGCCAACCGCAGCGCAGCTGCCGAGGCATTGCGCGCGCCCACGATCGCGACCGATGGACGGGCCAGCAATGCTGCATCCCCCAGGTAAGTAATAATTGGCGGACCACCGGTATATTCGTTCAGCAAGGCGGGAAACAGCGGATCATCATGGAACAGATATTTTGCGCCAAGCCCTCGCATCCGCTCTACCTCGCGGTGGATCTGTTCCGACGCAGCCACGGTAAGCTTGCGGCGGCCTTTTGCGGTCAGCAGGGGCGCAGCATCAAGTGCTGCCGCTGCTGTTCCGAAACGCGTCAGCAACTGGCGGTATGTAACAGGGCCGATGTTCGGCGAACGCAGCAGACGAATGCGCGCGAAGGCCTCGGCTTGTGACAGGGTCAAGGCATGGACCCTTCTGCACTACCTCTGCCTCCGACCCGGGGCTCGGTCCCCTGCAACAACCGCACAATATTGGCACGGTGCCGCCACAGCACCAACACGGCAAGCCCCAGCAGGACCGGCACAATCATGCCTTTACCAAGCATCCACGCGGTCAATGGTGCGGACGCCGCCGCTCCCATTCCGGCGATCGACGAGATACGCGTCGTTGCCAGCAGAACCAGCCAGATGGCCGCAAAGACCAATCCCACAGGCCATGCCAGTGCAAGCACCACCCCCATCAAGGTTGCAACCCCCTTGCCGCCGCGAAAGCCCAGCCAGACCGGATAGCAATGGCCCACAACCGCCCCTGCCCCTGCCGCCATTGCTGCGACGAGCGGCGCCTGCGAAAAGAGTGCGCTTGCGATCAGAACGGCCGCCGCCCCTTTCAGCAAGTCCAGCAGGAGTGTCGCTGCGGCCAACCATCTGCGCCCTGTACGAAGCACGTTGGTTGCACCCGTGCTGCCCGACCCGATCGTGCGCAAATCGCCCGCGCCGGTTACACGGGTAAGCACAACTCCCCAGGGAATGGACCCGACAAGATAGCCAAGCGCCAGCGCGATGATCAGGTCTGCAGAAATGGCGCCGTGCTCCTTGAAGTCCCACCTGTTTCGTAGCGACTGTATGCAACCTGCTCAAGCATACCACACGCATGGCTTGTTCATGGCGGTATCATGAAGCTTTGCTTGCAAAACACCGATGATGCGCAATATGCGCGTCCGATGGCCACCCGCAAGATTGACCTGGCGCCCGTGCGCGCGGATGCGCCGATCCTGGTCTTTGATTCAGGGATTGGTGGATTGAGCGTGCTTGACGCGATACGCCGCCATCTTCCCGGCGCACCGGTTATCTACGCCGCCGATAATGCGGGATTTCCTTACGGCATCCGTACCGAGGCCGAAATTGCCGCGCGCGTAGCCGGATTGCTTGGCCGGATCGCCGAACGCTTTGCCCCCCGCCTTGCCTGCATCGCCTGCAACACGGCTTCGACCATCGCGCTGGGGATGGTGCGCGAGGTTCTGCATATCCCTATCGTGGGTACCGTTCCAGCGATCAAGCCTGCAGCCACCCTGACCAGAACAGGCATTATCGGGCTGGTAGGAACAGAGGCCACGATCCGGCAGCCTTATGTCGACCAGCTTAAAGCGGATTTTGCGCCTGCGTGCACGCTGATCCGTGTGGCAGCGCCGCAGCTGGTGGTCGCGGCCGAGGAAAAGCTGCGCGGCAGGCAAGTGGACGGGGCGCTGGTGGCAAACGTCGTCAATGACCTGCGCGCTCGCATCAGCGCGCCCGACATCGCACAGGACAAATCCATGGACGTGCTGATCCTTGCCTGCACGCATTTCCCGCTGCTCGCCGAAGAGTTTGCCGCCGCCCTCGGCCCCCAAATCAGGCTGGTGGACGGCGCCGATGGCATCGCCCGGCGGATTGCAGCATTGACAAAGGAACAGCAGTTTTCGCGCAGTGGACCCGACATTGCCCTGTTCACCGGCGCTGATAGCACGCTTGATGATCTGCGTCCCGAATTGTCGCGGCGCGCGCTGGAGACAATTCAGATTTTCTGAAAGCCGCCGCGAACACAAATAGTCTTTTGCATCAAGAGCAATGATGGGTTATGCAGATAGCCACGCAATCCAGTCCGCACCGACGGGCGAGGCCGTGCGCTCGTGGTGCAGGTCGGGGCACAGGCCATGGAACATTCGCTACGTGAACTACAACGAGATTTTTGACCAGGCGATCGATCGGCTCCATTCGGAGGGTCGATATCGGGTCTTCATCGACATCCTGCGCAACAAAGGTGCATATCCCAACGCTCGGTGCTTTGCCGGGCATAACGGGCCAAAACCGATCACCGTCTGGTGTTCCAACGATTACCTCGCCATGGGTCAGCACCCAAAGGTAGTCGAAGCGATGGAGCAGGCGCTGCACGACGTTGGCGCAGGGTCAGGCGGGACGCGCAATATCGGTGGAAACACCCATTATCACGTCGATCTGGAAAGTGAACTTGCCGATCTGCACGACAAGGAACAGGCGCTGCTGTTCACGTCGGGATATGTTTCCAATGACACGACGCTCGCCACTTTGGGTAAGCTGCTGCCGGGTTGCGTGATCTTCTCCGACGAGTTGAACCATGCCAGCATGATTGCAGGCATCCGTAATTCCGGGTGCGAAAAGCGTGTGTGGCGGCACAATGATCTTGCTCATCTGGAAGAACTGCTGGAAGCGACTCCGCTCGACACGCCCAAGCTGATAGCGTTTGAATCGGTGTATTCCATGGATGGTGACGTTGCGCCCATTCATGCAATCTGCGATCTTGCCGATCGTTACAACGCGCTGACCTATCTTGATGAAGTGCATGCCGTTGGCATGTACGGGCCGCGTGGTGGCGGGATTTCGGAACGGGATCAAGCGGCGGACCGCATCACGATCATCGAAGGTACGCTGGGCAAGGCGTTTGGCGTCATGGGCGGCTATATCGCGACCGACGCCAAGATCATCGATTGCATCCGTTCCTATGCCCCCGGATTCATCTTCACCACTTCGCTTTCACCCGTGCTTGTAGCCGGCGTGCTTGCTTCTGTGCGCCATCTGAAATCTTCCAGCGTGGAACGTGAAGGACAGCAGGCAGCGGCGGCAACCTTGAAGACCTTGATGCGTGAAGCCGGCTTGCCCGTCATGGACAGCACCACGCACATCGTGCCGCTGATGGTGGGTGATCCTGTGAAGGCAAAGCGGATCAGCGATATCCTGCTGGCAGAATACGGCGTCTATGTGCAGCCGATCAATTTCCCGACCGTGCCACGCGGCACTGAACGGCTGCGCTTCACGCCCGGTCCGGCTCACAGCGAAAGCATGATGCGCGACCTCACCAGCGCCCTTGTCGAGATCTGGGATCGTCTGGAACTGCGTCTCGCCGCCTGATCGGCAGCAATCGCGTCATTTTCGCTGACGGTGCGGCCGAAGCCGAACGAAATCAGGGCACGCCGACTTTCTGTCAGCGTGCCCCGTTTTTCAGAAGCGCATCTTCAACGCCGAAACGTTGCCGATGCCATCTACGTCAGCTGGACTGCAACACGCGTGAGGCGTAGATGAACTGGCTGACGCCCTCAGGCAGCGGCTTTGTCGGGCCGGGAATGGCGGCGTCAGGTGGCGAACCTGCATCGGCGCTGCGCACTGTGCCGACGATATCGACGCGATCACCCTTGTCCACGTCTACGCGGCCTTCGATAGGCGTGTTCGGCGTGCGTACTTCGTCAAGTACGACCCACATCTTCTGGTTGTTGTCACCCATGATCCAGAAACCTGCATCATCGGGAACATCGCCAGCAAGAACGTTGGTAAGCTGCACATCACGGCCGACCAGCGAACCGTCCGTCGCTGCCAGCAGGGTCGACAGGTCCGTAATTGCACCATCCGCAACGACCGGTGCAACCGTATCTTCCGTCACCGATGGCTCGACAGGCGCACCGACCACAGCGGCATTGTCGACCACCTCGACATCGTCATCGTCGCTGAACGCCCAGATCAGCAGCGCCACGATAATTGCCGCCAGCAGCAGCCAGACCCACCATGGAATGCCACCTTTTTTCTCAACAGGAATTTCAGCCATACATTTTCTCCTTCAGCTTTTTGCCGCGACGAGAAGTAAGTTGAAAATTCTCAGACGTCCATGCCGGATCAAAAAGATTTGAATTTTGCGTGACTTGACAGGTCGGCATCTATCGCGGGTGTGGCCTCAGCGCAGACTGACCACATTGTCGGACACGCGCGGATCGGCACGGTCACCGCGGTAAAGGCTGTCCATTGGTTCATCCTCTACCGTTGCCACAGATCCTGAACCGAACCCGTTGAAGCCGGTGCGCATGGCCGCGCCATAGGCACCCAGCATGCCGATCTCGATGTAATCCCCTGGCGCAATGTCACAAGGCAGGCCAAACGGCCCCTTCATGTAATCCGCATCGTCACAGGTGGGGCCATAGAAGGCAAAATCGCACAGCGGCGCATCCGAAGTGCTGGCATCAACTCTGCGGACAGGAAACCGCCAGCCGATGTGTGCAGCATCAAACAACGCTCCATAAGAGCCATCGTTGATGAACAACTCATCGCCGCGGCGCTTCTCCACCCGCACCACCAGCGAGTTGTATTCCGCACACAAGGCGCGACCTGGCTCGCACCACAGTTCTGCATTGTAGGCAATCGGCAAGGCGTAGAAATGGTGGTGAATGATGCGGAAATAATCCTCCAGCGGCGGCGGCTCCATGCCGGGATAGATGGAAGGAAATCCGCCGCCGACATCCACCATGTCGATCAGCACGGCGGCCTGAGCAATGGCGGCACGTACCCGCTCCAGCGCCTGCACATAGGCAAAGGGGGTCATGGCCTGGCTACCCACATGGAAGCACACGCCCAGCCAATCGGCCACTTGCCGGGTTGCCTGCAGCAGCGCCGGTGCCTCGGTGAGATCAACACCGAACTTTGCCGCAAGCGACAGCTCTGAATATTCCGACGATACCCGCAGCCGCACGCACAGGCGCAGATCACGCGCGCCGCGCGTGGCCCGGCTGATCTTTTCAAGCTCCTCGATCGAATCAAGGCTGAAGGTCTTGCAGCCGTGTTTGAAATAAGCCTCTTCGATTGCGCGCTCTGTCTTGACAGGATGCATGAAGCACAAGGTTGCTTCAGGCAGCGTTTCGCGCACGAGGCGGACTTCGGCCAGCGAAGCGGTGTCGAAATGCGTTATGCCGGCTTCCCACAGGACGCGGAGCAGGGCAGCCGACGGATTTGCCTTCACCGCATAGAGCGATTTGCCCGGGAACTTGTCCACGAAAAAGCGCGCCGCGCGTCGTGCCGCATGCGGGCGGTTGAGGATTACCGGTTCATCGGGCGCGGTTGCGCGGATTACAGCCAGTGCGTCAGGATGGATGGACAATGCAAGGGACCCCCAGAACTGAAACTTCGAGAAAAGCTGCCTTGCGGTTTGGAAGTCCCCATGGGGCAGCGGGGGGCGGATATACGGTCATGAGCCTGGACCGCAAGTGAAATCGGCATATCCTTCCTGGCAGCAACCGCCCGCGTTGCAAGCACGACCGGGTGACATGTGGCACAGGTGCGGCAGCCAGCTCACGACAAGCGGTCACGGAACGTCTCATAGCCAAACTCGCGGATCTTTTCCAGAAGGCCCGTATCGCTGTCCCACAACCAGATGGACGGCAGTGGCACGCCGTTGAAGGTGTTGGTCTTGACCATGGAATAATGCGCCTGATCCAGAAACGCGATGCGTTCGCCAGGTTCTGCAGGGACCGGCAGGCGGTAATCGCCAATCACGTCACCTGCAAGACAGGACGGTCCGCCAAGTCTGGTCGGTTCGCCCCCTGCCGCCTCACCCAGCATGGCCGGACGATAAGGCGCCTCGATCACGTCGGGCATGTGGCAGGTCGCGGAAATGTCGGTAATCGCCAACGGCATGCCGTTCCAGTGTGCATCAAGGATCGTGCCCACAAGAATGCCGGCATCCAGTGCGACCGCCTCACCCGGTTCAAGGTAGATTTCGCAACCCGTTGTATTTCGCACGTCGATGAGAAACGCGACAAGCTCGTCCCGCTGATAATCTGCGCGGGTGATATGATGTCCACCGCCGAAATTCAGCCAGGTGAGGTCGGGAATGAAATCCTCGATTTGGGGCAGCAGTGCGTCCCATGTGCGTTTGAGCGGCCCCAGATCCTGCTCGCATAAGGTATGGAAATGCAGCCCGGCTACGCCTTCCATGTGCTCCTCGCGCAGCTGGTCAACGGGGAAGCCGAGGCGGGAAAATTGCGCACACGGGTCATAGCGCGGCACTTCGCCTTCGGCATGCAGGGGGTTGATCCGCAAACCGATGTCGAACGCCTCCCCACGCGATCGGGCACGGGCAATGCGGTCAGACGCACGTTCCATCTGCATGGGCGTGTTGAAGATGACATGATCGGACAGGCGCAGGATCTCGTCCATGTCGCCCGGCTTGTAAGCGGCGCAATAGGTGGCGATCTCGCCGTCGTACCGTTCGGCGGCCAGCAGGGTTTCGTAAATACCCGAGGTGCAGACGCCGTCCAGATATTCGCCGATCAGCGGCGCGACCGACCACATGGAAAACGCCTTCAACGCGGCGAGCACCTTGATCCCTGCCCGATCGCGGATGTCGGCGAGGATGCGCAGGTTCTGGCGCAGCCGTGCCGCATCGATGACAAAGGCGGGGCTGTCGACCAGATTCAGATCGAAGCGGGCAAATGCTCCGGGATCGCCGGCCTGCGTTTCCATCAGTCCACGCAGATCGCGCGTACACGATGTCCGTCGACGACTTCGGCATAACAGCCGAACAAGGCGTCATCGGCCTGGCATTGCCCAGCAATTCCCATCATTTCTTCTCCTTCATCCGCAATGCACTTGCCATTGCATTGCTGATTGTCGGTGCACCGTTTGCCAGCGTCGGAATAGGGGTGCACGCATATGGCAAACTGCCCCCTGCCGCGCCTGTCAATCGTTCCGCCGCTCGCCCGACAGGACGCTGCATCAAATGGTGCTGCACCCGTCGCGACCGCCGTGGCCGGCTCCTTCCACGCACTGGATGCAGCACCATCCTGCAGACCAGATGAACAGCCTGCCAGCGCGAGGGCCAGCGCAACAGGAACGCAACGCAGCAGTGTCATTGTTTGCAAGCTCTCGGCAGCCATAAGGAACTTCAGAAGCTCAAGGGCGCCGGCAGTTCCAGCACCTCCCAGGGCAAGCCTTGCGTGTTCAGCATGTCCATGAACGGATCGGGATCGAATTCTTCCATGTTGAACACGCCATCGCCGTCCCATGTGCCGGTCAGCAGCATGGCGGCGCCGATCATGGCAGGGACGCCGGTGGTGTAGGACACCGCCTGGTTGCCGGTTTCCTCATATGCCTTTTCATGGTCGCAGATGTTGCGGATGTAGAACGTCTTTTCGCCCGATCCGTCCAGCGTCTCTCCGGTTGCGATGTCGCCGATGTTCGTCTTGCCCTTCGTGGTCGCGCCAAGGCTGGACGGTTCGGGAAGGACGGCTTTTAGAAATTGCAGCGGAATGATTTCCTTGCCTTCGTAGAGTACCGGATCGATCCGCGTCATGCCCACATTCTGCAATACCGTCAGATGCTTGATGTATTCATCGCCGAACGTCATCCAGAACCGCGCCCGCTCCAGTTCAGGGACATGCCGGGCAAGGCTTTCCAGCTCTTCATGATACATCATGTACATGGTCTTTTCACCGACTTCGGCAAAGTCGAAGCGCTGCTTCACCGCCATGGCCGGCGTTTCGACAAACTGGCCATCTTCCCAGTGCCGCGCCGGCGCGGTCACCTCGCGGATGTTGATCTCGGGATTGAAATTGGTCGCAAACGGCTGTCCATGATCACCGCCGTTGCAGTCGAGGATGTCGAGCAGGCGGATGGTCTTCAACCGGTGCTTCTTCAGCCACATGGCAAAGACGCTGGTGACGCCGGGATCGAAGCCTGAACCAAGCAATGCGGTCAGTCCGGCCTGTTTGAACCGTTCATGGTAATCCCACTGCCACTTGTATTCGAAGCGTGCTTCCTCGCGCGGTTCGTAATTGGCCGTGTCCATGTAATCGACGCCTGCGGCAAGGCACGCGTCCATGATGGCAAGATCCTGATAAGGCAGCGCAAGGTTCACGACCAGCCTCGGCTTTACCTCGCGCAGAAGCGCGGTGGTTGCCTCGACATCGTCAGCGTCGATCTGGCGCGTCGTGATGGTAACGCCGGTACGTTCCTGCACGCTGCGGGCGATCGCGTCGCATTTGGACAAGGTGCGGCTGGCAAGCGTGATATCGCTGAAGATGTCGCGGTTCTGAGCCATCTTGTGCACCGCGACGGAACCCACGCCACCTGCGCCGATCACCAGAACCTTGCTCAAATCCGTTCTCCTGTCTTGACCTGTTCGGACATCCATATAGGTGTTTTGTCGATGATCGAAACCCTGCACCATGATGGCTTTGCAGAACACGCATGATTGCGGAACGTGCCATGCTTCTTCCTGCGGCCGTGTTGCTGCTATGGACGATCGGGGTAATGGCGTGGATGTTCATTGATCGTGGCCGCGCATTTCGCGCGCATGACATTGATCTTGCCCGCACGGCCCCGGGAACGCGCGGGTCAGATCTTGCATCTGTCCTGCCGGCCGGGAGCGACTGGCCCGCGCATAATTACGCGCATCTCATGGAGCAGCCGACGGTCTTCTATCCGGCGGTCGTCATGCTGTCGCTGATCAGCGCCGCCGGTTTCGACATCGCTCTTGCATGGATCTACGTCGTGCTGCGGATCGGTCATTCCGTATGGCAGATCACCGTCAACACCATAGCCGTGCGTGCAGGCATCTTTCTTGCCTACAGCCTCGTGCTGGCGATCCTGGTCATCAGGGTGCTGTTGGCGCTTCTCACATGATCAAAGAGATTGCGTGA
The DNA here is from genome assembly GCF_031846435.1 of Croceicoccus esteveae. Taxonomy (NCBI): domain Bacteria; kingdom Pseudomonadati; phylum Pseudomonadota; class Alphaproteobacteria; order Sphingomonadales; family Erythrobacteraceae; genus Croceicoccus; species Croceicoccus esteveae. Next base: position 179,628 of record NZ_JAVRHS010000002.1, read on the forward strand.
CGCGCTTGTCTGTTGAACACGCTTACCGGACAAAAAGACTTACCGGACAAATAGACTGGCGAGTTCGACATGCGTCGACCAGCGGAACTGGCCCACCGGGCGCAGTTTTTCGAGCCGCCACCCTGCCGCGACGAGCACGGCAGCGTCCCGTGCCCAGCTCGATGGATTGCAGCTGATATAGCAGATGCGTTCGACCCGGCTTTCTGCCAGCCGCTCCACCTGTTCGCGTGCGCCTGCCCGAGGCGGGTCGATCAACACGGCTGCAAACCTGTCCAGTTCGTCGGGAAGAAGAGGATTGCGGAACAGGTCGCGGTGCTGGCAAAACACGCGCGCACCATGCCGGTCCGCTGCCTGGCGGCAGGCAAGCGACAGGTCCCGCGCCGCTTCGGCTGCCAGCACTTTTGTACCTTTCGCCGATTGAGGGGGAGATAGTGCAAAGGCAAATGTGCCAAGCCCGGCGAACAGATCCGCCACCGTACCGGCACCGTCGAGATAGCTTGTCGCCGCAGAGGTCAGCGCCTGCTCACCCTCCCTCGTCGGTTGCAGAAAAGCGCCGGGCGGCATGGGCACAGTCACACCTGCAAGGGTTATCGTCACACGATCAGGTTCCCAGTGCGCCTCGGCTCCGTAGCCGTCGTCGAGCGTCAGCCGGGCAAGACCATTGGCTTGCGCGAAGGCGATTACCTGCTCTGTCTGCGCCAGCCCGTCAGGACGCCAGCCCTTGATACCACAGTCGACCCCCTGATCCGCCTCTGCAAGGTTGATATCGCACGCCAATCGGCGCAGGCGCAGTTCCCTAAACATCTGGCGCAGAGGCGCTATCAGAGCAAACAGGTCAGGAGTCAGGATCTCGCACTGCATCATGTCCACGATGCGATGCGATCGCGCCTGCCTGAAGCCGATGCGCACATCCTTGCCGCGCCCCTCCACATGCAATGTGGCCCGGCGTCTGCTTCTGGGCGGGGATAATGCGGCTGGCTCCAGCGTGACCGGTTCGACCCCTTGCCCCTGCGCTGCGTTCACGACGCGATCGGTGACAAAGCCGCGCCAGCTTTCCTCGTCCAGCTGCTGCAACTGGCACCCGCCGCATTCCGGAAAATGCCGACAGGGCGGCTGCTGGTGGTGAACGCCGGCAATGACACTGCCGTCCGCCGCGATGTTATCGCCGGGCGCAGTCAGCGGCACATGCCTCCCGGTTTCAGTTACGCCGTCGCCCTTGGCGGCGATGCGCAGAATGGTTTCGCTTGCACTCATCTGCGTCTCTTTACAGTGCGCAGGCGAGCGCGTCTTGCACCTTGTGCGCCAGCGTGCCGGCGGTGAATGCAGGTCCGCATATACGCGCCGCTTCGCCATGCAGCCACACTCCTTGTACCGCAGCCTTCCAGGGATCGCCGGTGACGGCCAGACGGGCTGCGACAATCCCGGCCAGCACGTCACCGGTGCCAGCGGCAGAAAGCCAGCCAGACGCAGGCGGAGCATGGGCAATGCGGCCGTCAGGCGCGGCAACCACGGTGTCCGCTCCCTTGAAAACAACCACCGCGTTCAATGCCCGCGCCACCTCAAGCGCACGAGCCGGTTTTGTACAGCCTCCGTCAACGTCAAAGCGGTGTTCCAGCGCCTGCATCTCGCCAGCATGAGGGGTCACGATCAGCGGCGCTGTGCGACGGCGCAACATTTCTGGTGCAAGGATCGTCAGCCCGTCTGCGTCAAGCACGGTCGGACGATCAGCGGTAAGCGCCTGCTTCAACCGTCCGCGCGCGTGCGCATCGCGTCCCAATCCCGGCCCCGTCACCAGCGCACTGATCCGTTCGTCGTCGATCTGCTCGCCCAGAGAGCTATCGCTCGAAGTGTCCATTGTCACCAGATCGGCAGGCGGCGCGATCATGCGTTCTGCAGCCAGCAGCTTTACATAGCCGGCACCGGCATGCATCGCTGCTTGTGCCGCCAGCAGACCTGCCCCGCTCATCCGCCCGGCGACTACCACAACAAGCCCGCGGGTGTATTTGTGCGCGTCCATGGCCGGAGTGCAAAGCTGCGGCTTAACAATAATCGATGCGATGCTTTCCTGCAGCGTGATCCCAATATCGACCAGCCGCATCGTCCGCCAATGCGCAATTGCCGGCATCAGGAAATGCGCCGGCTTCCACGCACCCAGTGCAAGGCATAGCGCGGCTTGCGGCAGGTGGTCTGTCAACAAGGCCCCGCTGTCCGCGTCGATGCCACTGGGCAGATCAATTGCCACGAGCCGGTCATGGCCTGCCGAAAGCCTCGTCAGCAGCGTGTGCAGGTCACTTTCGAGAGGCCGGTTCAGCCCGCTGCCGAACAGGCAATCCACCAGCAGCGCGCCGGTCGCATCACCGTCCTGCACCACCGGCCCTGCATAAAGAGCAGCCGCCCGCTGCGCCGCATCGGTTGCAGGCGGCATCGCGGCGACTACGCGAACCTGATTGCCTGCCTCGCGCAGCGCCTGCGCGATGACATAGCCGTCTCCGCCATTGTTGCCGGGGCCGCACAAAACCGTGACTGACGCGCCTGCTGCCATGCGCCGCACGTATTCCGCCGCGCCGCGCCCCGCCCGCTGCATCAATGTGTGCACATCGGTGCCGCTGTCGATCAATTGCTGTTCCGCGCTGCGCATCTGCGCCACACTCAACACCTGTTGGCGTGCGGCGTGCCGATCAGATGTCGGCATAGACATGCGATTCTGCCGCCCCGCCGGGATGTGTCACCGCACCTTTGGCAGCCGGGCCGACATTCTGGGCGAATCGCCAGATCGCACCGGCATTGTAATCATTCCCGCGCGGGCTCCATGCAGCGCGGCGCTGGTCCAGCACGCCTGCCTCCACCAACAGGTCGATGGTCCCGGCCGCAGCATCAATGGCGATGCTGTCGCCGTTCTCCACCAACGCAATGGGTCCCCCTTCTGCGGCTTCCGGTCCGACATGACCAATGCAGAAGCCGCGGGTCGCCCCGGAAAACCGGCCATCGGTGATGAGCGCAACCTTTTCGCCCATGCCCTGGCCATAAAGCGCCGCGGTCGTGGACAACATTTCCCGCATGCCCGGCCCGCCCTTCGGCCCTTCGTAGCGAATGACGATGACGCTGCCTTCGGCAATGTCGCGGCTCTCCACCGCGGCAAACGCGTCTTCCTCGCAATCGAACACGCGCGCTGGGCCGGTGAATTGCAGCCGGTCCATCCCCGCGACCTTGACGATGGCGCCATCGGGGGCAAGGCTGCCTTTCAATCCCACGACGCCGCCGGTTGGCGTGATCGGAGTGCGAATGTCGTAGATCACCTTCTGGTCAGGGTTCCACACGACTTCGTCGATGTTCTCCCCCAAGGTGCGGCCCGTCACTGTCATCGGTTCAGGGTCGAGGAACCCACCGTCCAGCATGGTCTTCATCAACATGTAAACGCCGCCTGCGTCATGCATGTCCTTGGCTACATATTGTCCACCCGGCTTCAGATCGGCGATATAGGGCGTGGATTTGAAGATCTCGGCGACGTCGAACAGATCGAACGCGATCCCGCATTCATGCGCCATCGCCGGCAGATGCAGCGCCGCATTGGTGGAGCCGCCTGTTGCCGCCACCACGCGTGCAGCGTTTTCAAACGCGGCCCGGGTGCAGATATCGCGCGGGCGGATATTCTTTTCCAGCAGGTTCATGACCTGATGCCCGGCCGCAACAGCGATTTCCTCACGCGACCGGTATGGTGCGGGCGCCATGTTGCTGTTGGGCAGCGACAGGCCGATCGCCTCGCCGACGCAGGCCATGGTGTTGGCGGTGAACTGCCCCCCGCATGCACCATGGCCCGGGCAGGCAACCTTTTCCAGAGCTTGCAACTGCGACAGCGGGCAGTTGCCGCTGGCATATTGGCCGACCGCCTCGAACACGTCGACAACGGTCACATCATGATCGTGAAACCGGCCCGGCAGGATCGATCCGCCATAGACAAAGATTGACGGCACATTCAGCCGCAGCATTGCCATCATCATGCCCGGAAGCGATTTGTCACACCCGGCAAAGGTGACGAGCGCATCATAGCAATGGCCACGCACCGACAGTTCGACCGAATCGGCGATGACTTCGCGGCTGACGAGCGAGCTTTTCATGCCCTGGTGGCCCATGGCGATGCCGTCGGTTACGGTGATGGTGTTGAACCGGCGTGGCATACCGCCATTGTCGATCACACCCTGGCGGCAGATATCGGCCTGGAAATCGAGCGTGGTGTTGCACGGCGCGGAATCATTGCCGGCCGACGCGATGCCGACGAACGGTCGGGCAATTTCCTCTTCGGTCAGACCCATGGCGTAATAATAGCTGCGATGCGGTGCCCGATCCGGCCCGACGGACACATGGCGGCTGGGCAGACGGGACTTGTCGAAACGGGCGGTCATGGCAAAGGCTCCGGCATTGAACATGGATCCGCGTCCACAGCTTTACCGCAGCGGGCGCAACCTGTCGGTCCTGCCGTCACGCCGGACGCAAGGCAACCCCGTTGGCAACTTCTGCAATCAGCCTTGCCCAGCGCTGCTGCCCCGCAGCGGTTGCAATCTGGTCCTGCCGCACCTCGATAGCGAGATAGTCGCGGCCATGTGCCTCGGCATGGCGGTTCATAGTCGCGTTGAGCAGCTTGCCGGAATAAGGCTGGTTGTCGCCCACGGTCAGCCCCTGCGCTTCGAACAGACGGATCGCGCGTCTGGCCGGGGCTTCATTGCGATTGTACAAAAGTCCTACCTCCCACGGGCGCGTTTCGGCAGGATTGCTGGCAAGTTCGGGCGTAAAGCTGTGCAGCGAGATGATGAGCGATGGTTGCGCCTGCTCCAGCCATCTGGCCAGCGCCTCATGATAGGGATGGTAGAACCGCGCGATCCGCATGGTCCGGTCCGCGCCGATGTTGCCGGGGATGACATGACCATCGCTGTGGGTGGGGATCAGCTTTTCATGATCCTCCTCCCGGTGCAGATCCACGATCAACCGGGAGAGACATGCCAGATGCGCAGGAATTTCATGGAAGCGGGCCATGCGTTCGGCAACGCCCGCCACACCGATGTCGATGCCAATATGGCGTTCAAGCAGTTCAGGCGCGATACCAAGCGCCATGTCGTCAGGCACTGCATTACCCGCGTGATCGGCAACCAGCACGATGCCGCCATGACGAGGCGTGCCGATCTGCCTGAACAACGCCATGCTCATCGCAGCCGCCCCGCCATCTGCCACCATTGGGGTTCGCATGCGCGCAGATGCTTCGCAGCATCGCGGCAGGCTTCTGCATCATCGAACAGGGCAAAGCACGTCGCCCCTGAACCCGACATGCGGACGAGCCACGCGCCCGTTTGCCGCAGGCGGGCGAGCACGTCGTCAATTGCGGGGCACAGACGCACTGCTGCATCCTGAAGGTCGTTGCGCCCGTGCGTGGCGATGTGACGTGCATCGCCTTTGGTCAAGCCGCCGGCATCATGAGGCTCCCACGCGGCGAACACCTCGGCGGTGGACAGGGCGGCGCGAGGATTGACCAGCAATACATGGGTGCCCGCCAGATCGTCAGGCGCAGGTTCAAGTTCGGCACCGTTGCCGCGCCCGATGCACGTGCGGCTTTCCACGCAGGCTGGCACATCGGCGCCCAGCCGCGCTGCCTTGGCCCTCCAGCGTTCCGGCAAGCCACCCTGATCGCGCACAATACGGAAAATGGCGCCTGCGTCGGCGGATCCGCCACCCAAACCGGCAGCGACCGGCAGGCGCTTGTCGAGCGTGACGTGCCAGCCTTGACCCCGCGGCAATGTCGTCAATGCCTGCGCCACGATATTGCCGAACGGATCGGTCAAGGCCGGAGCAAACTCGCCTGTCACTGTCAGCCGATCCGCATGGCTGCGGCTGACGGTCAGCCGGTCACCGTCATCGACGAAGGCGAACAGCGTCTCAAGCTCGTGATAGCCATCCTCGCGCCGCTTGCGGACATGCAGCGCGAGGTTGATCTTGGCATAAGCAGTTTCGGCAAGCGCCAATTGGCGGCACCCTTACATGTTGGGGTAGTTGGGCCCGCCGCCGCCTTCGGGCGTGACCCAGTTGATGTTCTGCGTCGGATCCTTTATGTCGCAGGTCTTGCAATGGACGCAGTTCTGCGCGTTGATGACGAATTTGGGATCGCCCTCCTCGACGCCGACATATTCATAAACTCCTGCCGGACAGTAGCGCGCAGCTGGCCCGGCGAACACCGGCAGGTTGATTGCGACCGGAACATCGGGATCCTTCAGCTGCAAATGGCAGGGCTGATCCTCGGCATGATTGGTGTTGGACAGGAATACCGACGACAATCTGTCGAAGCTGATCACATTGTCGGGCTTGGGATAGACGATTGGCGTGAACTTGTCGGCCCGCTGCAACTGGTCGCAGTCGCGATGATGGCGCATCCGCACCGGCAGACCGATCTTCAGCGTGCGCATCCACATATCCGCGCCTGCCACGATCGTGCCCAAGGTGCCGCCGAACTTCGCCACGGCAGGCTCTGCATTCTGCACCTTGATCAATTCATCCGCGATCCAGCTTGCGCGCAGATTGGCTTCATACTGCCAGACTTCATCGTGCTCGCGTCCCGCCGCAAGCGCGTCAGCCAGCGCCTCTGCCGCCAGCATGCCCGACTTCATCGCGGTGTGGCTGCCCTTGATGCGCGGAACGTTCACGAACCCTGCCGAACAACCGATCAGCGCGCCGCCCGGAAAACCGAGCTTGGGCACTGACTGCCAGCCGCCTTCATTGATCGCGCGCGCACCGTAGGAGACGCGCTTGCCGCCTTCGAGCAGGGGGCGAATGTCCGGGTGCTGCTTCCAGCGCTGGAACTCCTCGAACGGATGCACATAGGGGTTCTTGTAATCGAGCGCGGTGACAAAGCCGATCGCGACCTGATTGTTGGCCTGATGATAGATGAACCCGCCGCCCCAGCTGCCCGATTCGGTCAGGGGCCAGCCTTGTGTATGCACGACCCGACCAGGCACGTGCTTGGCAGGGTCGATGTCCCACAATTCCTTGATGCCGAGGCCATAAACCTGCGGTTCGCAGTCCGCCTCAAGGTCGAAGCGCGCTTTCAACTGCTTGGTCAGCGAACCGCGCACGCCTTCGGCAAACAGCGTGTATTTGGCGTGCAGTTCCATGCCTTGCGCATAATCTGCCTTGTGCGTGCCATCAGCCGCCACGCCCATGTCACCGGTCGCAACACCGCGCACCGCGCCATGTTCGTCATACAGCACTTCGGAAGCGGCAAAGCCGGGAAAAATTTCCACGCCCAGCGCCTCTGCCTGTTCGCCAAGCCAGCGCGACAGATTGCCGAGGCTGCCTGTGTAATTGCCCTTGTTGGACAGGAGCGGCGGCATCATGGCATGCGGCAGGCCGGTCTTCTTGCCCTTGGTCAGCACCCAGTGCCAATTATCCGTGACCGGCACTTCGGCCATCGGGCAGCCGTCGTCGCGCCATGTCGGAAGCAGCTCATCAAGTGCGCGCGGATCGACGACCGCACCCGACAGGATATGCGCACCGATCTCGGAGCCTTTTTCAAGAACGCAAACCTCAAGTGCCTCATTGACCTGTTTCAACCGGATCGCGGCCGACAGACCGGCAACACCGCCGCCGACAATGACGACATCATAAGGCATGGATTCGCGTTCGCTCATGTCAATGCTTCCTTCAGCGGCTGGATCGCGCGCCCGTTCGTTACATTTCGACACCAGCCATGACCGGTGTGCATACACGGTCATTGCCGGTTAAAGTCAAGACCGGCAGGATCGTGACAAGGATTTGCCCAGACGCCGTTGCCGGCTGTAATGTAACGAACCCACACCCGACCCGGCCTGCTCGATCTTGCCCAATTCTCCCGATATGTGTTGCGGCCAGCGCTCTTGCAAGCCAACAGGTTCACAGACGCCAAGCAGGATGAACGTACATCACCCAGTCATCAGATCCTGATCCGGGCTCCATGCACGCGCTGCTTGCCAGCACGGCAGATTGGTGGCGCCTTGCAGGCGTGGACCTGGATTTCGTCGACCAGCCGCTCGACTGGGCATCCCCACAGCACGGCGGCGCAGACGCAGCACCTCCTGCTGCTCCGCAGCGCCTGACCAGCGAACGCAGCACCAGAACCCGACCACAAGAGCACCGGCGCACACTGCCTGGTGAACGCGATGGTGTTGTGGCATTGCCGATCGGTGGCGATCCGGCACGGTGGCCTGTCACGCTTGCCGAATTTGCACCATGGTGGCTTGCCGAGCCAGGCCTTGACACCAGTCGGGGGCGGCGCGTTCCGCCAGCCGGTCCGGCCAAGGCTGCCATCATGGTGCTGGTCGCTGACCCCGAACGTGACGATACTGACAGATTGTTGAGCAATGATGATGGCGCCATGCTGAATGCCATGCTGCAGGCCTGCGGGCTGCGACGTGACGAAGTCTACGTGGCTTCTGTCCTGCCGCGTCATACACCAGCGGCAGACTGGGAGGCGCTGGCGCAGACGCAGCTTGGTGCGGTGCTGCGCCATCATCTGATGCTTGCCGCGCCGCGCCGGCTGTGGGTATTCGGACGCGAGGTGATGACGCTGCTTGCCCCGGAAATGCTTGACAGGAACGGCGTTGGCGCTGTGTCACCTGGTGGTCCGTCGCATGATTTGCAGGTCCCCGTGCTCGGCGGCTACCCGCTTGCGGCCATTCGCCGGCGACCCGCTCTGAAGCGAAGCTGGTGGGAACGGTGGCTGGCATTCTCATCTTGATGCTTGACCCGCGCGGCGCACGCTTTCAGGATTGTGGCACATCGCACGGGCAGCAGAGCGCAGGTTAAAGGGAGACATCATGATCAAGGCGCGCGCGCTGCTTGTTGCGGCAATCCTGCCACTGGCCGGTCTGACCTGCCAGCCTGCTTCTGCCGGGACGACGACAGCCCAGACCGACACAGCACCCCGACAAAATGTTCCGGCACAGCTCGATGCTGCCCAGCGCGCGTTCTATGCCGATGTGTTTAGCCGCATCGACGCGCAGGACTGGGGCAATGTCACAGCCCTGCTGCAATCCGTGCAGGGCGACCCGCTGCACCAGCTGGCGCTTGCCCGTTACTATCTTCATCCCGACAGCCCCGCGATCGATCTCGACACGCTTTCGCGCTGGCTGGCCGTGGGAAGCGATCTGCCGCAGGCGGAGCAGATCGGCCGGCTTGCGGTAAAGCGCGGGCTTGCAACAATGCCGAACCTGCGCGGAGCCCGGCGGCTCGTTCCCTTGCGTGCACCGGCAAAACGTAACCGTCCACCTGCAGGCAATGACGGCTCCATGCCTCCTGAACTTTCTGCGGCCATCCTTGAGCGCATCAAGAACGACGACCCGGCAGGTGCGCATATCCTGCTCGATGGCATCGATGCCGTACTCACCCCGCAGGCCAGGGCTGAATGGCGCCAGCGTGTTGCCTGGAGCTACTACATAGAAAATGACGATGCCAACGCGCTTTCGCTGGCGCGACAGGTCGGCGCAGGCGGCGCAGGTCCATGGATCGGCGAAGGCTATTGGGTTGCAGGACTGGCCGCCTGGCGGCTGGGCGATTGCGAATTGGCAGGTGACGGTTTTGCCCGCGCTGTCCGAGACACCACGAATGACGAACTGCTCGCCGCTGCCCATTACTGGCACAGCCGCGCGCTTGTCCGCTGCCGGCAACCCGAAGCAGCCGCGCCGGCGCTGCGGTCCGCAGCACAGCTTGATGAAACGCTATACGGCATGCTGGCGGCAGAACAGCTCAACATGACGTTGCCACAAAGTTCGTCCGGACAGCCTTTCACAGCAGCGGACTGGCGCCAGCTATCGGGGCAAGCCAATGTGCGCACCGCCATAGCGCTGGTGGAAATTGGACGTGAGGCTCTGGCAGACGAGGTGCTGCGCCATCAGGCGCGCATCGGCGACCCAGAGCAATATCCGGCATTGTCGCGGCTGGCCCGCGCTCTGCAGTTGCCGGCAACACAGCTTTACATGGCCTACAATGCTCCTCGCGACGCGCGCGCCGATCCGGCGACGCGCTACCCGGCCGCCAAATGGCAACCGCTTGCCGGCTGGAAAGTGGACCCCGCCCTTGCCTATGCGCACACGCTGCAGGAATCGAATTTCCGTGCCGATGCGATCAGCCCGGCAAATGCAGTCGGCCTCATGCAGATCACGCCCATTACGGTGCGCCAGCACGCGCCCTCGTTGGGAATGGACGCACTGCAGGTCGATCTGGCCGACCCGGCCACCAACATGGCGTTCGGGCAGCGCAATCTGGAAATGCTGCGCGACGCTGCCGGTACGCAGGGCCTGCTGCCCAAGATAATGGCGGCGTACAACGCCGGGCTTGCCCCCATCACGCGCTGGAACACCGAGGTGCGCGATGCCGGCGATCCGCTGCTGTACATGGAATCGATCCCCTATTGGGAAACCCGCGCCTATGTCGCCATTGTGACCCGTAATTACTGGATGTACCAACGCCAGCAGAACACTATCGGGCTATCACGTAACGCCTTGGCGCAAAACCTGTGGCCGCATTTTCCAAGCGTTACCGGCAGTGGTGCATTTGCCATGCATGGCAAGCCGGTGCTGTCTGTGGGATACGACCATGGCGGTTGACGAAACCCGCCGCTTCATCCCCATCCGGCTGGCGTTGCTCACGGTATCGGATACCCGCGGGTTGGCCGAAGACACGTCGGGAGACATCCTTGCCCAACGCATTGCGGATGCCGGTCATGCGCTTGCCGACCGCACGATCCTCAAGGATGATACAGACGCAATTGCAGCGCGGCTGCAGGATTGGATCGACCGCGCTGATGTGGACGCCGTCGTGATCACTGGTGGAACCGGTCTGACCGGCCGCGATGTGACACCTGAGGCGCTGGACCGCGTAAAAACCAAGGAGATTTCCGGCTTTGGTGAGCTGTTCCGCTGGCTCAGTTACCAGACAATCGGCACCAGCACGGTACAGTCGCGCGCATGTGCAGTGCTGGCAAAATCGACCTACATCTTTGCACTGCCCGGATCGAACGGGGCAGTCAGGGATGGATGGGACGGCATCCTTGCCGAACAGCTCGACAGCCGCAACCGGCCCTGCAATTTTGTCGAGCTGATGCCGCGGCTGTCCGAACGCTGACCGGCGCAAGGCGCTGCTCCCTCAAGGCTGCCGCGCTGCCGGCGGTTCGTCGCTGAAGGGTGCGGGGTCGCTGTCTGGTACTGCGTCACTGGCCGGTACTGCGTCACTGGTCAAAGCTGCGCCCTCAGCCGAGCTTGCCGCCCCTGCCTGAGCTTTCTGCCGGGCGAGGATCTGCGCATCGATCTCCTGCGCTGTCTGGCCAACCTTGCCCTGCGCGGCGCGGAACCGTTCGTCGAAGTTCGGTTCCTGCTGACAGGCTGTCGTGAATGCAAGTGCGATGAGCAGCAGGGCTCGCATCAATAATTCTTCCGGTAGCGGATGTTGAAATCGGTGTCTCCCGATCCGCCGGCCTGCGTGAGAATGGAAAGCGCTGGCGTCAGGCTGATTTCCAGCTGGGTTGCGGTGAACCCCTTGGCATCGGTGATGATCTCTACATAGATATCGTCGGTGATGTATTCGCCGGCCGCGAGAGCAGTGCCGCGCCCGTTCTGTTCGTCTGCGCCGAGAATTCGCAGCCGGTCAATACCTGCTACCGTGCGCAATGTGCCAAGCGGGTTCAGCCCGCCTCCCGAACCACGCAGGGAATTGAGCGACGCGGCAAGCTGCACCGCCTGGATGGTGGACAGATTACCAATGGAGCTGCCAAACAGAATACGGGACACGATTTCGTCTTCGGGCAGCCCGGGGGTCGATGAAAAGGCAATCTGCGGGTCAAACGCACGACCGGTCACATTGATGTTGACGGTTACATCCTCAATGTCGTCGCTCGCACTGATGCGAATGGTTGGATCGATGGCCTGACCGCCAGTGAAGTTGATACGACCATCGGTGAGTTCGAAAGAACGCCCTGCAAATCCGAGCGTGCCGCGAATGAGCTCTATTTCGCCTGCCAGGGTCGGCTGTGCGCTGGTGCCGCCAATGCCGAGATCAGCACTCCACTCCGATTCCAGTCCCATGCCCGAGACATAAAGCTGCTCATTTGCCTTCAGGTCAATATCAAGCCTGAGCAGCGTGAATACGCCGGCACTGCGGTCTGGCAACTCGTCGCCAGTGATCCGGGCAGCGGCGCGCCTCTTTTTGAACCGAACGCCGGTAAGCTGCGGGACCTCGGCAGCTGCCTGCCGGATGATTTCGTACCGCGCTTCGGGAAGCCGCAACTCTCCCGAGAGCAGGGCTGTTTCGCCCGGATTTTTGGAAAGGCGCATCTGACCGGTCGCGCTGGCGCTGATCATCTCGCTGCGGGCAAGCCGCGCGTCGTCGAGCGTGACGGCGATGTCGATGGGATAACCGCTTTCGGCAGACAGGCTGACCGATCCGCTGGCGCTCACCTCGCCGCTGCCGGCACGGGCTTGCAGGCGTTGCACCTCAAGCCGGCTGCCGTCGAACCGCGCTTGTACGGACATGTCGGTCAGCCGGGTACCGTAAGTCAGGTTCTCGTAGGTGAGGCTGTTTGCCCGCACCACGCCATTAAGCTGCGGAGCAGACAGGCGACCCGAAAAATCCGCTGCGATACCGATCGGTCCGGCAAATTGCTGATCCGCTAGGCCGCTGAACGAAAACAGCGTATCGGCAGGGCCGTTGTACCGGATACCGCCTGAAAGCGGCGCGCCGAGCAGGCGCTGCGTCCAAGGGCCTGCGCCCGGCGGCAAGGGTCGGAGCGATGCCACCATCCGGCCGATCGCGGTGCCGCGTCGCCGCAGAACCGCACGCGCTTCGCCGCCATCATTCAGCAGCTTGCCAACAAAGTTGATGTCCACAGGATTGCTGATCAGGGCAGCGGTGCTGCGCGTGAAGTTCCTGATGGTCATCCGTGCATCGGCACGCGGAAATGCCGCCGCGCTGCTCTGCGCAAAGTCGAGACTTCCCGTCGCGGTCCCGCCGATGCCCAGCCCTTCGGGTACGAAGCTGTTGATGATGGCAAGATCAAGCGCATCGAGCCTGCTCTGGACTTTCAACCCTTCTCCATAGGTGCCGGCCAGCCGGATGCTGCCCTTGCCCAGATCAATCTTGGTGGGCAGCAATTCGTACCCATCCTCACCGGGAATGATCCGCGCAGGATTGACAGTGCGGAACGTGACACCACGCGTGCGGCCCTCGATCGCCGCACGCCAAAGCTGCGGCTGAAGATCGAGATTGCCCGCAATGCGGAAAGGCGCGCCTCGTGCACCTTCCACAAGCAATTTGGCCTGCCCCCGCCCGTCACGATAATTGATGAGCGCGCGCGCTGCGGCAATATCGAAGCCGCCATAACGCGCCTGCGCCAATTGCACATCGGCTACCACATAGGGCAGTTCATAAAGAACGACACGCCCATCGATCTTGGCAGAGCCAATGGCCAGGTCGGCAGGACCATCGAGCTGTGCATCGCGAGCGCGCAGGTTGAACAGCGCTTCCTGCACGCCATCTGTCGCCGCGAGCCGCACCACTCCTGCCAACCCGCGTCCATTTGCCGTCAGACGGCCAGCGAAGGGGCCCGACGCAGTTTGCCGCAGGGATCCTGCAAAATCGATGCCGCCCAGATTGGCCGTATTGATGTCGAGAGTGAGGGCCTCCCCCGTGCCCAGCACCACGTCGGCGGTGAGAGGACCATAATCGGTGTCAGCGGCCAGATCGAGGCGGTAGCCTGCGTTGCCGGTGCCGTTTATCTGCGCCGTAACATTGGCAAGGCCGATGCCAAGACCGGGGCGCTCGGCAGTAACACGGGCGCGCGGATTGGCGATCGTACCGGCAACACGCACTCCCACCCGTCCATAGGCATTGGTGATCGCATCAGCGTTGAGCATGATCTGTCCGCCCGGCCGATAGCTGCCACTGCCGCTGACAATGCGGGCAAGCGGCGCCTCCAGCCTGAGAGCGGAAAAGCGGACCAGACCGTCAGGCGTGTAGCGTATCGTGGCCGATCCCACCGCATTGCCGCCCAGGAAATCGCGCACGCTGTCATTTGCCAGCCTGGTCGACCGCGCGCGAACCTTGCCCGCCAGCGCAACGCCGCTTGCGCTCGTCTGAAAATCAACATCCGCCCCGATGTTCAGAGTGCCGACGCTTTCCAGCCGATAATCGTCGATCCTGCCGTCAATGGCGCCGGAATAGGTGCCTTTCGACAAATCTGCGAGCAGGACCACACCGGCATCGATCCTGTTTGATCTGATGCGTAGATTGTCCGCCAGCACGCGCCCGTCCTTGATGGCGATGTCGCCGGACAGGTTGAGATTGACAAGCGTTCCACCAGCCACGCTGTCAAACCCGGAGATCCGGGCTGCTCGCGCGCGCACCGGAATGACGATGCGCTCGGCGCTCACTTGCGCGCTGCCATTTGCGGCAAGGCCTACGACCCCTACACCAGCGATGGCAACGCGGCTGGCTGAAAGCGCGTAGGCAACCTCAGGTGTGGCAAAGGATCCGTTCAGCACGAGGTCGGCACGAAGTCCGCTGCCACGCAGATCTGGCATCAGGACAGAAGGTTGCAGCAGGAGAAAATCCAGTTTCAGCGCATCAAAGGCGTTGTTTGCCAGATCCACCGCGCCATTCGCCGCCAGCCGGAACGCATCGCTGCTGATTGTTCCGGCAAGCTGGGCGCGGCGGTCCTGCACGTCGGCCACAAGGTCGACATCGGTGACATCGCCAAGCAGTGCTGCGACCTGTCCTTCCATCAGCCGGGCAGCACGCACGGGGCCTTTTACCGCAAATGTACCATCTCGAGCGGCAAGGCTCAGCCGGGCAAACTCCGCCCCGCCAAGGTCAGCGGCAACCGTGCCGTTCCATGACTGCCACGTACCCTGGCCCGCAAGCTCGATCATGACTGCCTGATCGAGCCCGGCCAGGCTGGTGATTACGCCTGTCTGCGGCGATTGCAGCTTGAGCGCTATGCCCAGTCTGTTCTGCTCCGGCACGGCATCGAGCTTGAGCGCGAGCGTATCGCCAAACGCTGCATCGCCCTCGCCGATCGTTCTGGCATTAAGATCGATCAGCGCCCGGCGGTCGGCAATGTGCGCTTCGCCTGCAACAGTGGCAATCCGCCGTTCGCCAGTGACCGGGGCTTCCACGATCAGGCGATCGACGCGCAGCCAGTTCACATCGATGTCGAGATCAGGCAGCAGCGGCGATCCGTCATCCGCGACCTCGTTGAATTGCGGCAGCCGCTCCAGCACGACACGCTGTGCAGCAAGGTCGCGAATATCGATGTGGTTTTTGAAGAAAGCGAACGGCCGCCAGTCGACAGCGACTTGCGGCGACCTGACGAAAACTCCGCGCGGATCGGCCACCGCGAGATCGTGCAGTGTCATCTCGCCGTACAGCGATCCATCGATGCGGCCGATGCGGATCTTCATGCCGCTTTCAAAGGTCAGTCCCGCAATCTGGTTTGCGACAAGCCGGCGACCCGGCTGCGTATCAAGCCCGAAAATGACGAGCGCCACCAGCAACACAAGCCCTACCACCAGGATCGCGGCACCCTTGGCAAGCTGTACCGGCCAGCGACGGCGAGGCCTTTCCTGCGTCGTCGCTGCAGGTTCCGCTGCACCAGGCGCGGTCAGCTCAGGTTGTACAGCGGCGTCGTTGGTCATCAGAACGCCTGCCCGATGGAGACATAGACGGCAAATCTGCTTTCGCCTTCCTGCCGGTTGATGGGCGTCGCCACATCCAGCCGCAAGGGTCCGAAGTTGGTGTAAAACCTGCCGCCGATGCCGGCGCCAAAGCGAATGTCCGAAGCATCCGGCAAGCTCTTTTCATATACCTGTCCGGCATCGACAAAAGCGACGATCCCGTAATTGCCGAAGCGGTAACGCACCTCTGCCGCTGCTTCGTTGAAACTGCGGCCGCCGATCGGGCGCACACGCAACGGATCGTCCTCATCATCGGGATCTTCGGGATCGAAATTGGGATTTGGTTCCAGCACCTTGGGGCCAAGCTCCTGATAGCCAAACCCGCGCACCGATCCGCCACCACCTGCATAGAAGCGCCGGGACGGGGCCAGGGCAAAGCGGTCGATGCCCTGGATGGAACCGGCAGCAATGCGCCCGGCGAGCACGAACGAGCTGCCGAACGAACGGTATGCGCTCCCGTCAAGGCGGGTGCGCACATAACCCCTGAACCCGTCCTGCAAGGACCCCTCCGGCTCCACCAGAGCGGTGACGCGAAAACCGTCCGTGGGATCGAGCAGACTGTCGGTCGTATCAAACCCGAGCTGTCCGACCAGTCCTGCGATAAAGAAAGTGCGCCGGACGCGTTCGCCGGCAACGCGATCAAAATCCTGCTCGTTCGTGCCAAGCAATTGTGCGCCATAGGCATAGGTGAAGCGTTTTTGCCAGATGGATGTGGAATCGTAGCTTACCCGGGCCGATAGCCGCCCGGTGTAAGCTTCGAAAGCATCGTAGTCACTGTGCAAGGCTTCGCCCACGATCTGGAACGCCCGGTCGCGGCGTCCGGCATTGGACCGGCGGAAAGTGACGCCTGCGCCCTGCTCCTTCGTGCCGGCAACCGCGCCCACGATCAGCGCGCCTTCGGGTGGGAACAGATTGCGGTGGGTCCAGGTCGCTTCCACCCGCACGCCTTGTCCGGTACCGTACCCGCCGCTTCCTGCAATGGTCCGCGGCGGACCTTCATCCTGCGTGACCAGCAATGATGCATATTGCGTGCCGCCGCCAGCTTCCTCTCCGGTCTGTTGCGGCACGACTGTCACGGTGTTGAAAAGTCCCGTCGCCACCAGCGCCTGGCGCAGATCGTCCACAAGATCGCTGTCGTAAACTTCGCCCCGCTCGAACCGGGCAAGTGTCGCAACGTGATCGGCATCAAACGCAAGATCGCCTGCCGTTTCGATCCCGCCGAACACCGACCGCGGACCTGTCTCCACCGGGAGCGTATAAACGCCGTCGGCGGTATCCCGGTCTAGCAGAATGTCGCGCGCGCCCACCTGCGCGAAGGGATAGCCGTTGCGCGGCAACGCCACTGCGACCCGTGCCTCCGCGGCCAGGACCCGCGCCGCGATAATCGGGGCGCCCACTTCAAGCGCCAGATTGTCACGCACCAGATCTGCGGGTTGCGTGGGTCCTGCCTGCACATCGATTGCGGAAAAGTCATACCGCTGGTTGGGCTGCACCTCGATCACGGCTGCAAGAGCTTGGCCACCGTCCTGCTCGCCGCGGTCGATGCGCGTGGTTACAAACGCGTTGAACCAGCCCTGCGATGCCAGGATGTTGCTGATGAGTTCGCCGTCCTGTTCCAGCCGGGCAGATATCTGTGCGATGTTCTGCGCCTTGCCATCGCCATCCTCCAGCACGGAGAGATCATTAAACATGTCGCGCAGATTGGCATCGCTCAGATCATCGACTTCCTCAAGTCCAGTGAGCCGCACGTCATAGGCGATCGTCTGCGTCTCGGAAGCATTGACATCCTCGGCGAACTGCACTGGCTCCACCTCGAAGCTGCCGATCGGCTCAAGTGGAGCGACAAGTTCGGCATCCCTCACAGGCGCATCGCCGATCTCCTCGACCGGGTCGCCATCGGCCAGCGCCGGCACATCGAGCGGGGCTGCATCATCCGCAGGCGTCAATGGCGCAGACAATACTCCATCAGCCAGGCTTTCAGCGCCTTCCTTTTCACCGGCCTGATCCTGACCGACAAAGCCTTCATCGGCGAGCCGCTGCTCGAATTCGGCGATCGTCTCCAGCGGCTCGTCGAGAGCAGGATCGTTCCTTGCATCAAGTTCGGGCACCGCTGCACGCAATTCTTCCCGTGAGATGATTGTCGGCACCTCCGGCAGATCGGCGTCGGCAGGCGCCGGCGGGATAGGCAGCGTATCAAGGTCGACTGCATCGGCAGGATCGGCTGCGGACACAGGCACATCGCCTGTCTGCTCCTGCGCTCCGACCGCCCCTGCAAACGCAAGGACGATCAGCGATGCACCGGCCACGAGACACTTGCCAAAACTGGCGATTTGCGTTTCTGTAACCTGCAACCCATCCATCCCGTCATTATCGCAGGAAGAGCCGCCGCTTTGCCCGACCACCTCGACTATCCTGCAACAGATGCTGCTTGTGAGCAGAACCCATTGCCCATTAACGCGCCAGGCGCAATCGCCAAATCTCCCGTCTCCATTCCCCGCGCCGGCTGGATCAGGATCGTGAAGCGCGTCTATGTCATGGCCGGATTTCACAATCTTACCCTGCTGGCCGGCGGCGTGGCTTTCTTCACCTTTCTTGCCATTACCCCGCTCATCGCTGCGACAGTCATGATCTACGGTCTGCTTGGCAATGTCGATCTGGTCGAGAAGCAGATGCGCGCGGTGGTCGAGGTTGTGCCAAGCGATGCTGCCTCTCTCATCGAGGATCAGCTGCTTGGCGCAGTCACGACCAGTGGCGAAGTGGCAGGGCTGGCGCTGGTGATCGCGCTGTTCTTTGCCATTTATGGTGGCATGCGCGCTGCCAGTGGATTGATCAGCGCGCTTAACGTCATCAATGAAGAGCTTGAGACGCGTAACATCGTGAAGCTGACCCTGCGCGCAGCAACGTTGACGATAGCGGCAATCGGCATTGCGCTAATCGGCGTCACCAGCGGCGCTGCCCTTACCTGGCTGCAACGCCAGACCTCTGTCCTGCTTGGCGGGCCCTGGATCGAATTCCTGATCAAGCTTGCGACTTATGCTGTCGCCGTGGCGTTGGCCAGCGCCGGTTTTGCCATGATCATGCGTTATGGTCCTGATCGCAACCCTGCCAAATGGCGCTGGCTGGCGCCGGGAGCAGTGCTGGCGACTTTCCTGTGGATAGGGGTGTCGTTCGGCTTCTCACTCTACGTTGCCTATGTGTCGGATTACAACGCGACTTATGGTTCGCTTTCGGCCATTGTCGTCTTTCTGATGTGGCTGTTCCTGTCCGCATACGGCATCCTGATCGGCGCATTGTTCAACGCAGAAGCAGAGCGGCAGACGTTGATGGATTCCACAAGAGGTCCCGACCGCCCGGCCGGCGAACGCGGTGCCGTTCTCGCCGACAGTCAGGTGACACAAGGCACCAGCCTCGGCGAAGCGCAGGAAAAGCGGCAACAGCGGGCGCGCCGAACCATTTGAAGGAGCAGGCGGACAACCCGGCCCGCCCTTTGGCAAAAACCCTGTGGCGCCTCATACAAAGTGGCGCGTCATACAAACCGCGTGGATTGCTGGCGATGCCGTCAGTCCAGCAAAGCCACCATGCTAGAATGTCTGGATAATCGAAGAAAAGTCGCGCGCGCCGGCGCCGTCTGCGTCATGTCTTGCAAACAGGTCCCGCGCCAGGTGGGCCATGTCGGTTCTGCTTTCCACCGCGTCCGCCGCCGCGACTGCGAGGCTCAGGTCCTTCAGCATCAGGGCGGTCGCAAATCCGCCCTGGTAGTCGCGGTCGGCCGGGCTGTCGGGACCAACTCCCGGAACCGGGCAATAGCTCGTCATGGACCAGCACTGGCCGGACGAGACAGACGCGATGTCGTAGAACTTCTGCGGATCGAGGCCAAGCCGTTCGGCCAGGCGAAATGCCTCGCACGTGCCGAGCATCTGGATGCCGAGCAGCATGTTGTTGCAGATCTTGGCTGCCTGCCCTGCGCCTGCCTCTCCTGCGTGAATGACTGCTTTCCCCATGTTTTCCAGCACCGGCCGCGCGCCTTCAAACCCGGCCATTGTTCCGCCGACCATGAACGTCAGCGTGCCACCCGCCGCGGCCGCGATCCCGCCCGATACCGGGGCATCCACCATATCGTATCCCGCAGCCACTGCCTGCGCCGCGACATCTCGCGCTGTTTCGACATCGATGGTCGAACAATCGATAAGGATTGCCGAAACTGGCGCATGACCGACAACTTCGTTCAAATAGACGCTGCGCATGATGCTTCCATTGGGAAGCATGGAGACAACGGCGTTCGCGCCATCTACCGCCTCTGCAATGGTGGCGCATGGCATGGCGCCTTGTTCCCCCGCCTTGGCAAGAGCATCGGCTGACAGGTCGAAAGCCCGCACCTCGTGCCCGGCACCTGTGAGATTTGCAGCCATCCCGCCGCCCATGTTGCCAAGGCCGATAAACGCAATCCGCATGTCAGCGACCCTTCCACTGGCCGGGCCGTTTTTCGACAAAGGCCGCCATTCCTTCGGCCTTGTCCTCGGTCGCGGTCAGCACTTGGAACATGCGCCGTTCGGCGAGCAAGCCCTGGTCAAGGGTCGTTTCAAAGGCCATGTCGACCATTTCCTTGCTCATCATCGCGGCAAGTGGCGGCATGCCCGCAACCGTCCTCGCCGTGGCCATGGCATCATCCATCAGTTCAGCCAGCGGCACCACGCGAGATACGAGCCCTGCCCGCTCCGCCTCTGCGGCGTCCATCATCCGACCGGTCAGGCACATCTCCATCGCCTTTGCCTTGCCGACAGCGCGGGTCAGCCGCTGCGATCCGCCCATGCCGGGCGCAACGCCAAGCTTGATTTCCGGTTGACCGAATTGCGCGTTGTCGGACGCGATGATGAAATCCGCCATCATCGCCACTTCGCACCCGCCACCCAGGGCGAACCCGTTGACGGCCGCGATCCACGGTTTGCGCACCGCCTTGACCAGCCTGCTGGTCCAGCCGGCGAAGAAATCCTCGCCGTAAAACGCAGCGGTGGGCTTGTCGGCCATCTCCTTGATGTCGGCACCGGCGGCGAATGCCTTTTCCCCGCTGCCGGTAAGCACCGCGCATCGCTGACCATCATCCCGCTCGAATTCCGCAAACGCCGCGATCAGCTCTTCCAGCACGGTCGTGTTCAACGCATTCAGCGCCTGTGGCCGGTTGAGCGTGATCAGCGTCACCGCGCCATCATGATGGGTAAGAATTGTTTCATAGGTCATAGCGGCTTCCATTCGTCTTGGGCGGGCAGCGGCGCGAACAGCGCCTCTATATCGTCGGTGCTTACCCCGGCGGCCGTCGCAGGTTGCCAGTGGGGATCATTGTCCTTGTCCACCAGCAAGGCGCGCACCCCTTCGGCAAAGTCGGGCCGGGTCAGGATGCGTCCGGCGGCGCGATATTCCATTGTCATGTTCGCGGCAAAATCCGCTGCCTCGGCACCGATCTGCAACTGACGCAACACCGCTTTGCAGCTGGTCGGGCTCTTGGACGACAGCGTGGCCAGTTCCTTCTGCGCCCATTCGCCGTCATCTTCGGTCAGCGCATCGAGGATCGTCTCGTACTCATCGGCAGCGAACAGCCGGTTGATTGGTTCCATATTGCCCGCGATCCGTGGCGGTGGCGCGGTCTGCGCGCAATCATCCAGAATGGCACCGATATCGTCGGGGTCGGCAATGATCCGCGCCTTCGCTTCGGCCAATCGATCGGACGCCATGTAATGCGTTGCGATCCCTGCCCACAGGCATTCCGCGCCATCCAGACGTGCACCGGTCAGTCCTATGAACTGCCCCAACCGGCCGGGAAGCCGCGGCAGATACCATCCACCGCCCACATCACAGATCAATCCGATCCCGGTTTCGGGCATGGCGAACCGGGTCCGTTCCGTCGCGATGCGGTAACGCGACGGCAACGCGATCCCGACGCCGCCGCCCATGGTGACACCATCCATGAACGCCGCGATCGGCTTGTCATAGGTAAACATCAGATGGTTCAGCCGATATTCGACAGCAAAGAACGACCGCCCTTCTGCCCCACCGTCCTCCAATGCCGACCGGCGCAGCAGGGTAATGTCGCCGCCCGCACAGAACCCGCGCCCCTCCGCATGGTCGAGGATGATCGCCCGCACGGCATCGTTTTTTGCCCAATCCTGCAGCGCCACCGTCATTGCCCGACACATGTCCAGCGTCAACGCGTGGATCGCCTTCGGCCGATTGAGCGACAAGTGCCCCACCGCTCCATGCGTGTGGATGTGGATGTCGGGCGTCATGGATAAATCCTGCTGCGGCGGATGATACGGATCAGTCACGGGTCAGGTCACGCCCCACGATCATGCGCATGATCTGGTTGGTCCCTTCCAAGATGGAATGAACACGCAGGTCCCGCCACAGTTTCTCGATCGGGTAATCGCGCAGATATCCATATCCGCCGTGCAGCTGCAATGCCTTGTCCACGATGGCAGAGCCGCTTTCGGTGGCGATCATCTTGGCCATGGCGGCAAAGCGTGTCTTGTCGCTGCTGCCGTTCGTAACCTTGATTGCGGCGAGGTAAAGAAGCGCGCGCGCCGCTTCCAGATCGGCGGCCATCTCTGCCAGCATGAACTGCGTGTTTTGAAAATCGGCAATTGCCTTGCCGAACTGCCGACGCTCGCGCGTATAGCCGATGGTTTCGTCAAGCGCACGTTGCGCCCCGCCCAGCGAACACGCGCCAATGTTGAGCCTTCCTCCATCCAGCCCCGTCATGGCGATGCCGAACCCCTCACCCAAGGCGCCGACCAGATTTTCCTTGGGCACCTTTACTGCATCAAGGATAAGGGCCGCGGTCGGCTGCGAATGCCAGCCAAGCTTGCGTTCCTGCGCACCGAACGAAACGCCCGGCATGTCCTTTTCCACGATCATGCAGGTGATGCCCTTGGGTCCCTCCTCGCCGGTGCGGACCATGCACGTATAGACCTCGTTTTCTCCGCCACCGGAAATGAACTGCTTGGTGCCGGTTACCTCCCAATAGTCGCCTTTGTCCTCGGCATAGGTGCGCAATGCGGCTGCGTCCGATCCGGACGAAGGTTCGGTAAGGCAATAGCTGGCAAAGCTGTCCATTCCGATCAGCGACGGCAGATATTTGTCCTTCACTGCATCGCTGCCGAAGCTGTCTATCATCCATGCTGCCATGTTGTGGATCGAGATGAACGCGCTGGTCGACGGGCAGCCATAGGCCATGGCCTCCATGATCAGCGCCGCTTCCAGCCGGCCGAGTCCGATGCCTCCTGCTTCTTCCGACACATAGATGGCGCCGAACCCCAGCCCGGCCGCCTGCCGGATCGTGTCGCGCGGCAGGATGTGCTGCTCGTCCCACTCGGCAGCGAACGGAGTGATGTTTTCAGCGGTGAAGCGTTGCGCCATGTCCTGAATGGCGAGCTGGTCTTCGGTTAAGGAAAACTGGTCTGTCATCTTGTCTCTGTCACTCAGGTCCGGCGGGCAGAAAGGGCAGCGGTATAAACACAACCACGTCGTGGTGGCAGGTCACCGTCAGATCTTCTCCATGATTTCCTTGCCGAACAATTCCTCGTCGCTGGGCAGGGTCTTTGGCGTCGCCAGCGGTCGGCTGACCCAGGTTTCATTGATCAGATCGCGCCAGGTAATGTTGTTGTTGGTGCCATTGCCGCCCCATGATCCACAGCCCAAGGAAAACGTCTGCCGCATGCCATTGGCCAGATTGCCCGAATTGGACGGCGATTGCGCCTGATTGACCATGACGCGGCTGGTCTTCGTTCCCTCCGCCAGCTTCATGATGTTGTCATCCGACGTGGAATAGATGCCGCAACTGTGCCCCTGCCCCTGATAGGACTGGATGCGATTGGTAAGCGCAATCGCCTCATCGATGTCGGCAACCCGGTAAAGTGCCATGGTGACTGTCATCTTTTCGCCTGAAAACGGATGCTCCGGCCCGGCATCGGTTTCGGGCACGATAAAGAACCGCGTGTCGGCCGGAATGGCAAATCCCGCGTAATCGGCAATAAACTGCGCCGGCTGCGCCACGATCTTGGCGTTGATGTGCCCGTCTTCCCAGATGGCACCCTCCAGTTTGCTCTTTTGTTCATCGTTGACGACAAAGCCGCCCTCTGCCTGCAACCGCGCCAGCATTTCATCGTAAATGGCATCGAACAGGAGCACTGCATTGTCGGATGAACAGGATGCAGCATTGTCCAGCGTCTTGGAAATGCGGATCTTTTGCGCCGCATCGTCGAGGTCTGCGGTATCATCGACGGTGATCACCGCATTGCCGACTCCTACCCCCAGGGCCGGCGTGCCGCTGGAATAGGCGGCGTTGACCATCGCGGACCCGCCGGTTGCCAGCACCCGGTCGCATTGCCGCATCAATTCATTGGTTTTCGCCACCGAAGGTATTTCGATCGCCTGCACAAGATCGGCGGGTGCACCCATCGCGACGATGGCATCGCGCATCAGATCGACGATCATCTTGTTCGTCTGCTTGGCGCGAGGATGCGGCGCGATGATGATCGCGTTGCGACCCTTGACCGCGCTGATCGCCTTGATGACTGGCGTCGCCTCGGGATTGGTGGATGGTGACAGCGCGCCGATGACGCCGACCGGCTTTGCAATCTTCACGATGTTGCGTTCGGGAAGTTCCTCGATCACCCCGACTGATTTGTCGTGGATGATGTCCTGCAACGTGGCGCGCGTCTTGACGGAGATTTTCAGGAACTTGCCCTCGTAATTGCCAAGCTGTGTTTCCTCGACCGTGAGCTGCGCAATCTTTTCGGCAACGCCGGGCTTGGCCACTGCCCACACCATGGCAGTGATCAGGCGGTCGACCTGTTCCTGCGTATATTGAGCAATCTGCTCCTGCGCTGCGCGAGCGCGCTTCATCATTTCTGCAATCTGCGTCAGATCGTCGTCGTTCGCTTCAACAGGGGCCTTGTCAACCATTGTTGCCATCATGCTTCCTTCTCAGTTTTGCTATGCGGGCAGTTCCGCCACCTGCTCCTGTCATCGGCCCGGTCATCATTGCTGCGTGCTCGACTGGTCATCCTGAACGCCGGAAACAGTGGTTGGTTTGCAGAAGCACGGCTGTGCGCTTCAAGATTGGTCCATCTCCCGCCCGACGGCAAGACTGCCAGGACCATACAGATAAGCAGGGTCGAAATCACCTGTCCTTTCGAGTACGCCACGATCGGGAACGCTGATGCGGCCGCTGCGGATGTCGACAATGTTCTGCGTCCGCATCTTGCGGATGATACGGTTCATGTGCACGGCCGTAGTCCCGCAGGTGTCGGCAAGATCGGCCTGCGTCAGCGGAAGCCCGAAACCGTGCCGGTCACCGAGCCCCACCAGTTCCAGCCGGCGCCAGGTTTCGCACAGCAGATGCGCAAGCCGGCCATCTGCCGCAAGCCGCTCCATGCTCATGATCCATTCACGGTGAATGGCGGCATCCAGAAGCGTCGAAAACCACAGCAGGCGGGTCAGATGCGGAAGATCCCTGACGACTTTCGCCAGCGCTTCATGCTCGACATAGGCAACTTTGGTAGGGCCAATCGTCACCACGTCATGGTCCAGCCTTTTCAGGGCAAAACCATGCAGATCAACGAAATCTCCCGGCACCTGCAAACTGACGATATGGCGCCGCGACCCTTCGTTGATGCAGCGAAGGACAAAGCCTTCGACCAGCATGGTCGATCGTTCGATGAGGTCGCCGCGCCGGGCAATCACATGAGGGCGTGAAAACCGTTCGCTGCCGCAGATCATGCGCTCAAGGACGTCTGCCTCGCGCGGGGTCATCGCGTGACGCAATCTTCCTTTCAGAAACAATCCGGTAAGAGGATAATCTTGATTAGCCATCAATCGGCGGATCGCGTGTTTCGATAAGTATCACAGGCTCATTCACATTACGGTTCGCAGTGCTGATGAAACAACTCGTCAGATGGCAGGTTCCAGCCCGCTTGCGATCCGTTTGCCGACGATGCAACTCGATGGCTGTTGATGCAAAATCAAAAACCCATCAGCGACAGCACCTCCTCCCGACTGCGCTTGTCGTCCCTGAACACCCCCATCATGCGGCTGGTGGTCATGGCCACGCCGGGCGTGCGCACGCCGCGCGCGGTCATGCAGGCATGGCTTGCCTCGATCACCACCGCGACACCGTGCGGCTTCAGATGATCCCAGATGCAGTCCGACACCTCGGCGGTAAGCCGTTCCTGCACCTGCAACCGGCGGGCAAAGCCGTGCAGCACCCGCGCCAGCTTGGATATGCCCACCACCCGGTTCCGTGGCAGATAGGCGATGTGCGCCTTGCCGATGATCGGGGCCATGTGGTGTTCGCAATGCGACTGGAACGGAATATCCTTCAGCAGCACGACCTCGTCGTAGCCGCCCACCTCCTCGAAGATGCGAGCCAGATGGATGGATGGATCTTCGGTATAGCCAAGGCAGTATTCCTTCCACGCGCGGGCTACGCGCGACGGTGTATCGCGCAAACCTTCGCGTTCAGGATTGTCCCCTGCCCAGCGGATCAGCGTGCGCACTGCATCCTGCACCTCGTGCGGCACAGGGGGCTTGCCGCGCGGGTCGTCTTCGTCGGGGCCGACAAGGCTGCTCATCCAATCTTCTCCTTCTGCCGCCCGCTCTAGAGACGCCAGCCGGTTAAATCCAGTCCACCCGACTCGACAGCGACAGCGTCAGCCGCCGGGATGGTAGAAATCATAGATCGATTGCGCGACCTGCTGCGATACGCCGGGGACCCGCGCAAGATCGGAGAGCGATGCGGCCCTCACCTTGCCTGCCGTGCCGAAATGCAGCAGCAGCGCACGCTTGCGTGCCGGGCCGATGCCGGGGATCTCGTCCAGCGGGCTGGCGCTGATCGCGCGGCTGCGCTTGGCCCGGTGCGCGCCAATGGCAAACCGGTGCGCCTCATCGCGCAGGCGTTGCAGGTAGAACAGCACAGGCGAATTGACAGGCAGCGTCTTTTCACGCCCGTCGGGGAAGTGGAAGATTTCTCGTCCGGCATTGCGGTCCGGCCCTTTGGAGACGCCAACCATCGCCACATCCTCGATGCCGAGCTCCTCCAGCGCATCGCAAACGCTGCTCATCTGCCCTTTGCCGCCATCGATCAGCATGATGTCGGGCCAGGCAGCGTCATCCCTGCCGACGGTATCACGATCAGGGTCATCCTTCAGCGCGCGAGCGAAACGGCGGGTCATCACTTCGCGCATCATGGCAAAATCATCGTTGCCTTGCGCGGTCTTGATATTGAACTTGCGATATTGGTTCTTGATGAATCCCTCGGGTCCGGCCACCACCATCGCGCCGACCGAATTGGTCCCCTGAATATGGCTGTTGTCGTAAACCTCGATCCGGCGGGGAACGTCGGCCAGCTCCAGGAACTCCGCTGCCTCGCGCATGATCTGCGTCTGCGTGCTGGTTTCCGCCAGCCGCCGATCCAGCGCTTCTGCCGCATTGCGCGACGCCTGGTCGAGCAGGCGGCGGCGATCACCGCGCTGCGGCAGCGAAATCGTCACGCGGCGCTCGGCAAGCGCGGACAAGGCTTCCTCCAGCAACTCATGCTCGGCAAGTTCGCGGTCGATCAGCACCAGCGGCGCAGGCGGCACCTCTTCATAAAACTGCGCCAGAAACGCCGCCATGATCGCTTCGGGCTCTAGCCCGTCGGTATGACGCGGGAAGAACGCGCGATGACCCCAGTTCTGCCCGCCGCGAATGAAAAAGGCCTGGATGCCGATCTGCCCGCCCTTCGCCGCCATGGCGAATACATCGGCATCGCCCACGCCGCTGGCGTTGATCGCCTGACTGCCCTGGATGAACGTGGCGGCGCGCAGCCGGTCGCGCAGGATGGCCGCGGTTTCATAATCCATCGCTTCTGCCGCGCGCGCCATCTGCGTTTCGATCTCCTTCTGGACGGCACCAGATTTGCCACCCAGAAATTCCTTGGCCTGCCTGACAAGGTCGGCATAATCGGCCTCGTCAATGCGGCCGACGCAGGGCGCGGAACAGCGCTTGATCTGGTAAAGCAGGCAGGGCCGATCCCGCCGAGCGAAAAAACTGTCGCTGCACGAGCGCAGCAGGAACAGCTTTTGCAGCGCGTTGATCGTGGTGTTCACCGAACCTGCGCTGGCGAACGGTCCGTAGTAATTGCCCTTGGCACGCCGGGCTCCGCGATGCTTCGTGATGCGCGGAAAATCATGATCGGCGCGCAGCAGGATGAAAGGAAAGCTTTTGTCGTCGCGCAGCAGCACGTTGTATGGCGGGCGATACCGCTTGATGAGCTGCGCTTCGAGCAGCAGCGCCTCTGCCTCAGAATTGGTCGTGACGATCGTCATGCCGCGCGTCTGGCTGACCATGCGGCGCAGGCGGTTCGACAAGCGGTCGATCTGGGTGTAATTTGCCACCCGGTTCTTCAGCGCGCGGGCCTTGCCGACATAAAGGACATCGCCCTTCACATCGGTCATCCGGTAAACACCGGGCTTGGGTTTCAGCGTACGCTGCACCTCACGGATGGCGGCCACGCCGGCGTTGATATCCATATCGCCCGAACCGCGCACGGTGTCGGTCGCGCGATCCTCAAGGAACCGGTCGGCAGCAGCATTGGCAGGGGGAGCGGCAGGAGTACGGGCCATGCGGGCCAGATAGGTTCCCGCAACGCGAAAGGGAACCATCGCGATCGCGCAAAGATTTGCTGAGGGCGGATTGGGCCTCGATCAGAACTGCTTGCGCAATTCCACCTCGATGAACCTGCCCGCGGGATTGGCGAAGTCGGGGCGATAGACAAGCGGCACCTGACCGTCAGCATCGGTCACGCGCTGCTGTGCGGCAAATACATTGTCGATGCGGATTGCCACGCGGCTGTTTCGCAATAAGCTCCAGCGATCGGTCAACCGGCGTTGCTGGCCAAGATCGACGAACAGGCGAGCATCAAGGAGCAGGATCGGATCGAAGGTCAGACCACCACCATCTGCAACAGCGCCGCTTTGCCCTTCGATGCTGCTGCGACCAAGGTAATTGGCCGACAGGCGCAGACCAAAGCCTTTGTGGAACAAGCCCCCTTCAAGATCGAAGGCATGGCGTGCCACGGGATCGTCGGCGATGGCATCGCCGTCCAGCAGGTTGAGCAGCGGCCCATCCGTTGCCACCAGAACATCCTGTACAAAGCGGATAGTGTGATAAAGGCCAAAGGTCCAGCGACCGCCCCGCTCGCCCGATGGCGTCCCGGTTCGGCCACCGCGGTGCCCCTCTCCTGCGCCACCCGGCTGTCTGGCACCGGGCTGTCTGGCGCTGGGCTGTCTGGCATCGGGCTGTCTGGAACTCGGGTGGCTGATCGGATCGGACAGGCTTACCCCGTAGCGAAGCCGTCTGCCCTGCTGTTTGGCAAAGGTGACCGGTCGCCGGTCCACCGCCAGCAATTGTCCCTCATCGTCGCGGATCACCCGGTCGCCAAAGGCAGCTTCGACCGCTGCGGTCAACACGGGGAAGCCAGTTGACACGTTTCGCGATGTCTCGTCGAACAACTCGACGATCACGCGCGACCGGTCGAAGACAGGCAGGTCGTAGTTTACCGCGAATTTCCAGTCGTCCTGCCGCTCCTGCGCCAGGTCGGGATTTCCACCCGTGACCACATCGACAAGCACCGTTGCCTGTGCCGCGTAATCATACACCGTCGCGCCGGCAGTAACCAGTCGCGGGGCGCCAAGCTGGGCCAGCGTCGGCGCCGCCTCGCGGTGGGTGAAGCTGCTGCTGAACGCAAGGCGCGGGGTCACGCCCCAGTTCACGCCGGCGCTTGCCGTGGTAAGCAGCCCGAAATCGGACAGATGCTGCACAGCCGCGGATAAATCGAGACTTATATCGCCGACAGGCTCGAGGAACGCTCTGCGCCTGCTCGTCAACGGGACGCCCAGCGTGACGCCGAAACTCGTATCGCCGCGCACGAGCGCTGCGCCAGTATCGGCGCCAGTATCGGCGGCGGTGTCGGCGGCATCAGCTTCCCGGCCTAAAACGCGGGACATCGCCGGGCTGACAATTGTACGGCTGGCGATATCATTCCAGTCGTAGCCTGCTTTGACGACCATCGTGACCTCGCCGGCGGGAAGATCTGCGGGACGTCCGGTAAGCGTGACCAGTGCTGCGGCAGCCTCTGTATTGCTGAATGCGCGGTTCGCGGGCAGCGGCGTGCCAGACCCCGCTGCCTGCAATTGTGCTGCATCCAGCTCCATTGACACTGCGCCCAAGGGTGCAGCCACAGGCAATCCGGCTGAACCTGCATTGCCAGTGCTCGTGGTGCTGGCTTTTGCATGAACCCACGAAGCGGTGCCCGCAAGGTCCCAGTCACCAAGGCGCCGCGTCATGGCAGCACCAAGCTCGAAGCCGACCGACTTGCTGGCAGTCGTCCTGAGGCTGAACCCCGCCGGAGGCAGGTCGAACGACCTGAACAGGCCAGCATTGCGCACGTCGGTCAGCGTCATTGGAGGCGATCGGCTTGGACCGTTCAGGTTCAGGCGCAGGCTGGCGCTGCGCGTTATGGCTCCTGTCAGCGACAACGTGCCATCTCCGCCTTCGTCACCCAGTCCCGTCGACCAGCCTGCATCCAGTTGCAGGCTGCTGGTGTCGGCAACAAGACTGCGATACGCCGCTGCATCTACATCACCTGCAACTGCGAGCGGGTCGATGGACGAAACGCCGCGCTCTGCCTCGGTGAGGCCGGAACTGTCGCTGGCTTCGATGCCGAACGTGACACGGGCCGGTCCGTCGATACGCAGAACGTTCGCTTCGATTTGGCTGGTGGCATAGCCGCCCTGCCAAGGCACACCTGCGTTCGCTTCGGCGGTGATTGCGCTGTAGTTGTCCTTCAGAATGAAGTTCACCACGCGCTGCGTTGCCGGGAAACCGAACCGCAAGGCAACTTCCTCCGGCAGCACTTCTACCCGGGCAATCGCCTCGGGCGGCAGATTGCGCAATTCGCGAAAGCCGGAAATGCGCTGGCCATTAAGCAGAAAGACGGGTCGGCCACCGCCACGACCGCTGCCCGAGCCGGTGAGCGGCGCAATCGCCTCCACCAGATCGGCTATCGATCCTGCACCATAGCCGGCAATCTCATCCTCGTTCAGGACTGCAATAGGCGGCTGCGGCACGTCAACGGAACCGCGCAGGCGTTGTGCCGTGACGATGATCTCCTGTGCTGCACTGTTGTCCGGGACATCATCGACGTTTGCGGCCGTATTGCTGTCATCGCCCGATTCCGCACGCAAAGCCGGTGCTGCGCAAAACAGCAAGCAGCCTGTCACACCGGCCAGAAGGTCCAGACCAGTTTTGTTCCTCGTACCCGCCATAGTCCGCCCCTTAACGCAGCAGCGGGTTTTGAACAGCGCTTTGCCATTGCCGGTGTTCAGCGCGAGTGCCAGCAGCCATGCTTTGATGGCGCTTCCATTCCGGTGCAAAATTCGCTATGCGCGCGCAATCCTTGTTAACAGAAGCAGCAGAAGGAAGGGCGCAAGCAGCCCGTTTATGGCCAAAGAAGAACTTCTCGAAATGCGCGGCACTGTCGCGGAACTGCTGCCCAACGCGATGTTTCGCGTGAAGCTGGAGAATGACCACGAAATCCTTGGTCATACTGCTGGCAAGATGCGCAAGAACCGCATCCGCGTGCTGGTCGGCGACGAGGTGCTGGTCGAGATGACGCCGTACGACCTCACGAAAGGCCGCATCACCTATCGCTTCATGCCTGGTCGCGGCGGCCCCGGACCGAGTTGATCTGCCTCCACCTTGGCTGAGCCAGGCCCGCCCAGACTGCTGCTTGCTTCGGCAAGTCCGCGTCGCCTTGCCTTGCTGGCGCGACTCGGGATCAAGCCCGACGCTGTTTGCGCCGCTGCAATTGATGAAACCCCCGCACGTGCAGAACTGCCGCGGGCGCACGCACAGCGGCTCGCGCGGCAGAAGGCCGAAGCCGTGGCCGCTCGAATACAGGGCGGCGGCCGAACCCATGTCCTTGCCGGCGATACAGTCGTTGCGGTTGGGCGCAGAATATTGCCAAAGACAGACAATGAGGAAATGGCGCGGGATTGCCTGACCCTGCTGTCAGGACGTAGGCATCGGGTGCTGTCGGCAATTTGCCTGCTGTTGCCCGACGGAGAAAAGCGTGAGCGCATCAGCGAAACTGTCGTGCGTTTCAAGCCGCTTTGCGAGCAGGAAATCTCAAGCTATCTTGCTTCGGGAGAGTGGTCCGGAAAAGCCGGCGGCTATGCCATACAGGGTCGGGCCGAAGCGCTGGTTGCCTGGCTGGCAGGAAGCCATTCGGGCGTGATCGGCCTGCCGCTGTTTGAAACGCGGGCCTTGCTGAAATCCGCCGGTTTTCCCATCGGCTGATCTTGCGATGATGCGCGTCCTGCCATGCTGGTGGCAACGCTTGCGATACGAGCAGCGCCAATGATCTGGTTTGTCGAGGAAGGCATCGGCGAGCATCGCGCCGTCCAGATCAGCGCCGGACGTATTGTGCGCGCAAAGGTGCAGTGGGCAAATGACATCGCGCCCGGCGCAATCGTCGAGGCGGTGCTGATTGCACGCAGTTCGGGATCGGACCGGGCAACAGCGCGGATGGCAAATGGCGCTGAACTGCTCGTTTCAGGATTGCCGCGTACCGCGAGTGAAGGCTCCAGAACGGTGCTTGAAATCACGCGCGGCGCGATCGTGGAAGCGGGGCGCATCAAACGCGCCCAGGCAAGAACGTCGCAGGCGTGTCTTGATCCCATGCCCAGCCTTGTGCATCGCCTTCGAAAAGCAGGCGAGGAGGTTCAGCTTGTGGAGCAATTTCCTGATGAGGCCTCCTGTGGTGCCGGGTGGAACAATCTGCTTGGGGAGGCCTTGTGCGGGTTGGTCGATTTTGACGGCGGCACACTGCAGTTGTCCTCCACTCCTGCCATGACGTTGATCGATGTGGATGGGGGATTGCCGCCCGATGCATTGGCGCTGGCCGCCGTGCCGCGCATCGCATCGGCTATTGGCCGGCTCGACCTGGCCGGCTCGATCGGCATTGATTTTCCCACTCTTCAGTCCCGATCCGCGCGCCAGGCCGTAGACCGTGCGCTTGATGCCGCGCTGGCAGGCTGGGCGCATGAACGCACCGCCATGAACGGATTCGGCTTTGTGCAGATCGTTGCACGCAATGAGGGGCCTTCCATTCTTCAGCGCTGTGCCGTCATGCCACGCACAGCGGCAGTGCACCTTTTGCTGCGACAGGCGCAAAGGGTGCGAGAGCCCGGCGCAATCCTGCTGGTAATGCACCCCACCCTCATCCCGCTGCTCAAGCCAGAACATCTGGCTGAACTTGCCCGGCGTACCGGCCGCATCATCCGCACGTCTGTAAACGAGAGCCTTGCACTTGACGGCGGTTTTGCGCAGGCAGTGACGATATGACAAAGCCACGCAGATGTCCGATGTGCGGCAAGCCCGCCGCCGACGATCACCGCCCCTTCTGTTCATCACGTTGCCGCGACCGCGATCTCGCAAACTGGCTTGGTGACGGTTACGCGATACCCGCAGAACCCGCCATGCCGCACCAGTTGCAGGACGACGATCCCGATGGTGCGGCAAATTGACAATTTGGGGGCTGGACAGCGCCGGCCGGTTTGGCCATAGGCGCTCGTGCTGCGGCGGTCCCGGTGATCTGACCTTTCGTCAGATTTTGATACTGCTGCAGAATATGCTGTGAAGCAGCATGGCCCGAGTAGCTCAGTTGGTAGAGCATACGACTGAAAATCGTAGTGTCGGTGGTTCGATCCCGCCCTCGGGCACCATTTCGCGCCGGTCACCTGGCAGGATTTTGCGGTGACCAGCGCCATCCACGCGCCGTGACTTAGATGGTGATGCTGATTGCGGCCTCGTCTTTTGAATGCTGTGCGGCGCTGCACTCCGGGCTCACGGTCCGCATGTGGACAAAATCACCGTTGCATGACGGATGCACCACTCCCTAATAGCCTTACTGGTAAACTCTGGTTAAGGATATGGCATGATCATAACCTGTCCTTCATGCGACGCACGCTACAATGTGCCTGATGACGCAATAAACGCGAAGGGACGGTCGGTCCGATGCGCGAAATGCGATACCCGCTGGTTTGTTACAGCACCAGAACCGGAGCACGACATCGCTGCTGCTCCCGACGCGCTATCGATCGACAGCCATTCACCAACGGTGCCGCCGCAACATGGTGACGATGCCGTTACGCATCCTGATGCCACGCCGCTGCACGAAGCTGCCACGCTGACGTCCAATGACGCAGAACAGATCCCCACATCTGTTTCAAGAAGCGCTCCTGTATCTGACGAGCCGACGGGCGAGGCTGCGGCTGTGGCTGCATCAACGGCATCGCCGTCGGAGCCAGCAAGAGAACAGCGGTTACGGTCGCCCATCCGGGTGGATGCGGACGATCCCTACGCCACCTTGTCAGAACGCAATGACGAGGTTGCGAAACGCCAGCCAGTTCGCTGGCGGATGTGGATCATTGCCTTGCTGATGGTGCTGGCATTTGGCGCGGTGCTGCTTGCCTTTGCGCGCGAAGGGAGCTTGCCGGGATGGTTGCCGGCTCAGGCTGAGCGAGCGCAGGACATCTCGCCCGATCTCGCACTGGATTTTCCGGCATCGGAACAGCGGCTGCAGTCTGGCCCTGATGGCAAGAACTTTTTCACCGCCAATGGCACGATCCTAAACAAGGGACAGCGCGAACATACCATCCCGCCGTTGCAGGTCGTGTTGCGAGACCGTGAGGAACAGATCGTCCTGAGCTGGGAAATCACCCCGGCCCAACGCGTGCTCGCCCCTGACGAGACGCTTGTCGTGAGGGAAGCAATGACGCAAATTCCGGCGTCTGCCCAAGTGGCCGAGATCGGCTGGAAAGCCGATTGACCAGCTGCCGCCGCTGATTTCGCCGCGGCCGTTGACCAGATCAGCACAGCTGTGCGGGGCCGTCACTGGTGACGATTTGCCCCGCATGCTGCCCCGTTCTGCCTAGAACTGCACTCCTACAGTCAGGCCATAGGTCCGTGGTGCAATCCAGTTGGCTGTGGTTATGCCACCAAAGCTTGCACCGAAATCGATGAACGTAAGCTCTTTGTGTATATCAAACAGATTGCGGGCAAACGCTGTGACGGACAGATCGTTTTCACCAACAGGAATGCGGCTGAGAATTGCGCGCAGATCAACAACCGTGCGCGCCGGAGCCAGCGTGTTGAACGCGTTCTGGCCGCCAGGGCTGGTGCCTTCGAGCGCGAAGGGGAAGATGAAATATTCGTCGGTGTAGTTGACGTCCGTAGCGATGTTCAACCGGGCACCGCTGCCCAGCTCGAACACACGCCAGTCCACACTGGCCGAGGCGGTGAATTCGGGCGCACTGCTGAACGCGCGATTGTCCGCGACATTCTCTCCATTTTCAATGAATTCCTGATATTCCGGATCAAGATAGGCGAACGATCCGCTCACCGTCAGCCAGTCGACAAAATTGCCGGTCGCTTCCAGTTCGAAACCGCGTACACGCGCCTTGCCGGCATTTTGAACGATTGATGAAACCGCGCCCTGCCCGGTAAAGACAGAAAGCTGCAAATTCGTGGTGTCGTTCTGGAACGCTGCCATGTTCAGCCGCAGACGCCCGTCGAGCAGCTCTGTCTTGACCCCGATTTCGTAGCTGGTCAGCTTCTCCGGAAGATAGGGCGTGGCCAGTTCATCGACAGATCCGGACTCACCGTTAAACCCGCCGCTCTTGAAGCCTTTGGCATATTTTGCGTACACATTGACATTGTCCATCGGCTCATAAGCGATGATTGCCGTTGGCGTCAGATTGTTGAAATCCGCATCGGGCGAAGTGCGCACGCGGGTAGGATCAAAGAGCTCAGGGTTGTCGAACTCACCCGGTATATCGTCGATGTTATACGCAAAGCTGTCCGACGGGTCGGCAAAATTACGATAGTAACGTGCAATGGTTTTGGTTTCTTCGGTGTAGCGCAGGCCGCCGGTCAGCGTCAGCCGGTCGGTCAGTTCAACATCCACCTGGCCAAACGCGGCGTAAGAGGTTGTGCGACCACGATAGCGGGAATCAAAGCTTTGCGGCGCGCCAAAGAATGCCTGCGGATTGAAGGTGCTTGCCTTGTCCTTCGAATAATAAGCACCGACAATGTAGTTGAACACGCTCAGATTTCCAGCCAGCTGAACTTCCTGACTGAAGGCGTGGTAATCGGAATCGCGAGAGCTTTGTGCCAGCGGGAGGGGCGAGCCGTCGAGATCCAGGAGATCCTCGAATTTGACGCTGCGATATGCAGTGATCGACTTGAGTTCGCCGATATCGCCAAGGTCAAGCGCGGCGGTAAGGCTGTGGCCAAACACACGCGAATCCTCGTAGACATTGGTGTTGATCAATGCAGTCTTGCGATATTCGCTGGACACATATTTGTCATAGGGGAAGAACGCGCCACCAAACTGGTAAAGCGGCGAACCGGGATCGAAAATGTTGCCTTCGTAGAAGCTGTACGCCTGCGTATAGGCAGGGCGCTGGTCAAGCTCGCTGTAATCAAAGGCGTAGTCTAGTGTGAGACCACCCGATGGCTGGATCCGCGCCTGCAGCATGAAGCTCTGGCTGTCGAGATCCTCGACCGCGTCGACTGACGAATTGAAGGCGGTTACAACCTCCGGGAACGGATTTTGCCCGACCTCATAGATACCGTCGCGCTTGCCGATCTGTCCAGACAGCTTCACGGCTACCAGATCGGCGATCTCGGGGAAGTCGACCGATCCGCGAAACTGCTTGTAGTCGTAATTGCCGTAAGTTGCGCGAAACTCGCCGCCAAAATCGCCGGTCGGCTTTGCAGTGACGATGTTGATCGCGCCAGACAGCGTATTGCGGCCGTAAAGCGTACCCTGCGGACCGCGCAAGACCTCGATTCGCTCGATATCGGCAACATCGAAGAAGCCGCCCTGCGCCTTGCCGAGATACACTCCGTCAAGGTAGATGCCCGCGGTCGGCTCCCACGTAAGCGAAGGGTTGATCGTGGTCGCACCGCGGATGGAGATCTGCGCAACCGAACTGTTGGACGCGCCGCGCTGAATGAGGACGTTCGGAGCGACCGATCCGATCTGGTCGATCGAGGTCACATTGCGCTCGCGCAGATAATCCTCATTAAGTGCGGAAATGGCGACGGGAACGTCCTGCAGGTTCTGTTCGCGCCGCTGTGCCGTCACGATGATCGCATTGCTGCCCAATGGCTGCGCATCATCCACAAACACACCTGCATCATCGTCGGCAGGCGCCGGCGGGATCGTCTGAGCACCCGCACCTTGCGCACTCAACCCTGCGAACGCAATTGCAAGGCCGCTGACCATCTTGTTCAATCGTGACACTTTTCCGTCCTCATCTAACCCCAAGCCATAAATTGGCTCTTATCTCGTTCTACAAAACAGATAGGGCAAACCACGCCATCGGGTCAAATGCTAAAGCCGGGTAGACCTTGTGCGCGAGATTTGCGTATCGTTATGCAACACTCGGTTCGCAAATCAATGATGGCATCTGCAAAAGCAAACCGTGGATGCGCTGGCAAGGCACCGCTGTTAGAAGTGCCGCATGAACATGTCGCGACAAGACCGGCCGTCGACCGCCCGACCAGCCTGTGGCCAGCGGATCGCCTTTCTCTTCAACCACGACCAGATCCATCAGGTGCGTCACGCCCTGCCGATCGCGCTTGCCCTTGCCCGGACGGACTTTCCCGGCGAGATCATTGTTGCCACGACCACGCCAGCACTGGCGGCAGAGGTCGAATGGTTGAGCCATGTCGACGGCTCATCGAACATCCGGCATGTCACGCTGAAAACAGGATGGCTTGCGCGCCTGGCAGGCAGGTTGCTGGGCGCTGCGGCTCCCGCGGCAAAGCTGCTTGTTTACCAGCAGAACCTTGATTTCTTTCGCAGTCTCGACATGCTGGTGGTTACCGAGAAAACGTCGCTCCTGCTGAAGAACCGATATCGTCTCGACAAGCTGTTCATGGTTCATACCCGGCATGGTGCCGGCGACCGGGCAATCGGCTTTGATCCCGCCAGCGCCCGGTTCGACCATGTGCTGTGCTCAGGGCCGCTGATTGCCGATCGCCTGGTCCAGCAGGCTCATGTCGATCCGGACCGGATCAGCATTGTCGGCTATCCCAAGTTCGACACCGTCGATGTTCGGCAGAAACGCCCGGAGAACAAGGCAGGGCATCGCCGCACGATCCTTTACAACCCCCATCCATCGCCGCGTCTCTCCTCGTGGTACAGACATGGACGCAGCCTCTTGCGCGTGCTGGTGGAAGATCGTGATCAGAACGTCATTTTTGCGCCGCATGTGATGCTGTTCGCCCGCCCGATTGTCATAACAGTTGATCCACTGGCGATCGCCATGCCCGGCCGCCTTCCCGCAGACATCACACGAGCGCCCAATCTGCTGATCGACCTCGGCAGCAGAGCTTCGACCGACATGACCTACACCCAGGCGGCGGATATCTATGTGGGCGATGTCAGCAGTCAGATTTACGAATTTATCGTCAACCCTCGCCCCTGCGTGTTCGTGAACAGCCATGGTGTCGACTGGCGCGGCAAGCCGGATTTTGCACATTGGCAGGCAGGTCCGGTTATCGATGAGCCGGCGCAGCTTCCCGCTGCCATTGCCAAGGCAGTGGAGCTGCACGAGGCTGTCTACCGGCCCATTCAGCAAAGGCTGATCGCAGAACGCTTCGATTTGTCGCTGCAACCGTCTTCCGCACGGGCTGCAGCACGGATCGCGCAGCTTGCGGCTGGACTGCGGCGGCAGGAGAATGGCGCCTGCTGACCAGGCAATGATCCTTACCAGTCGAGGATCGCCCATCCGCGCTGCTGCGCCAGTTTACGCAGTGGTTTCGAAGGATTGACGGCAAGGCATTCGTCAGCCCACTCGAAACTCGGCAGGTCGGACAGATGGTCGGAAAAGAACCGGACATGCGTCTTGCTGCGTTTTATCTGATGGTCACGAAGGAAGCGGGTCATCATGTCGCGCTTTGCAGTGCCGTAGCAATTGTCACCATCGATCCTGGCAAGGAGCATGTCGTCCTCCCATCTCGATCGGGTCGCCACTATGTCGTCGATGCCAAGGCGCGCAGCGATTGCATCAAGGTAGAAGCGGTTCGCGGCCGAGGCGAGCACAATCCTGCGACCCTCGGCACGTTCCTGCGCAATACGCTGCACGGCAGCAGGAAAAGTGCCGGAACTGGCAATCCGGTCAGCAAACGCTTCGGCAATCGGCACCACGGCGCTGCGCGGCACCTTTGCGCCGATGAGGAAGCGTTGTTCCCATTCCTTGACCCGCCGCCGGTCGATCAGGCCTGCAAGATATGCCAGCATACCGGCGACAACCACAGGTGCCAGAAACAGCCGCCAAGGCGCCAGCCGCCTGGCCGCAAACAGCATGAAGGCGGTATAGGTCGGCTTGCGCGTCAGCGTCCGGTCAAGATCGAATATTGAAAGCGGCGGAGACTCCCTGACAGAGGGCTCGCCGGTCATTCACCCGCATCCTCTCGAGCGGCAAGAATACCTTGCGCCAGCGCGTGGTCAGCCAGCTTGTCCACATCGACAGCTGCATCCGCGTGGCCAAGTACGACCAACCTTGCCGACAGACCGAGGCGCTTGCCCGCAGTGCGGAGCGCATGCGCAAGGCCGATGGTCCGCGTGACAGCCCGCAGCGCAAGAAAGGGGCCAAAGTGCAGGAACAATCGCCATGCGTGCTTGCGATCCTGTTCGGCGGATGACCACAGATCAAACGCCGGAAGTGCCCGGTCACTGCGCGCAGCGAACAGATTGGCGCCAGTATAGCTGCCGTCAGCGAATTTGAGCCAGGTCCGGCGCGATTGCGGATGGGCCTGCTCCAGCGTGTGACGCGCAACGACGCCCACGCAAAGGTCGCCCTCGTTGCATTGGCTAAGGAAATCCTCGATCATTGGCGGGGTGAGCAGCGGGTGATCGGCAGTCGTGATCAGCACCGGCCATGGCGCTGCCCCGCTGCCCGCCACCTTTGCCACGCTGGCGGCGATGCCGTCACCGCTGTTGCATGTTGCGATCCGGTCATGACTGGCTGCCCATGCCAGCGGACCGTGCAATAGCGACTCTGGCCGCTGGGCAAGAACCACCACCTGCCTGATCGAATGCGAGCCTAGCAATGTGCGCAGCACCCGGTCCAGCATGGGTTGGCCACCAACCTTGACCAGCGCTTTCCAGTGTTCGCCAAAGGCCTGCGCCAGCGGATCTGTGCCCGGCCGCTGTCCGGCAAGGACGATCGCCGTCCAGTCCGCCTTGCCATCCGCGCCCGCAACAGCGGGTTCACGCAAGCTGTCGGGCAATCGGCCGGATGGCAAAGGTTTTGCTGACAAGGATCCGTCAGGACGGTCGGAAATCATCACGACCACGCTTCAGCAGTGGTCGTGGCGATAGCTGCCACAAGCAACATGTCTGCCAACGCGCTTGGTCGACCACCCCTATTCGGCCGCCTGGACAGTGCCGAACAGGCCCGGTCCGTTATCCTCGACAGGCTCGACATCATTGGCTCGCTTGCGGCGATTGTCGAAGCTTGCCCACACTTCATTCCAGTCACCGCGCGTCGCGGCCTTGGAATATTCGGTCGCGCGCGTCTCGAAGAAATTGGCATGCTCCACACCATTGAGCAGCGGCGCCAGCCAGGGCAACGGATGTTCCTCAACCATGTACACTGCCGGCAGACCAAGCTGGCTCAACCGCCAGTCGGCGATGTAGCGGATGTACTTCTTGATCTCCTTTGCCGTCATGCCGACGACCGGGCCTTGCTCGAACGCCAGATCGATGAAGGCATCCTCAAGCCGCACTGTCTTCTGGCACATGTCGATGATGTCCTCCTTGACCGCCTTGGTCAGGCAGCCGCGTTCAGCGCAAAAGGCGTGGAACAGCCGGGTGATGCCTTCGCAATGCAGCGTTTCATCGCGGATCGACCAGCTGACGATCTGGGCCATGCCTTTCATCTTGTTGAAACGCGGAAAGTTCATCAGCATGGCAAAGCTGGCGAACAATTGCAGCCCTTCGGTAAAGCCGCCGAACATGGCCAGCGTGCGGGCGATGTCCTCATCGGAATCGACGCCGAACTGCTGCAGATAGTCGTGCTTGTCCTTCATCTCGGCATATTCCATGAACATGCCATATTCGCTTTCGGGCATGCCGATGGTGTCGAGAAGGTGGGAATAGGCCGCGATGTGGACCGTTTCCATGTTGCTGAACGACGTCAGCATCATCTTTACTTCGGTCGGCTTGAAAACACGGCCGTATTTCTCGTGGTAGCAGTCCTGCACCTCGATATCCGCCTGCGTGAAAAAACGGAAGATCTGCGTCAGCAGATTGCGCTCATGCTCGGTCAGCTTCTGCGCCCAATCCCGGCAATCCTCACCCAGCGGCACCTCTTCGGGCAGCCAGTGCAACTGCTGCTGCCGTTTCCAGAACTCATAAGCCCAGGGGTATTCAAAAGGCTTGTAGGAATTGCGGGCTTCGAGGAGCGACATAGTTAAACCCCTTGGTAGACAGATTGGCCAGGTGGCGTACCGAACCACCACGGCAAAAGCCGGTCCGGATCCGCCAAACGGCAAAGGAAACGCATCTTCATTTCAACGCACGTAGATCGCTTTGCACCAGATACAACACAGCATATGGTTTGTATAGCACCTGCAACACGCAGGATGTGGTAGTTTGTATAGAAGCCAGATCTACAAAATGTCCAGCCTTGGCGCGGCTCTTTCCACAGGCTGGGCAAAAGAGAGCCGGCCCTCGCCCGCTGCGGTGAAAGCAATGTGGCGGTGCTGCAAACGATCACAACTCGGTTTCGTAGTAAGAGTTACCGTCAACTTGAACCCACTCGGTGGCTACCCCACACCGCAATTCCTTTGCCGCTGGTCCGGAACGCTTGTGCGGGTCGCGCCGTTCTTGTGTCAGGTCGCCCGATTGCTCTCCCCCTTCCCGATGCGGTCGGGCGACACTGACCAAGCTTTTGCAAGGAGTACCGCGATGGGCGAATATGAACCGGACGATTCCCGCAAGGTTACCCGCACTGCCACGGCGAGCGGTGGCCGGTGGAGCGCACCGACCGGTATCGAACCCGAACGGACCGGAGTGCATGAGGCAGAGACTCGCAAACACGATACGACGGAGAACAACACAATGGCAAACACCGGAATGACGGATATCAGCGCAGTCAAGGAACACATGAAGATCGTCGGAGCAGACGGCGCGCCTGTCGGCACTGTCGACAGAGTCGAAGGTGACCGGATCAAGCTGACCAAGGACAGCAGCAGCGCCGGTTTCGATCAGCAGACGCATGCCGGGCATCACCACTATATTTCGGTCGGTCTTATCGCCGGGGTAGAGGGTGACACGGTGCGTCTGTCAGCAACAGGTGCCAACGCCGTCCGCATGGAAGAAGAGAAAAGCTAAACCGGACATCAGGCAGCATGTACCCGATGTACAACAGCAGGCGTCGGTCATGCTGCCGCACCGGTCGCGGTGTCCGCTCAACGCGAACGCGCCCGGTCAACTCCACTGCTCGCCGGCTTATGATAAGCTGGCGG
Organism: Croceicoccus esteveae; assembly: GCF_031846435.1. Lineage (NCBI taxonomy): Bacteria > Pseudomonadati > Pseudomonadota > Alphaproteobacteria > Sphingomonadales > Erythrobacteraceae > Croceicoccus > Croceicoccus esteveae. The sequence goes on from NZ_JAVRHS010000002.1 coordinate 222,005, forward strand.
GCTTTAGATGTGTGTGCTCAACCCAATCCCGCATTGCCAGCAACAAGGCATGCAAGGGCCACAAGCAACCCGGTCGTACGGTTTGAACGGAACTTTGCCAGGGGATCAGCGGCGTTATCCGGGCGCAACGTCACGATCTGCCAGCCAAGATGGGTAGCTGCCGGAAGCAGCGCCACCAGCACGAGCCATTGTTCCCGCAGCAGCCAGAACGCCAGAGCCCAGAAACCTGCCGCTGCACCATAAAACAGCGTGACGCCGCCACGCACATGCGGCCCCATTGCCCGTGCGCTCGATCGGACACCCACCAGCGCATCATCTTCCAGATCCTGCAAGGCATAAATGGTGTCGTACCCGATGGTCCAGCAGATCGCCCCTGCGTAAAGCAGGCCCAGCACTGCCCAGGCAGGATTGCCGATCTCCACCCAGGCGACCAGCGCCCCCCAGCTGAAAACAAGACCCAGCCATGCTTGCGGCCACCATGTAATGCGCTTCATCAGGGGATAGGCGGCCACCGGAGCCAGGCTCGCCAAGGCGACCAGCTGCGCCTGCCAGCGCAATTGCAACAGCACGAGCAGGCCAATCGCTGCCAGCACCGCAAGCCACAGGAGTGCCTGCCGCGTCCCTATTGCCCCGCTCGCGAGCGGGCGTGATGCCGTGCGGGTAATCTTCCGGTCCAGATCGCGATCGACATAATCGTTCCAGACACAGCCTGCGCCTCGCATGACGACAGAGCCCAGCAGGAACCAGAGCAGCAGCGGCCAACGGTCCTTGCCTCCTGCCAGCAACAATCCCCATGCGCATGGCCAGAACAGCAGCCACCAACCGATCGGCCGGTCGAACCGGGCCAGAATGGCATAGGGCTGCAGCCGTTCCGGCAGGCAGGCAATCAGTCCGCGATGTTCAGTATCGGGCAGTCCGGGTGCAGTCATGCGGCCGGCACCTAGCGGCTTTCCCTGCCGCTGCGAAGGGGGTAGCAGGCAGGCATGTCCGCCACTCCCGCCTGGCCGCCGCGCAGCGCCCCTCGCCTTTTTCTCACCACCCGGCTTGCCGCAGGCGACGTGCAGCGCATCGAAGGGCAGCAGGCGCATTATCTTTCAAGGGTGATGCGGGTCGGACCCGGCGACACAATCATCCTGTGCGACAATGCCACCGGTGAATGGGCCGCGCGGGTGCAAAGCGCAGGCAAACGCAGCGTCATTGCAGAAACCGTCGAATTGCTGCGCTGCCGAGAGGACGTGCCCGATCTGGTGCTGTGCGTCGCCTTGCTGAAAAAGCCGCGCTTCGATCTGGTGCTGGAGAAAGCGACGGAACTGGGCGTGCGCACGATCCAGCCAGTCATTACCCGACGGTGCGTTGCAGATGCGCTGAACGCAGAACGGGCCCGCACCATCATTACCGAGGCGGCCGAACAATGCGCACGCACCGCGCTGCCAGAGCTCGCCTTGCCCGTTACCTTGGCCGGTATTCTGCGCGGGTGGGATCCGGCGCGCACGCTATATTTTGCAGATGAAGCGGGCGGCGCCCAAGCTGCAGACGCTTTTGCCGCCCGCATCGGCCCTGCCGCGCTGCTGATCGGCCCGGAAGGAGGCTTCGATGACGCAGAGCGTGACGCTGTTCGCGCAACGGCTGCTGCCCGGGCCATCACGCTCGGTCCGCGTGTCCTGCGGGCTGAAACCGCTGCGATCGCCGCTGTGTCGCTGTGGATGGGAGTTGCCGGCGATTGGGCAGATGCACGCGCGGACAGCCCTGCTACGCCTTCGGCCGCCTGCCCGCCGGGTCTGCGATGATCTGACCTTGTGATATCGTCAGGCAGGGGCGCCGGAAGAAGCGTTGAAACTTTGCGCTGGCATAGCTCTGGAACGCATTCTAACGCCGCGTGATGAGCACGCGCAGCACATCCTTGACCACCAGCCCGATCATCGAAAACCGGGCGCAACTGACAGAACCCATGATCGCCGGGGAAAAGCGTGCGGACGCCTGGCGTATTGGCACAGAGCATGAAAAATTCGTCTATCGCCGCGCTGACAAGCACGCACTCACCTACGACGAGGAGGGCGGCATCCGCGACATTCTGCTCGCACTGGGCGATTTTGGCTGGAATCGGGTAGAGGAGAACGGCAGGGTCATCGCGATGGCGGGGCCGGACGGAACGGTCAGCCTGGAACCTGCCGGACAGCTTGAACTGTCAGGCGCGCCGTTGGTCGATCTGCACCAGACCTGCGCGGAGACGGGCCGTCATCTTGAGCAGGTCAAGCAGATTGGCGAGCGGTTGGGCGTCGGTTTTCTTGGCACCGGAATGTGGCCAGACAAGGCGCGGACGGATTTGCCAATGATGCCCAAGGGCCGATATGACATCATGCGGCGGCACATGCCGCGGGTTGGCAATCTGGGCCTCGACATGATGCTGCGCACCTGCACGATCCAGGTAAATCTGGACTACGCCAGCGAAGCGGACATGGTGAAAAAGTTCCGCGTTGGCCTTGCGCTGCAACCGCTGGCAACAGCCTTATTTGCCAATTCCCCGTTTCTGGAAGGCAAGCCCAGTGGGTATCTTTCCTACCGCAGCCATATCTGGTCCGACACCGATCCTGCACGCACCGGCATGCTGCCGTTCGTGTTCGAAGATGGGTTCGGTTATGGTCGTTACGTCGAATACATGCTGGATGTGCCGATGTATTTCGTCTTTCGCGACGAGCGCTACATCGATGCGGCCGGGATGAGCTTTCGTGATTTTCTGGACGGCAAGCTGCCTGTCCTGCCCGGCGAGCGTCCTACGCAAAGCGACTGGCAGGATCATCTGTCCACTGCGTTTCCCGAAGTGCGGCTGAAAAGCTTTTTGGAGATGCGTGGCGCAGATGGCGGACCCTGGGATCGGATCTGTGCGCTGCCGGCGCTGTGGGTGGGACTGCTCTACGACCAGAGCGCACTCGACGCTGCTTGGGATCTCGTCAAAGGCTGGGACATGGCAGGGCGCGAACATCTGCGCGCAACGGTGCCGGCGCGCGGACTTGACGCGCCGCTGCCAGGCGGCGGCAGCCTGCGGGACATCGCCGGAGAAGTGCTGACCATCGCGCGAAGCGGCCTGTCCGCGCGCAACAGGTGCAATTCGGGCGGCGATAATGAAACCGGCTTTCTCGAGCCGCTGGAAGAAGTGGTGCGGACCGGGCGCACACCTGCCGAAGAGATGCTGGCGAAATATCACGGCAGGTGGAACGGCGATGTTTCGCACATCTACGAGGAATACAGTTTCTGAACGCGCAGCCCGTTCCTGGCTGAACGGTTACGGCACGCGCGCCAAAATTCGACTGACAGTGCGACTAACTCTTACCGAAAAGCGTTGATCCGGCCGCTGTCATCCAGGACGTAGAGAGTGCCGTTGGCAACCACCGGGGCAAGCGACACCGGCTTGCCAACATCGGTCTGTTGCACCGCCGAGCCGTCAGTGGCATCCACGGCCCAGATTTCCCCGCGTGAATTTACTGCCCACAGCCGACCGCCTGCAAGCACGGGACCGGACCAGAAAATTTCGTCTTCCCGATCTTTCTCATCGCGAAACTGCCGAAGCTGCGCGATCCAACGCACCTTGCCAGTAGCCCGGCTGATTGCGAGCATGCGGGCATCGTCGGTCAGCGTGAATATCCAGTCACCCGCAACTGCCGGAGTGGATATGCCGGCAAGGTTGAGCTCCCAGATGCGCTGCCCGGTGACCAGCTCATAAGCGGCCATGCGACCGCCCTGCCCCAGTGCATACACACGGCCGCTGTCAATGATCGGATCGGCGTCGATATCGGTGAGCGTGCCGACCGAGGTTGAAATGCTGGTCCGCGACAACGCATCGGCCCACAGATTGCGGCCATTTTCATAGCGATAGGCAATGAGCTCGCCTGAACTGTAGCCTGCAATCACGGTGCCCTGCCCGGCGGCGGGAGCAGCAACGCCAAAGACACCCGACTGGCCAAGAGAGCCTGCTTCAAGCCATTGCTGGACTCCGCTTGCTGCATCGAAGGCGATGATGCGGTTGTCCTGCGTCATGACGTACACCGATCCGAATGAAAGGGTCGGTGAACCACGCAAGGGGGCGCCTGTCTGCACCCGCCAGATCTGCGCCCCGGTCTGTGCGTCCAGTGCGGCAACTTCGCCAAGGCCGGTGGTTGCAAATACCCGGCCACCATCGAAACTGACGCCGCCGCCGAACAACGCGTTGCGTCCATCGCCGTCCACCTGCTCCAGCGAGCGCTGCCAGATAGCTGCACCTGTCTGTGCGTCGAAAGCATGAACACTGCCGGCGGTATCATAAACGAACAGCTTGCCTGCGCCGATCACCGGTGCAGCAGCAAGCCGGCGGCGACTGCTCCCGCCCGGGATCTGGACGGACCAGGCGGGCGCGATGCTGGGCGCAAGCGCCAGATGGCCATAGCTTTTCGATGCTGATCCGCCTGCCTGCGCCCATTCCGCATTGCTCTGCTGTGCAGGCAGGACGATCGGCACATCGGCCAGCGTCGGATCGACCTTGGCGCCACTTTCGATGCGCGAGAGGATCGGCGTGCGTTCCCCGATCGTTGGTGTGCTGCTGACATCCTTGTCGCCGAACACCCCGCAGCCTGCCACCGATACGGCAAGCGCGATCAACGCGGTGCCGCGCAATGCCGCACGCATGGATTTGTTGATACTGCGCGCCGGCGCAGCAGAAGCCGTTTTCAGAAAAATCATGGCAATCCTCTTTACCGCTGCTGCGCAGCACTGTTGCGCGCGATGGTGTCCACCACCTCCTGCGCATCGTCGACCGCGTCGGTGCCAAGCACGCCGGCAATCTGCCGGGCACGGGCGCGCAGGGTTTCCGGCGTGTCACTGTCCTTCGCGATCGCCGCGAACAGCGCGCCTGCCGGTTCGGTCTTGCCCTGCTTGAGATAAGCCATCGCCACCAGCTCACCCGCGCTGCCGAAGAATGCATCGCCCGGCGCCGCCAATGGTTGCAGCCGCTGGATCACGACCTGCGGGTCCAGCGTATCGAACCCTGCGGCCATCGCGCGGATTGTCGCAAGATTGCGCAGCGGTTGCGCAACATCCTCGTTCTGCGCGACATTGTCGAACAGGCGCATGGCCTGCGCCGCATCGCCCTGTTCCAGCGCTATTCCTGCACGCGCCATCATGGCGGGCGCGCGATAAGCGGCACTTTGCGTCTCCACCAGAGGCGCAAGCTTCTGTGCCGCTGCATCCAGCTGTCCTGCCTCCAGCCGATCAAGCGCCAGCACCAGTTCGACCGCTTCTGCCTCTGCCGCGGCGGTCTGTTGGGCATGCCACCAGACATATCCGCCAAGGCCCACCACCAGCACAACGGCCAGAATGATCAGCGGCATGCCAAACCGCGCCATCGCACCTTGCAGGCGATCCTGCCGGACGGCATCATCGACCTCGCGCATGAAAACATCCTGCTGCGCACGGTCGCGCTGGGCGATGATCTCCTGCCGGTTCTGGGGATTGGTCGGGCGAAGCGCCAATTGCGAGCCTTTCAAGCGTGGTCTTGCGGGGTTTGCCGCGTGATAGGGGCGTACCGGCGGCTTTTCAACGGCAAAGCCGCCCTGCCTCATGGTCACCCTTGCAGCGTTCCGCAGCTTAACGAAAGATGAAGAACAACCTCCTCGACTGAAGTGCCGGCAGCGCGGTCGGCCGCTCAAGCCGCCTCAGGTAAGTTTGGGAACGCCCAGCAACCCCGCAAGCAGTTGGTGGTATTCCGCCGGTGACGTGTGTGCGGCGGCAAATTGCCCGTTGGACTTGCCCGTAGCGCGCCGTGCCTCCTCATCTGCGCACAACATGACCATTGCCTCGGCGATGGCGCCAGCATCGGGCGAAACGTGCTGCACCATACGTGTGTCGGGCGGCAGAAGCTGCGCCAGAGCCGGTCCGCCGATGGCGATGCAGGGCACTTTTGCCGCCTGCGCCTCGAGCAGGTCGGAAGGGATGCAGCCGTGCGCGCGCACGATTGCAAGTTCGAACATGCCGGCAAGGCTCGTCTGTCCGATGCGAGCGCCCGGCCCATCCATCCGATCGGAGAACAGCAGACGGTCCTGCACGCCTGCTTGCTGGGCTGCCTCTGCAACAGGCGCTGCTTGCGCGGAGCTGCCAAACACCACCATGAGCCAAGCGCTATCAAGCTTTCGCAGGGCTTGCATCAGGCTGTCAGCAAACGGTGCGATGTCGGCGGCCCGTGTGCCGATCCATTTTTCCTGCCGACGCTTCAGCAGCCTTGGTATGGCATCTGGCCTGACACTGTCCCTGGGTGCAGGAGGATAGAGCGGGGTTACAGCATGGATGCTTCCAGCCGCAGGTGACCAGGCGCGGGCAAACTCCTGTGCGCTTGTCAGCGTTGGCACGACGATGATCGGTGTGCGGGAAAATGCGATGCGGTGCCGCAAATCACGGAGCCGCCCCCCGCTGAACCCTTCGAGGCTATCGTGCATGTTTACGAGCGGCGGCAGGCTGAGTGGCTGGGTAAACAGGCTGTGCGCCATGACTGCGTTGATCGCGCGCTCCCCCCACGTCACGACAAGATCGTAACCCCGCATGGTCCGCGCCATACGCGCCATGCGTCCCAGCCCCGCCACGCCATCAAGCGATGGAAAGGACGGTCGATAAAGCTGGAGCCGGGACGCCAACGCATCATCGGCATCTGGTCCATGGTTCTGCATGCCGGATGGCAAGGAGCGGATCAGCCGCATTTTCCAGGGCGCCAGATCATCCTCCAGCCCAAGGTGCAGCACGCGGCGCAGCTTGTGTACGATGATCGGCTTCGCCATGGTCAGTCGGTTCTTTCCAGCATGCGCAGAATGGCAGCTTGTGCCACAGGTTCATTGAGCGTGGGTGCATGGCCGGTATCCCGGACCGTCAGCAATTCCGCGTCAGGCAGGCGATCGACCATGGCCTGTGCGGTCGCGGCGGACAGCACGTCCGAAGTTTCGCCGCGCACCACGAGAACAGGACAGGATGCCAGTGCATCAAGCACGTTCCACCAATCTGCGCCCGCGCCTTGTGCCCGCCCGCTTTGCTCGTTCCGAACGGTCGGCAAGCCATCCTCCATCACATGGAGCTCGTCCCCAGCCCGGCTATCGCAATCAAGCGCGATACGCCCGTTGCCCCCTGCCGACATCAGCCGCTTGGCATGGGCGATCCACTGGTCAAGCTGCCAGCCGGGATGATCCTGCGCCTGCGCCTCCTGCAGCGCGCGCGCTGCATGCATCCAGGTGGGAAAGCTGCGGTTCTGTAACGTGCCGCCGCTGTTGCGCGCCAGCCCTTCGCGGCCCATCACGGGCCCGGCCTCGTTCAGCACCGCTGCTGCCACGAGGAAGGGGTCGATGCGGGCAAGAAGCATCGCCAAGACACCACCCAGCGAGGTGCCGATGATTACTGCGCGCGCTATCCCCTCACGCTCCAGCAATTGCCGAAGGTCATCTATATGCCGATCGATAGTGTAGCCTGTCTGATCGCGCGCCTGCTCACTTGACCCGCGCCCGCGCAGATCCACCGCCAGCACACGGCGCGAAGGAGCGATCCGCTGCGCAAGGTGGTCATACTCCCGGGCATTGCCGACAAGCCCCGGCAGGCACACGATCGGCAGGCGGTCCGCTGTGCTGTCAGCCGCATGATCGCGGTAATGAAGTTGCAGCCCATCGTCGCTTTGAAACACCTTGTCTGTGTACCGCTGGCTGGCTGCCGCGCCAGTTGATGCCGCACCACTTGCCGCCGCGCCAATTGCTGTATCGTCACCTGTCACGCCCAGCTTCTCAACCTGTTGCCGCTTCATATCTGTGCGCGCCGCTTGCAAGCCAAGCAACACAACCCCACTATCGCGTCATGCCCGGCGAACCGCAACAGTCAAGCTACCATCCAGAAACGCCAATGCTGGCAATTGCCGACTGGCTGGCAGACCCGGTCGCCGCCGCCCAGTTTCCACAGCATCGGCTGCGGTTTCGCAACGATCGGGCGGCTGGACAGACCGGCTTGCGGACGCTTGATGACGAAGCCTGGATTGAACATTTCGGTCAGTTTCGTCCTCTGCCAGGCAATCTGCCGCAGCCATTGGCATTACGTTACCATGGCCATCAGTTCGGCAGCTACAATCCCGACCTTGGCGATGGACGTGGTTTCCTGTTTGCCCAATTGCGCGCCGACGACGGGCGGTTGCTGGACCTTGGCACCAAGGGGTCGGGGCAGACACCCTACAGCCGCCAGGGCGACGGGCGGTTGACGCTGAAAGGCGCAGTGCGCGAAATACTTGCTACAGAAACACTCGAGGCGCTGGGCGTTCATACTTCCCGCACCTTGTCGGTCATCGAAACCGGTGAACAATTGCATCGCGCAGACGAACCTTCACCGGCGCGCTCCGCCGTGCTTGTCCGGCTTAGCCACGGACACATCCGCGTCGGCAGCTTTCAACGGCTTGCCGCGATGGGTGAGGACGATCATCTGCGCGCGCTGGTGGATTATGCGCTGGTCTATTATCCCGGCCCGCCGCCTCCCCCGGATGCGCCGGGCCGCAATCAGGCGCCTGCCCGGCTGCTGCATCAGGTGGTCGAGCGGCTTGCCGATCTTGCCGCGTCCTATATATCGGCCGGATTTGTCCACGGCGTGCTCAACACCGACAACATGAATATTTCGGGCGAAAGTTTCGACTATGGCCCATGGCGGTTCCTGCCGCATTGGGAGCCGGGCTTTACCGCCGCTTATTTCGATCATCATGGCCTGTATGCTTTTGGCCGGCAGGCAGAGGCAATCAAGTGGAACTGCGCGCAGCTGGCAATCGCATTGCGCCGCATCTGCCCTGCCGAACCGCTGATTGCGGCGGTTGAACGTTATGACGCACTCTTCACGCTGGCGCTGGGTCGCCGCTATGCCTGGCGCCTTGGCCTGAAGGTCGACGACACCGCCGCAAGCCTGCTCGTGCGGCAGGTCGAAGACGCGCTGACCAGCGCCGGATTGCAGCCCGACTCCTTCTTCCATGCAGCTCGGACGGGCAATCTTCCGCAGGATGGCCATTGCAAGACACTGGCCGCCACGCTCGCTGCATCTGAACGAGCGGCAGATGATCATCCCTACTGGTCTGGCGACACCGCACAATCCATGCAGATCGACGAGGTGGAAGCAATCTGGAGCGCAATTGACCGCGAGGACGACTGGACGCGATTGCACGACAAAATTGCCACCATCCGCAACATGGGTGCAGCCCATGGCGCGCCGCCGCTGCCCGCAGGGCACCTGCCCGCAGCGGCCCAGCTTTGAAAACCGCTACAGGAACCATTGCATTGCCCGACCAGATTGTTTCCGTCGAACCTGCCACCGGACACGAAATTGCCCGCTTCGACATGAATGATGCAGAAGCAGCTGTCCAGAACGCGCATGCCGCGCGGGCAGAATGGGCCGCAACTTCGCTCAGCGACAGGGTTGCGGCACTGCGCCGCTTTGCCGAACTGGTCGGCGACGAGGCGGAAGATCTTGCCACGCTCATCGCGCGCGAAACGGGCAAGCCCTTGTGGGAAGCGCGCACCGAAGTTCAGGCGGTAATCGCCAAGGTGGAAATTTCCATTACCGCATTTGCCGAGCGAACCGGCAACAAGGATCTGCCCGGCCCGGTGTCCGGCGCACTGCGGCACAAGCCTCATGGGGTAATGGCAGTGCTGGGCCCATACAACTTTCCGGCTCATCTGCCCAACGGGCACATCGTTCCTGCGCTGCTCGCCGGCAATGTCGTGCTGTTCAAGCCGTCGGAAAAGACGCCAGCGGTGGGAGAACGGCTCGTGGCTTTCTATCACCGCGCAGGGATTGGCGATGATATCGTGAAGCTTCTGATCGGCGGGGCCGAACAGGGCCGCAACCTCATCGCAGACCGGCGCGTGGACGGCGTCCTGTTCACTGGCTCGTCCACGACGGGAATCGCGATCAGCAAGGCGCTGGCGGAGCGGCCGGGCACAATTGCCGCACTGGAGATGGGAGGCAACAATCCTTTGATCGTGTGGGATACGGATCGCTTCGCAGATGCTGCTGCGATCATCGTGCAATCGGCTTACACGACCGCCGGGCAACGCTGCACGGCAGCCCGCCGCCTGATCGTGAAGGCGGATCTTTACGACACTCTGATGGCGCATCTGTTACCGATGGTCGACCGTATCGTGACCGGTGGACCGTTCGATGATCCGCAGCCGTTCATGGGACCTGTCATCGACAATGCTGCGGCAGATGCGTTGCTTGTCGCGCATCAACGGCTTGTCGACAGCGGCGCGAAAACCGTGCGTCCGCTGCGCCGTACCTCTCCAGACCTGCCTTTCCTGTCACCGGCAATTCTTGATGTCACCGACACGCCGCAACGAAGCGATGCAGAGATATTCGGCCCGTTGCTGCAGGTGATGCGCGTGTCGACATTCGATGAGGCGATCGCGGCGGCAAACGACACGGCCTACGGCCTCTCTGCCTCTCTGGTCGGCGGTAGCCAGGCTCAATACGACCGCTTCTGGCAGCGTAGCCGTGCCGGCATCGTCAATTGGAACAGGCCAACCAACGGGGCATCTTCGGCCGCGCCTTTTGGCGGTATCGGATTGTCAGGCAACCACCGGCCCGGCGCCTATTATGCCGCAGATTATTGCTCCTACCCCGTTACCAGCACGGAAGCCGACTTACCAAGGGCAGCCATAGATGTAGGGCTGGTTCCCGGCTGATGAGGCGGAGCCCCAGCATCGGATCTCTGGAGTCAAAGGCAGCTGTGTAGCCAACGCGGGAAGCGAACGACTGGTTCGGGCAATTCAGGTTCGGGCAGGAGCGCACCGTCATCAGCGATGCGATCCTGCCGGTAAAATCCTGTTCAACCGTGCACTGTCGCACACGCGGTCATCAGCGGCAACGCGATCCGCTCCGGTCAATCTCGCGGCCCAGCAATGCGCCGCCTGCTGCACCAAGCAAGGCACCCAGCGTGCGATCGCCCCTGCCGGCAACCTCATTGCCGATCACGCCACCGACTGCACCGCCGATCAACAGGCCGGTCGTGCCGTTGTCCTTCTTGCAGTAATAGCGATTATCGCGTCCGCGCCAGACGCGGGTGTCGCGGCGGACCGGTTCATCGTAGCGGCTGTAGCGATAGCCGTCATAATCACGGTCACGCCGATCATTGCGGTAGTTGCGGTAATCGCGATAGTCCCTGCGGCTGTAATAACGGTCACGCTCGCGGTCGCGGCGATTTTCCACGTTCTCACTTTCAAGGATGGCACCGACGGGCGCGCCGAACTGCGCACTGGCCTGCGCCGGCGTTGATAGCGGCACCGCCTGCGCTGCAGGCGCGCACAGCATCAAGGCAGGAGCGCCAGCGGCGATGGCAGCGATGCGCAGGCGGGAAGCAAAGGGCTGGTCCATTTTCTCGTCTCCTTTTCGGACCGGAAGTACAAACGAAGGCCAGATTGCCCTTGTTGTCCGATCATCGATGTTCAGATTTATACCTCCTTTTATGAACGACAGGAGAACAGCGTTACAGATCTACCCACAATTTGGCGGCTTCCCTGCAACGAGCCTGCGCTCTAAGCACCGCAGGATGATTGATGCACAAGCTGCTTGCCAAGGAAAACGCCGTCATGGGTGACCCTGCCGCCACTCCCCAGCCGCGCAATGGTCTGCCGCTGGCGCTTGCCGCCTATACGATCTGGGGCGTGTTCCCGCTGTATCTCGTGCTCCTGAACGCAGTTAATCCCTTTGCGCTGGTTGGCTGGCGCATCATCTGGACCTTGCCCCTGTGCGCGGCGATGGTGGCGGTCGCCGGGCAATGGCCTGCGGTAAAAGCTGCGTTGCGCAACCGGCGGGTGCTGTTGTGGATGGGGGCCAGCTCTGTCCTGATCAGCGTCAATTGGCTCGTGTATGTCGTTGCCGTGCAGCGCGGCTATTTCTACGCCGCCAGCCTTGGCTATTACATCAACCCGCTGGTCAACGTGCTGCTTGGCACCATCATGCTGAAGGAGCGGCTGGGCTCATTGCAGTGGATTGCCGTAGGTCTGGCGGCAGTTGGTGTCGGCGTTCTTGCCTGGGAAGCCGAAGCCACGCTCATCATCAGCCTGGTTCTCGCGATCAGCTTTTCAGGTTACGGGCTGATCCGCAAGATCATTGCCGTGGACGCTCTGCCCGGCCTTACGATCGAAGTGGTGCTGCTTGCCTTGCCCGCCGCCATTGCCATCGCAGTCGCGCCACCCGGCAGTGCCAGCTTCGGGAGTTCAACCTCGATAACGCTGCTGCTGATGGGAGCCGGCGTCATGACGGCCGTGCCACTGCTGCTCTTTGCCGCAGCGGCACGGCGCATGCCTTATTCCGCGCTTGGATTTGTGCAGTTCATCGCACCCACCATCGTGTTCCTTCTGGGCATGTTCGTATTCGATCAGCCGCTCAACCAGGCGCAGCTCGTCTGCTTCGTGTTCATCTGGATCGCCATTGCACTTTTCTGCACTGACATCCTGCGCCGGGGCAATCTGGCGCGGCGCGGGTTGTCGCGCCTGTAAACCGCGCAATATTGCGCGGTCCAACCTGCTGAACCCGCTCGCCCTGACGGTCAGAGCGCGCCTGCAAAACGCAGCGGTTCACCGTGAGCCTTGTCGGCAAGCTGTCCGTTCCACATCGCCTGCTGGCCCCGCACGATGGTGCCAACCACCCGCCCTTGCAGCTGCTTGCCGGTAAAAGGCGACCAGCCGCAGCGCGAGGCCAGCCAGTCCTCGGTGATCTCGAAGCTGCCCTTGCAATCGACGATGGTAAAATCGGCATCATAGCCGGCCGCGATCCGCCCCTTGCCGACCAGTCCAAACACCCGCTGCACCCCGGCGCTGGTCATGTCGATCAGCCGTTCCAGTGTCATGCGGCCATGCGCCACATGGTCGAGCATCAGCGGCAGCAATGTTTGCACGCCCGGCATCCCTGCGGGCGAATCGGGATAGGTGCGTGCCTTTTCCTCTAATGTATGCGGCGCATGGTCGGACCCGATCACGTCCGCGACGCCCTGTTGCAGCCAGTACCACAGCCCATCGCGATGCGCCGCGCTGCGCACCGGCGGATTCATCTGCGCATGGGTGCCGATTGCCGGATAAGCTTCCTCTGCCGCCAGCGTCAGATGCTGCGGCGTCAGTTCGCACGTTGCAATATCACGATGCTGGCTGATCACTGCCAGCTCTGACGGGGTGGTCACATGCAGAATGTGGATCGGTCGCCGCGCCTGCCTGGCGAGCCGCAGAATGCGTGCCGTTGCCAGCATCGCGCTTTCGTCGTCGCGCCAGACCGGATGGCTCGCCGGATCGCCGGTCACGCGCAGGTTCTTGCGTTCATTCATGCGCTCCTCGTCCTCGGCATGGATGGCAACCCTGCGCGCCCCGCTTTCCAGCACCCGGGCGAGCGTCGCGTCTTCTGCGACCAGCAGATTGCCGGTCGACGAGCCCATGAAAATCTTTACCCCCGCTGTGCCCGGAATGCGCTCGAGCTCGGCCAGATGTTCCGCATTGCCAGCAGTTGCGCCCACATAGAAAGCGTGGTCACACCACATGCGATGATGCGCACGCCGCAGCTTGTCTGCAATGCGTTCGGCAGTGTCGGTATTGGGGTTGGTGTTGGGCATTTCGAAAACGGCGGTTACTCCGCCAAGAACAGCAGCCCGGCTGCCGCTTTCCAGATCTTCCTTGTGCTCCAGCCCGGGTTCGCGAAAATGCACCTGGCTGTCGATCACGCCAGGCAGGATGTCGAGCCCGGTGCAGTCAACCTGACGCACGCCGGGAAAACTGCCCAGCTGCACGATCTTGCCTTCGCGCACGCCGACGTCGATGTTGAGCGGTCCGGCAGGCGTATGGACCGTTCCATTGGCGAGGACCCATTCGGGCGTGTCATGCGTATCTTTCATGCCCCGACACTACCCGTGCCGGTCCACGGCGCAATTGCTTTTGGCACGCAAGGAAAAGGAAATGTTCACGATGACCGATCGCGTTGCAGCCACTCTTCTATGCAACCGCGCCATTGTCAGGTTGTCGGGGGAGGATGCCGCCGGCTTCCTCCAGAGTCTGGTTACAAACGATGTTACCGGTGTCATGCCGGTCTGGGCCGCCCTGCTGTCTCCGCAGGGAAAGGTGCTGTTCGACTTTTTCGTCTGGTTGTCAGGCGACGGGCTGTTGCTCGATTGTGAGCAGGCCCATGCCGATGATCTGGTCAAACGCTTGTCGCTGTACCGGCTGCGCCGCAAGATCGCCATTGAAGTTGATGAGACAGTGGCGGTGCACTGGAATGCCCATCGCGGCGACGGCGGCGCTGACGACCCGCGGCTGGCGGCACTTGGCCAGCGCTGGCTCAAACCATCTGATCCTGACAATGCCGATTGTGCCGACGATGCCTATCGTGCGCACCGGCTGGCGCTTGGCGTGCCGGAGGGCCGGGCCGAGCTGGGCTACGACCAGACCTTATGGCTGGAGTGCAATGCCGGCGAACTGAATGGCGTAAGTTTTGGCAAGGGTTGCTATATCGGACAGGAGAATACCGCCCGCATGAACTGGCGGCAAAAGGTGAACCGCCGCTTGCTGGTAGTACCCATCGACCGTTCGCAAGAAGCACGGCAGAGAACCGCCTACCCCTCGCTTGGCGTTGCTGTCGATCATCTTCGGATGGCGGACGTGCCGGCGGAATTGCTGCCCCGATGGCTGGAGCCGCAGCCTGTTGATGAATGATCCAACGATCTTCGGCCTGCCTGGAACAGGCCAGCCTGCGGCCCGTTGAATGGCCAAGGGCAGACAATGCAGGAGCAAAAAATGGGTGAGTTCACCGACAAGGTCAAAGGCAATGTCAATGAGGCAATTGGCAAGGCGAAGCAGCAAAGCAATGATCCTGACACCCGCGCCGAGGGCGCTGGACAGGAGACGAAGGGCAAAGGTGAGCAGCTCAAGGGCAAGGTCAAAGGTGTCATCAACGACATCTGACTACAAATACTGCTGACAAGAAAAGCCCCGCCAAATGGCGGGGCTTTTTGCTGTCCTTGACGCCTCGCTTGGTTCAGACGCGGCCGGCGCTTTGCGATACCGCCCCATGACAGTGCTTGTATTTGCTGCCCGAACCGCACGGGCAAGGTGAATTGCGGCTGACGTTCTTGCCAGCCCAAGGGTCATCGACCTGCGCACCACCTGGTCCTGCTTGCGCAAAGGTTGATCCCGCAAGCGCGCCGAATAACGCCTCGCGCTGACGCGACCCATCATTGTCATCCGAGTTGTCGCGACCTGTAAGCGGGTCGATATGCCCGGTCATCAATCCTGCACTGGTAAGAAAATCGGGCAGATCAGGCAGGCTTGGTGCCGCCGGCGGAGTCATCCGCAACTGGCTTTTCATCAACGTGCCGGTCACATCCTCACGAATCGCGCCAAGCATTCGTTCGAACAGCGCAAAGGCTTCCTGCTTGTATTCGTTAAGCGGCGTCTTCTGTGCATAGGCTCGCAGGAACACCACCTGACGCAATGCATCGAGCGTGGCGAGGTGCTCCTTCCAGTGATGGTCCAGCCGGTCGAGGAGAACGGATTTCTCGATCTGCTTCCAGCTTTCCTGATCGATTTCGGCCATCTTGGCATCCATGCGTGCATCCGCGATCGCGGCCAGCCGCTGCTCGATATCATCAGGGCCGATGCCGTCCTCTTCCATCCAGGCGTCGAGCGGCGGTTCCTCGCCCATGATGTCGGCCACGCGGGCCTTCAACCCTTCCATGTCCCATTGTTCGGGATAGGTTCCGGGCGGGCATGCACTGGCGGTGATCCAGTTGATCGTGTCCTGCCGCATGGCAGTCACGACATCATCGACCGTGTCGGAGTCCATGATGTCGGCGCGCTGCTCGTAGATGACCTTGCGCTGATCGTTCATGACGTTGTCGTATTCGACGACCTGTTTGCGCGTGTCGTAATTGCGCGCCTCGACTTTCTTTTGTGCGGTTTCGATCGCTTTTGACAGCCATTTGGAGCCGATCGCTTCACCGTCTTCCAGATTGGAATTCATCATCTTGGAAAACAGCGTGTCGGGTCCGAAGATGCGCAGCAGATCATCCTCGAGACACAGGTAGAACCGCGACAGGCCGGGATCACCCTGCCGGCCGGACCGGCCACGCAGCTGGTTGTCGATACGGCGGCTTTCGTGCCGTTCGGTGCCCAGTACGAACAGGCCGCCTGCCGCCAGCACCTGCTCCCGCTCGGCCGCGACCTCCTCCTTGATACGGGCAATGGCAGCGTCTCGTTCCGCGCCTTCCGGCATCTCGCGCAACTCGTCTTCGGTCAGGAACTCGACATTGCCGCCAAGCTGAATGTCAGTACCGCGCCCGGCCATGTTGGTGGCGATGGTCACGGTATTGAGCCTGCCTGCCTGCGCCACGATATGCGCTTCGCGTTCATGAAACCGGGCGTTCAGCACCTCATGCTTGACGCCTTCTTCGCGCAGAAAGCTTGATAGAAGCTCCGATTTCTCGATTGAAACCGTGCCGACCAGGACAGGCTGCCCGGTCACGTTCTTTTCCGCAATCGCTTTGGCAATCGCGCGAAACTTGTCCTGCGTGTTCTTGAAAAACTGGTCTTCCTCGTCAATGCGCTGGATCGGCACGTTGGTTGGAATGGTCACCACGTTCATCTTGTAGATGTCGAAAAATTCAGACGCTTCCGTCGCGGCGGTGCCGGTCATGCCGGCGAGCTTGGGATACATGCGAAAATAGTTCTGGAAAGTGATTGAGGCCATGGTCTGGTTTTCCGGTTCGATCCGGACACCTTCCTTTGCCTCCACCGCCTGATGCAGGCCATTGGACCAGCGGCGCCCGTCCATCATGCGGCCGGTAAATTCATCGATGATGACGACCTTGTCATCCTTCACGATGTAGTCGGTGTCCCGCTTGAACATGACATTGGCTTTCAACGCCTGGTCAAGATGATGCACCACTTGGGTGTTTTCAAAATCGTACAGATTGTCCGTTTCCAGCAGGCCGGCTGCGAGCAGCATCTGTTCGGCATGTTCCAGTCCCTCTTCGGTCAGCGTGACGGAGCGGGCCTTTTCATCCTTTTCGTAATCCTCTTCGACAAGCTGTGTGACCACGGCGTGGACTGTCACGTAAAGATCGGTCTTGTCGTCGGTCGGCCCCGAAATGATCAGCGGGGTTCGCGCCTCGTCGATCAGGATGGAATCCACCTCGTCGATCAGTGCAAAATTGAACGGGCGGTGCACCTGCTGCGCACGCGAATGCTTCATGTTGTCGCGCAGGTAGTCGAAACCAAGCTCGTTGTTGGTCGCATAGGTAATGTCGCAGGCATAAGCCGCGCGGCGCTGCGCTTCGGGCAGGTTGGGTACTATAATGCCGACACTCAGCCCCAGAAAATTGTAAAGCTGCCCCATCCATTCGGCGTCGCGTGCGGCAAGATAGTCATTGACCGTAACGACATGCACGCCCTTGCCTTCAAGAGCATTAAGGTAGACGGCGAGCGTCGCGACCAGCGTCTTGCCCTCGCCCGTCCGCATCTCGGCAATCTCGCCCCGGTGCAGGACGATACCGCCCACCATCTGCACATCGAAGTGCCGCATGCCGAACACCCGCTTGCCCGCCTCGCGCACGGTGGCGAATGCCTGCGGCAGAAGATCGTTCGTCGTCTCGCCTGCTGCAAGCCGCTCCTTGAACAGCACGGTCTGGCTGCTCAGATCCTCATCGGACATGTTTTCGTAGTGCGACTCCAGCGCATTGATGCGGCTGACGATCTTTTCAAGCGATTTGACGTAGCGGTCGTTGGACGACCCGAAGAATGTCTTGGCCAAAGCCCCGAACATGGGCGTTTCCTTTGCGTAAATATCAATAAGAGAACTGATCCGAATACCGCCAGCCCGATTTGCCGGCGCATGCGCATGGCGCCGTTGCGGCTATTCGTGTGCGCGATCCGCTAGCAGGATAAAGCCGGCCGCCATGGGCTGCGACTGTGCGCGCGGCGGTGTTTCGGCGTGACGTCCAGCGTCGAACACGCGCCGGAGCGACATCGGCACGGCAGCATGCAAAGAGGCTGTCGCCGCGCTTTCGCTGCCGCTGGCGGACCCGGCAAGGTCACGCTGCGTACCCTGCTGATCGGCATGCGCCTGCACCGGCGACACCACCGAGGCAAGTCCAAGCATCAAGGCCAACAGGGCAAGCAGCCGCTTCATATGGCTCTCAAGATAAGCGCGGGAGCCGCCAAGGTAAACCCGGCTTGCAGTTACAGGGCGTGCAAACATGATTGCCGCGGCGTGGTTCTGGCCTTATCGGCCGCAAATGCGTGCGCTCTTGCCAATGGTCGAACCATGAACCGGTCTCCTCTTGCCCAGCCATTTCCCGCCATGCCGCAGATTGCCGGGGTGGTGCCGCGCGTCGCCCGCGCCGGGTATAAAAACTGGGACAGGTGCGACCTGACCTTTTTTGAATTCGTCGAAGGGACCAGCGTTGCCGGTGTGTTCACACGCAATATCTGCTGTTCTGCCGAAGTCGAGTTCGGGCGTGGGCAAGTGCAGTTGGGGCAAGCGCGCGCGCTGGTGGTGAATGCCGGCAATTCCAACGCCTTTACCGGTATTCGCGGGCGCGAGGCAGTGGAACAGATCATGGGGCAGGTAGCATCGCAGCTTGACTGTCTGCCAAGCGATGTGTTCGTCTCCTCCACCGGGGTGATCGGCGTGCCGCTGCCTTTGGACAAGGCGCGCCATGGCCTTGCCCAGGCTTTCGCCAGCAGCGCGTGCACCTGGCAGGAAGCTGCCGAAGCCATCGGCACCACCGACACTTTTCCCAAGGGCGTGACGGCAAGCGCCATGCTGGCGACGACCCGGGTGGAAATTGCGGCAATCATCAAGGGCAGCGGCATGATTGCGCCCGACATGGCAACCATGCTGGGCTATATCTTCACCGACGCCGCAGTATCGTCGCAGTTTCTGCAGCACTGCCTCGATGCCGCGAACAAGGCGACGTTTTCCTGCATCACGGTGGACAGCGACACATCCACAAGCGACACGGTGTTGGCCTTTGCGACAGGGCGCGCAGGCAATGAAACACTGGTGGATTTCGACAGCCCCGGCGCGGATGCCTTCGCTGCTGCCATCCATGACGTGTGCAGGCAGCTTGCCCATCTGGTCGTGCGGGATGGGGAAGGCGCGCACAAGTTCATCGAGGTTGCAGTCACCGGCGCGCAGGACGATGACAGCGCCCGACGGATCGGCCTTGCCATTGCCAACTCTCCCTTGGTCAAGACGGCCATCGCAGGCGAAGATGCCAACTGGGGCCGGGTCGTCATGGCAGTGGGAAAGGCTGGGGAACCGGCTGACCGCGACCGGTTGTCGATCGGATTTGGCGGAACGTGGGCCGCGCGCAACGGCCTGCCGCTCGCCGATTACGACGAAGCGCCGGTAGCGGCCCATCTTCGCGGGCGCGAAATTCGCATCGATGCTGACCTCGGAATTGGCGGGGGTCGAGCTACCGTGTGGACCTGCGACCTTACCCATGATTACATCGCCATCAACGCCGATTACCGGACGTGATCGACGTCGCGGCCTTGCCTGTCGTTGACCTGCTGGTCCGCGTTGCGCAAGAGGCCATCCTGCCGCATTACCGCACGCTTGGTGCGCTAGACGTGAGCGCAAAGGCGCCGGGAGAGCTCGTCACCATTGCCGATCGCAAATCCGAAGCGATGCTTACCCGTGCACTTACGGTCATGCTGCCACAGGCAGATGTCGTCGGAGAAGAAGCTGCACATGATGATCCTGCGGTTCTGAAGCGGTTGGGAGATACGCTTTGCTGGATAGTCGACCCGCTTGACGGCACTCACAATTTTGCCGCCGGACGCCCGCCGTTCGCCATCATCATTGCCCTGGCGCAAAGGGGGGAAACATTAGCCGGTTGGATACATGATCCGTTGACCGGGCGGACCTGCCATGCAGTCCGCGGCGAGGGAGCTTACATCAATGGCATTCGCGTTCATGCGCGCAGTACCGGTATCGAACCGCCCGTTGCTGCTGTGTCGATGCTTTATGCCGACATTGCAGAGCGCGCCCAGCTGACCCGTGATGTCGCGCCGTTTTACATGATGGTGGATATTCCCCGATGTGCGGGAGAACAATACCCCCGACTTGCCACCGGCGTGAACGATGTTTCCCTGTTCAACAGGACCTTGCCATGGGACCATGCTGCAGGCGTGCTATGGCTGAACGAAGCGGGTGGCAAGGCAGCGCGACCTGATGGCACCACCTACCGCGTCGACGATAATCGCACGGGACTGATTGCCGCGGCCTCACCCAGCCTGTGGGACGGGCTGGCGCGGCGCCTCGCCAAGGACTGAACTTGCGCGCAGTCCGAGGATCCGGCGCCGCATTGCCGATCAACCGCGAGCGGCGTGAAGATCCGGCAGCATATGTGCGGTAAGGTAGGGGTCCGCATCGTGATAAACGCGTTCGTAGACCCGTTCGTACTGGCTGCGCAGGATTTGCCAGCGGCCGTCCCTGTGCACATATTCATCATCGTAATGTGCAGCACCAACTGTCGTTTCGTTGTTCTTTGCTAGGTTAAGCGCGTAATCGACGAGCGTCCACTTGCCCGTGGCATGGTCACCGTCGACATCAATGATCGGCATATGAACAGTATGCGAGGCGATGAAATCCTTGTGAAACGCGGTTTCAAGCGCATCGACAATACCGTCTCTCCCTGCCATTTCAAATCTGTAAGTGCCGCCGCGATAATCGATCTTGGCATCCTCGGCGAACACTTCGCGCAACATGGCGGTGTTGCAAGTATCTATCGAGCGGCAGTAATTATACTTCAATCGTTTGATAAGTTCAATCGCTTGCAGATCCAGCATCAGGACAATCCTCTCGTCTTTGTTTTTTATAAACCAAGCGTTCCGGCTTTCGAGCCGGATGTTGCCGCCAATCTTGTCCTATTCGGCGCTCACCACATCAATGCTGCGGTTTGACACGGCATCGGCAGGTTCGTTTCTCGCGGCAGATAATCCTGCCTGCCTGCCGAAAAATGTGCAATCCGCAAGACTCATGCCCGAAGAATAGCCGTGCCCCCATCTCGGAAGGCCGCAGCTTGCCCGACCGGCGGCATAAAGGCCCGGCACAGGGATACCGCCTCGATCCAGCACTTCGCCTGTGGGTGCCGTGTTCAATCCCCCCAACGTGAAGAAGCTGAAATAGCTGGTCGAAAAATCCAGCTTCAGGGCAGCGAAAGGCGCTTCGACCAGGGGTGTCATGAATTCTGGCCCGCGATGGAAGAGAGGATCGCGCCCCTGTGCCGCATTGCGGTTGTAAACACGCATCGTTGCCGACAATGTCTCCGGTTCCATGCCGAGCTCTGCCTCCACCTCTTCCCAGCTTTCTCCGACAGCTGCGATTTCTATGCGAGCAATGTCGAGAGGCTGGGCAAAGGTTGCATTGTCGACCAGCAGATAGACGTGGCCGCCCGGCTGATCCAGCATGGTGCGGCTGACCCGCCCGTGATACGCGTCCTCGCCGATGAAGCGGTTGCCAGCCACATTGACGAAAACGCCCTGTGCAAGGCTGTCGGGCATGATCCACGGACAGGTGGAGAAAAATTCGTCCAGATGGATGGCATCGCCGCCCGCCGCCATGCCCATTTCGATGCCCGAACCGTTGTCGTTCACGCCAATAGGGTCGTTGAGTTTTGCTGCATGGGGTGCATACCGGCGGAGCATGTCTTCGTTCATGCAGAACCCGCCTGTACACAGGATCACTCCACGCGTCGCTCGGATGCAGCGCTCCTGACCATCCTGACGCACCACAAGGCCGGCTACTGCCCGCCCGTCCATGATGAGCGCGGTCACCCGGGCGTTGCACTGAACGTCCACGCCTGCTTCGACGGTGCGCGCTTCCAGAATGTCGACCAGCTTGCGTCCGCCGCCCCAGCCTTCATGCTGAATGACATGGCCGCGCGGCGCGGGTGCTGCCTGTTCACGAAAGGGCCAGGCAAGTTCGCTTCCGGACCAGATCAGCGTATCGTCAGTGGTCGGCTCGATGACCTTGCCGGGAACATAGGTGCCTTTGTAAGGGACGCCCTGATCCTTGAGCCATTGATAATGATCGAGGCTGTTGCGGGCATAAAGCGCACATTTGTCCGCATCGGCATCCGGACCGCCCGCCATTTGCAGGTAAGTCTCCAACGCTTCCGCGCTGTCGGAAAATCCAGCAGCCGTTTGCGCATCACTGCCGCCGCCGATGTAGATTTCACCGCCTGACAATGCGGATGCACCGCCGCTGCCGCCTGCCATCTCAAACAGGGTTACACTGGCGCCAGCGCGCGCTGCCTCCAGCGCGGCACAGGCGCCCGCTGCACCAAATCCGACTACCGCCACATCGCAATGATGGTCCCATTGTATGACATCCGCTGCCTGAAGCGGGTGGTGAAGCGACGCCTTCATGATGCGGCCTCTTGTTCCTTCAGCATGTCGAGTGCGACATCGACGATCATATCCTCCTGCCCGCCGACCATCTTGCGCCGGCCAAGTTCGACCAGGATTGCACGCGTATCGAGTCCGTAATCATCCGCTGCCTTTTCCGCGTGACGCAGGAAGGAGGAATAAACACCTGCATAGCCGAGCGCCAGCGTTTCGCGGTCCACACGCACAGGCCGGTCCTGCAACGGGCGGACCAGATCCTCGGCCGCATCCATCAATGCCATGACGTCGCAGCCATGGTTCCAGCCCTTGCGATCGGCGGCAGCGACGAACACTTCCAATGGAGCATTGCCCGCGCCTGCACCCATGCCGGCAAGGCTGGCGTCGATGCGCACCGCGCCTTCCTGTGCCGCGACGATCGAATTGGCAACGCCGAGCGACAGATTGTGATGCGCATGGATGCCCAGTTCGGTTTCGGGCTTCAGCACTTTCTTGTAAGCGCGGAACCTGTCGCGCACACCATCCATGTCGAGCGCGCCACCGCTGTCGGTGACATAGACGCATTGCGCGCCGTAGCTTTCCATCAATGCCGCCTGCTGGGCCAGTGCATCGGGTTCGATCATGTGGCTCATCATCAGGAACCCGGCCACATCCATGCCGAGATCGCGCGCGATGCCGATGTGCTGCTTCGACACGTCGGCCTCGGTGCAATGGGTTGCCACCCGCACCGAACGCACGCCGAGGTCATAAGCACGGCGCAGTTCCTCGACCGTGCCGACACCCGGCAGGATGAGCGTCGTGAGGACCGAGCGGGTAAGCACGTCGGCCACCGCTTCCAGCCATTCCCAATCGGTATGCGCGCCAAAGCCGTAATTGAAGCTGGCGCCAGACAGGCCGTCGCCATGCGCAACCTCAATTGCGTCCACTCCGGCTGTATCCAGTGCGCGAGCGATATCGCGCACATGATCGATGCCATACATGTGGCGGATGGCGTGCATGCCATCGCGCAGGGTCACATCCTGAATGTACAGTTTCTGCGTGTTTACATCGAAGGTCATGCCGCCACCTTTCCTGCCGCAATCCGTTCGGCCATCAGTTCACCCGTTGCCTTGGCCGCCGCAGTCATGATGTCCAGATTGCCGGAATAGCTGGGCAGATAGTCGCCAGCACCCTCGACCTCGAGAAAGATCGAGGTTTTCAGGCCCGTGAAATCGCCACGGCCGGGGATATGCAGCCGGTTGTTGTCGCCATAGCGTTCAAACTGGACATCCTGCTTCAGCCGGTAGCCCGGCACGTAGCCCTGCACTTTCTTCACCATCGCCTGCACCGACGCGCGGATTGCATCCTCGTCCGCACCCTCGGACAAGGTGAACACCGTATCGCGCATGATCATCGGCGGCTCGGCCGGGTTGAGAATGATGATTGCCTTGCCCTTTTCCGCGCCGCCGACGTCCTCGATCGCGCGGGCAGTCGTGCGGGTGAATTCATCGATATTGGCGCGGGTGCCCGGCCCTGCCGACCGGGAGGACACGGACGCCACGATCTCGGCATAATGCACCGTCGCCACTTGCGAGACTGCGGCCACCATCGGAATTGTCGCCTGTCCACCGCAGGTCACCATATTGACATTGCCGGCATCCAGATTGGCTTCCATGTTGACCGGCGGGATCGTGAACGGCCCGATCGCTGCCGGGGTGAGGTCGACCACCTGCTTGCCGTCGGCGCGCAGTTTTTCATCGTGCAGCTTGTGCGCATAGGCGCTGGTCGCATCGAACACGATGCGGATGTCGGGGTAACAATCCATCGCCAGCAAGCCGTCGATGCCATCATGCGTGGTGGCAACGCCATGTTCGCGCGCCATTGCCAGGCCTTCGGATTTCTCGTCAATGCCAACGACTGCGACCAGCTCCATGTTCTGTGGGTATTTCACCATTTTCATCATCAGATCGGTGCCAATATTGCCCGAGCCAATGATTGCAGCCTTTACTCGCGTCATTGTATCGTTCCTTACGTGAAATTTGCGGCACAGGTGCCGACGCCATGCAGTTCCATGACAAAGCGGTCTCCGGGACGTGCTGGCTCCAGCGGCACCAGACTGCCCGACAGGATGATGTCACCGGCATCAAGACTGACGCCATGCTGACCAAGCGTGTTGGCGAGCCAGGCAACGGCGGTGAGCGGAGAGCCCTGCACAGCAGAACCAAGCCCTTCCGAAAGCGGCGCGCCGTTCTTCGTCACTGTGACCTTCAGGTTCGGCAGGTCGAAGTCGCGTGGATCTGCCCGCGCTTCACCCAGCACAAAGACGCCGCACGACGCATTATCCGCGACAGTATCGACAATCGCGATCTTCCAATCGTCGATGCGGCTGTCGACGATCTCGAAACACGGTGCGATGCTGTGCGTCGCGTCCAGCACGTCCGCCTCTGTCACGCCCGGTCCATTCAGCGGCTTTGCAAGCAGAAATGCAATTTCCGCCTCGGCACGCGGATGGATGAGGCGGTTGGCCGCGATGTCGATCCGGGAGCCGGTATCCATCGCATCAGTAAGAAAGCCGAAGTCGGGCTGATGCACACCCAGCATGTCCTGCACGGCCTTGGATGTGACGCCGATCTTCTTGCCGACCACCTTTTCGCCATCTGCCTGCCGCCGGGCCAGAAAAGCAAGGCTGATCGCATAGGCGTCGTCAATGGTCAGCGACGGGTCCGCTGCGATCAGCGGCGGGATGGTCGTTCCGCTGCGCAGGGCTTCATAGAGCCGCCGGCCATGGTCTTCAGCGTTGGTCATTGAGGAAATCGACCGCATAGCGATTGAACTCGGCAGCACGCTCCACCTGCACCCAGTGTCCGACCGTGTTGAAGGTCAGGCAGCGCGCATCCTCGCATTTGTCAAGGAAGTGACGGGCGCCACTTTCAGGACAAAACTCGTCGTTAAGCCCCCAAAGGACGAATATCGGGCACTTTACCTTGCCAAGTTCCGGACCGAGGTTGGGCGTTTTCATCCGGGCGAGCACGTCCTTGGGCTGCTTGCTGGCGACGGCGAACCGCTCCTTCACCAGCGTGTCGGAAATGATCGAAGCATCATAAACGAGGTTCGAGACCAGCCGCCGCTGTTCCTCGACGTTGAAGTCCGGCCCGCCGAACCCGGACACCATCTTCTTGATGCCGGGCATGGTGAAATAGCTTGCCTGCTCCTCGATGCAGCCCGGCGCCATCAGCACCATTGCTGTCGCATAGCCGGGATGATCAAGCTCCATCTGGAGGGCGATGCCCCCGCCCAGCGAATTGCCCACCAGCGCCGCTTTTTTGATGCCGAGCTTTTGCAGCGCTTCATAAACGGTATCGGTAAACAATTGCAGAGTGTAGTCGATCCCTTCGGGCATGGACGAACCGCCATAGCCGATGAGGTCAGGCAGGATCACCCGGTAGCCCGCATCGGCGAAGGCATCGATGTTCTGTTTGAAATTCGATTCCGCCGATGCGCCGGGTCCGCTGCCATGGAGGAAGACAACTGCCGGGCCGTCCGTCGGGCCGCCATGCGCCACCGACAGTTCATAACCGCCCGATACAGCTATCTGCTCGCGTTCAAGATCCATGGCCAATCGTCTCCCTACAGGAATTTAAAGGCAGGCGCCTCTCCCGCCATGGTGCCCAGCACATCGCTGGCGCGATTGCCCGGATCATTGGCGACATGGGCGCGCGCCGCATGCAAATCGAGCCAAGGTTGGACGATAGGGCTCGACATGTAAATGGCCCTTCCGCCCAGCAGCGGCATCAGATCATCGACGAGATCGGCAAGGCGCCGCACCACGGACGAGGATTGATACGCGTAAAGCGCCCGCAGTTCCATAGGAATGGCCTCGCCCGCCTCTGCATGGGCCATGAGCTGCTCGAAACTTGTTTTGTGGGTGAGCTCCATCTCGAGAATCTCGGCGTGCGCGCGGGCAAGGGCCTGTTGCAGCACGGGATCGGCCTTGCTGGCCTTGCCGGTATTGGTCGACACGCGATCCTGCATGATCTGTGTGGCAGCCTTGACTGCGGCACGGGCACCGCCGAATGCCGCGGTGGACACCGAGCGGACGAATACCTGCGCCCAGGGCAGGCGGTAAAGCGCCGAATCGTTCGCTGCCTGACCCGGATTGCTGCACAAGAAGCCATCTTCGGCCCGGTGCGTGCGATATTCGGGGACGAAGACCCGATCGACAATGATGTCTTCGCTGCCGGTGCCCTGAAGGCCGAACACGTCCCACGCCTTTTCGATACGATAGTCGCTGCGCGGGATCAGGAAGGCGCGCGAATCGGGCGCGCCTCCCTCAACCTGCGGCGGGACCAGCGCGCCAAGGATTACCCAGTCGCAATGGCCGCTGCCCGAAGAAAATCCCCAATGGCCCGACAGGTAGAACCCGCCTTCTGCCCGCTCCACCTTGCCGACCGGCTGATAGCTTGAGGATACCAGCGTCGTATCATCCTCTCCCCACACCTCTGCCTGCGCCCGCTCATCGAACAGCGCCAGCTCATAAGGGTGGCAGCCAACCACGCCATAGACCCAGCCCGTCGACATGCAGCCTTCGGCCAGCAGCTTCTGAATGGCGAAGAATGTGTTGGGATGCATTTCATAGCCGCCGAAGCGCTTTGGTTGCAGCACGCGAAAGAAGCCTGCCGCCTGCATTTCCGCGATGCTGTCGTCTGAGACCCGGTGGTTGCGCACCACGTCGCGGGCACGCTCCTGCAGGACAGGGATCATGGCCCGGGCGCGCTCGATCAGCGTTTCAGGTGATGGAATAATCTGTGTCGCATGGCTGTCGACGGCCAGTCTTGCAGTCATGGTGTGCTCCTCTCATCAGGCGATTGCAACGCGTAGACAAGCTACTTTGTGCATGCACTCTCTTAATTCGTAGCGAAATATACCTATGATTACGCAATTCGTCAATGGTGAAGTGCCTGTGTGCAAAATCGCAGGGACGTTGTGCGCCGTTGCGCGGGAACCCTGCTTGAAACTGCGCCGGGTCTGTGCAACCTCGCTGCCTTGGCAATATTGCGCTGCAGGTTGGGCTACCTCTTCGACAATCGTCCGCACGTCTGTTGCTGAATGCCAGAAAACAAGAAAGCCAGTGATGAATAAAGAGCGGGAGATGTTGATGTCGGGAATTGCCATAGATCTGCACGGCAGAACCGCGCTGGTCACCGGCGGAGCGAAGGGAATTGGCAGGACAATCGCGCAGCGGCTTGCCGATGCAGGAGCCACCCCGGTTGTCTGCGGCCGAAGCGACGCCGATCCCGACTGTCCTTTCGACTACGTCAGCTGCGATGTGCGCAACGCACAATCGGTGGAAGCGATGATGGCCACCATCGAGGAACGGCATGGCGGCCTCGACATCCTGGTCAACAACGCCGGCGGCAGCCCCGAAGCGGATGCCGCCACCGCATCGCCGCGTTTTACCGAAGCCATCGTGGGTCTCAACCTGCTCGGCCCGATGCACACGGCGCGTTTTGCCCATCGGCTGCTGATGCGATCGTCCGATGGCAACATCGTGAACATCTCGAGTGTGTCGGCCATTCGGCCCTCCCCGATGACAGCGGCATATTCAGCGGCCAAGGCCGGGCTGACCGGCTGGACGCAAAGCCTTGCCATCGAATGGGGTCCGCATATCCGCAGCAACATCGTCATTGTCGGCTATGTCGAAACCGAGCAGACCGAAGCGACCTACGGCGATGCCGAGGCACAGCAGCGGATTGCAGCAAACATCGGCGCAGGCAGGCTGGCGCGCGCGCAGGAAATCGCCGATGCGGTAACTTGGCTGGCCTCGCCTCTTGCCAGCTACGTCAGCGGCGGATCCTTGCGTGTCGATGGTGGTGGAGAAAGCCCGCCCTGGCGATCCATGCGCGACGACACCGCCAGGCGAGCAGGCTGAGGATGGGCGGACAGTCCCCCCGGCCAGATGCCTTGACGGCTGCGCAAACCGGCGAAATGCCCACTACGAATGCTGTGCCGGCCTTTGCGATGGCAATGGGGGTGCAGATCGATGCACCGCTCGTCCTTGCCAATCCCGACGACGCGCACTGGGATGATGCGGCCGACCTCGTCATCGTCGGACTCGGCGGCGCAGGTGTTGCCGCAGGACTTCAGGCGGTGGAACAGGGCATGAGCGTGATTGCGCTCGACCGGTTTGCACAAGGCGGCTCCACCGCGGCCAACGGCGGCGTGTTTTACGCTGGTGGCGGCACAGCAATCCAGCGGGCAGCGGGCATCGAGGACCGCCCCGAGGACATGCTTGCCTATCTGTCGATGGAGGCAGGCGAGGTCATTTCGCGCCCGGCGCTGGAACGGTTCGTCGCCGGCAGCCCCGAAACGATCGACTGGATCATGTCCCATGGTGGACGCTTTGACCCAAGCTACTGGCCGCACAAGGCATCCTACCCGCCACTCGACAAATTCCTCTACCATCCTGACAACAGCCTGGTGGCTGAATACGCGGCCAAGGCAAAACCGGCGCCGCGCGGGCATCGCGCCTACGCCCGCAACGGGAAGAAGGCATGGGGTCTGGGCAGGGCAATCACGGCCCGGCTCGAAGAAGCGGCGCTCGCCAAGGGTATGCGCCTGTTGCGATATGCGCAGGCACGGCAACTGGTCATGGATGACGCCGGGCGAGTCATCGGGGTGGCGGGGATGCGGATCATGCCCGGCCGCGATGCGGACCGGTTTGCCCGGCTTCTGACCCGGGCCGACCGGATGCTTGCAGCGCTGCCCCCAAGCTTTCCCTTGTCGGCACTGACCATCGCGCTTGGCCGCCGGTCATTGAACAAGGCTTTTGCCATTGCGCAGCGCGCCGCCGTTCCCTTCATGGTGCGGGCGCAGCGCGGAGTGCAGATCAGCGCAGGCGGCTACGTGCTGAACAGGGCGATGCTGGCCCATTTCGCTCCCAAGTTTCTGAAGGCGATGCCAAATGGTACGCTTGGCGACGACGGGTCGGGCATTCTGCTGGGGGCATCGGCGGGCGGCACCACTGCTCTCATGGAGCGGATCAGCGCATGGCGGTTCATCAATCCGCCCAAGGCGTGGTCCGACGCAATTGTCGTCAACGCTGGCGGGCAAAGGTTCGTCGATGAAACCGTTTATGGCGCCACGATGGGCGACTGCATCGCACAGCAGCCAGGTGGCAAGGCCTGGGTTATCTACGATGCGGCCAGCCGCAAGGCCGCGTTTGCACAAGCCCGGGACAAACGCATCGTGCCCTTTCAGCGGCAGGTCACCATGATCAACCTGCTGTTCAATGCCAGGCGGGCAAACACGCTGACGGCACTTGCCGATAAACTCGCGATGCCTGCCGCTGCTTTGAGTGAGACCGTCGCCCGCTACAATGACGTGATTGCCGGAAACGGCACCGACGCTTTCGGCAAGACGGTTCACGACATGCGTCCGATTGCCCGCGGCCCGTTCTATGCCATGGATGCATCCATTGACAGCCGGTTGCTGGCGCTGGCGATCATGTCGGTAGGTGGCTTGCGCGTGGACGAGGACACAGGCGGCGTGCTTGGTCCTGATGGCGCGGCAATCAAGGGATTATATGCAGCAGGCCGCAGTGCGATCGGCCTGTGCTCGCAGACCTATGTCAGCGGTCTCAGCTTTGCCGATTGCATCTTTTCGGGACGGCGTGTGGCACAGGACCTTGCAGATCGCGGCGTCTGAGCTGAAGAAAACGAGCAGGACGCACCACGCCAGTCACGAGGCGCGGCCGGACTGTCTGAGGGCGTTGGCATATACGCGAAGTGATGGTTATATTTATAAATCCTGCTGAATTGCGTATTGCTACCTCGGCAAATCTGCGTAGGGTAGTGTGCAGATACCATGCGTTCGGCATGGCAGGAAACTCGCTTTAGCAAGAAGGGGATTGCCGATGGCCGTTCGGTCGCTCGCCTACATCCGCATCGCCGCACAGGATACCGCTGCGTGGCGCAGCTTTGGCTGCGACATCCTTGGCGTTGCGTTGGCGCATGATGAAGCAGACCGGCTCGATTTCAGGATCGACGCACGGCCGTGGCGCCTGCGCATCGAAAAGTCGGATCGCGACGGTTTTGCCGCTGCCGGTTTCGAATGCGCGAACGAGGCCGACTGGGCAGCCGTGCTCAAGCGGGTGGAGGCTGCGGGCCACAAGGTCACGCACCACACCACACAGGAGGCAGCCGGACGGGCGGCGTCAGGCCTCGCCAGCTTCACCGATCCCTCGGACAATGCAATCGAACTTGTCTGGGGCAGCAGGGTATCCGGTACGCCGTTTGTATCGCCGCAGGCGGTCAGCGGATTTGTCACAGGCGACGGCGGCATGGGCCATATCGTCTTGCCGAGCAGCGCTTTTGAAGAAACCCGGGCATTCTATCGCGATTGCCTGGGTTTTGGGATGAGTGACGAAATGCGGGTGCATTTTCCTGACGGCCCGGCAGCGGGTCTGGGGCTGGCCTTCATGCATGCCGCCGGGCCGCGCCACCATGCCATAGCTTTTGGTGAGTTTCCTGCACCAAGCGGCGCCATTCACGCCATGCTCGAAGTGCAGACCATTGACGATGTGGGATTTGCGCTTGATCGGGCGCTTGACGCCGGCTGCCATATTTCCTCCACATTGGGGCGGCATACGAACGATCACATGATCAGCTTTTACGTGCGGACTCCGGCCGGCTTCGACATGGAATATGGATGTGGCGGGCTGCTGACCGAGGATTGGAGCAGGTTCACGCCGACCTTCACCGAGAAGGAGGACCTGTGGGGGCACAGATGGGATTTCGGACAATGACGGATAATCGTGACGAAATGATCGAAGGAGCGGCCCGTGGCTGATCTCGACAAGCGGATGAGTGCGCGCGACATCGTTGCGCAAATCGAGGACGGCATGACCGTCGGCATCGGTGGATGGGGGCCACGGCGCAAGCCCATGGCGCTGGTGCGCGAGATTTTGCGCAGCGATGTGAAGGACTTGACCATCGCGGCGTTTGGCGGCGCGGATGTCGGCATGCTGTGCGCGGCGGGCAAGGTGAAGAAGCTGATCTTTGCGTTCGTATCGCTGGATGCGATCCCCCTGGAGCCCTGGTTCAGGAAAGCGCGCGAGGCAGGACAGATCGACGTCTTTGAAATGGACGAAGGCATGTTCCAGTGGGGATTGAAAGCAGCGGCGTTCGATATGCCGTTCCTGCCGACCCGCGTCGGGCTTGGCACCGATCTTGCCGAGCTTGGCGGGATCAAGACGGTACAGTCACCTTACGACGATGGCGAGGTCATGCTGGCAATGCCGGCGATCAAGCTTGATGTTGCATTGATCCACGCAAACCGCTGCGACTGGCGCGGCAACAACCAGTTTCTCGGACCTGATTACTATTACGATCCGTGGTTCGCCAAGGCGGCCAAGCGCACCTTTGTCAGTTGCGAGGAACTGGTCGAGAAGATGGAGGACAGCCATCCCGACGATGTCGCGGCCAATGCGATCGAGCGCTGCTTCGTGTCGGGCGTGGTAGAAATGCCCGGCGGCGCGCATCCTTCGTCGATGCCGCCCGCCTATGGCTGGGACATGGGCTGGTTCAAGGATTACGCGGCCGCGGCCAAGGATCCCGGCGACTGGTCGCAGGTTTCCGACCGGTTCGTCGGCAAGGACGAGGCCGCTTACCAGGCCAGCGTTGGCGGCGTGGACAAGATTGCGGCATTGCCGCTGCCGGTGATGTGATGGAAGGCAATGCAGACATGACCGACATTTCCCTTGCCGAACTGTGCATTTTCGCCTGCGCAGAAGCATTCCGAACCGAGCGCGAGATCATCGCCACCGGCGTCGGCACTGTGCCCCGGCTCGGCGCCAGCCTGGCGCGGCTGTCCCACTCGCCGGGCCTCTTGATGACAGATGGTGAAGCGTGGCTGGTGGAACAGCCGGTGCCGATCGGCCCGCGCGATTACAACGACCGCAAGCGTGCAGGCTATCTGCCCTTCTCCCGCTTTTTCGACAGCGCGGTTTGGACCGGCCGCCGCCATGCCATGGTGACGCCGACGCAGATCGACCGGTTCGGGCAGACCAACCTGTCCTATTTGGGCGGAACGCATGAGCAGCCCAAGGTGCAGATGCTGGGCGTGCGCGGTTTCCCGGGCAATTCGATCTATCACCCCAACTCCATGTTCATTCCGCAGCACGGCAAGCGCGTCTTCGTCGAAGGCGAAGTCGACATGGTGTCGAGCGCGGGTTACAATCCGGCCAAGCGCATCAAGGGCGGCAATTACTCCGCCATTGACCTGCGCCGTATCGTCACAAATCTGTGCGTGATGGATTTTGGCGGACCTGATCATGCCATTCGCGTGGTTCATCTGCACCCCGGAGTGACATTCGACGAAGTGCAGGAGGCAACCGGTTTCGAGCTGGCGAAAGCCGACGATATCGGCGAAACGCCGCTGCCGACCGCAGAGGCGCTGGAGATCATCGGCCGGATGGATCCGCACAATCTGCGCGCCAAGGTGATGAAGGACAACCCGCCTGCAAGGAGAGCCGGATGAGCGACGCCTTCGTCCCCCGGCAGGAACAGAACCCCGTTTACGAAACGGATGAGCCGGTAAAATACGAACGGGACGGCGCGGTCGCATGGATCACCATGGACCGCCCCAAGTTCAACAATGCGCAAAACAGCCAGATGACCTATGCGCTGGACGATGCGTTCGGCCGCGCGAACGATGACAACGAGGTAAAGGTCATTGTGCTGGCCGGCGCGGGCAAGCATTTCAGTGCCGGGCACGACATCGGCACGCCCGGGCGCGATCAACTCGTCCCGTTCGAGCGGCGCCTGATGTTCGGCGATCATACCGACCGGCCGGGAGCGGAGCTGCTCTACACCCGGGAACAGGAAGTGTATCTTGGCATGTGTCGCCGCTGGCGCGACATTCCCAAGCCGACCATCGCCATGGTGCAGGGTGCCTGCATCGCCGGCGGGTTGATGCTGGCATGGGTCTGCGATCTGATCATTGCGTCCGACGATGCGTTTTTTCAGGATCCGGTCAATCGGATGGGTATTCCCGGCGTCGAATATTTCGCGCACGGGTTCGAACTGCCGCCACGTATTGCCAAGGAGTTCCTGCTGCTGGGCGAACGCATGCCGGCAGAGCGCGCCCATCAATTCGGCATGGTAAACCGTCTTTTCCCGCGTGATACGCTGCGCGAGGAAACCGCCAAGATTGCCGCGGAAATTGGGACCCGGCCCCGGCTGGGCAATTGGCTGACCAAACAGGCGCTGAACCATGTCGAGGATCTGCGAGGCAAGCGAACCGCCATGGATGCGGTGTTCCACATGCACCATTTCGCCCATGCTCAGAATGATCTTACCGCCGGCAATTCGCTGGGCGGGCTGGACGGCAAGGGCATGGCGAGCGCCAACAAGAAAGCCGCAGGCGAGGATGCATGACCGGATCTGACAGCATGGCGCCACCACTCGCCACCCCCCTCACCCGCTTGCTGGGATGCCGCTACCCAGTCGTACAAACCGCGATGGGCTGGGTCGCGACCGCGCCGCTCGTCATCGCGACCAGCAACGCCGGTGCGTTCGGGTTCCTCGCCGGCGCGGTGATGACGCCCGATGAACTGCGCAAGGAAATTGGCCTGGTGAGAGCGGGAACAGACGCGCCGTTCGGCGTCAATTTCCACATGTTCCAGCCGGGCGCGGCACAGATCGTCGATATCATTCTTGAAAACAGCGAACAGGTGCGGGCGGTGTCGTTTGGCCGGGGGCCGGACAAGGGCATGATCGCGCGGTTCAAGAATGCCGGCATCGTGTGCATGCCGACCGTCGGCGCGGTCAAGCATGCGCTGAAGATGGTGCAGCTCGGCGTTGATGCGGTGACCGTACAGGGCGGCGAAGGCGGCGGGCACACCGGCTCTGTTCCCACCACGGTGCTGCTGCCGCAGGTGCTGGACGCGGTGAATGTGCCGGTCGTTGCGGCGGGTGGCATGTCCGATGGCCGGTCGCTGGCCGCGGCGCTTGCCTATGGCGCGTGCGGAATTGCGATGGGCACCCGGTTCCTGATGACGAAGGAAAGCGCGCCGCCCGAACAGGTCAAGCAGCGCTACGTCGCGGCGGGCACAGACGACATCACCGTCACCACCAAGGTGGACGGCATTCCGCAGCGGATGATCCGCAACCAGGCGCTGCGCCGGATCGACGAATCCAATACGGCCGGCCTGTGGCGGCGTGCTGTCGAGAGCGGGCTGCGCATGAAGCGGCTGACCGGCGCGAGCGCGGGTGAAATGCTGAAATCGGCGCGTGGCATGACGTCGCATGGCGGGATGAGCCTGCCGCAGGCGATGCTGGCGGCGGCCGCCCCCATGATGATCCAGCGCGCGGTCGTCGATGGCGATGTGGAAAACGGCCTCATGGCAACGGGCGTGGTCGCTGGCCGGCTCGACGATCTGCCAAGCTGCGCGGACCTTGTGCAATCCATCATGGTTGAGGCGCATGCCCGGCTTGAGGCGATGAGCATGCTGGCGGGCGCTACGCAGTCAACTGCCCTGTCGAACACTCAGCCAAACACTCAACCAACCGCCTCACCTTCAGCCGGAGCTGCCTGATGCCGGTCACCCATGCCATTAAGGATCGGATTGCCGAAATTGTGTTCGACGTGCCGCCGGTGAACGCATTTGACAGCGAGACGTGGAACAGCCTGCCGGCCATTATCGCCGAAGCGGGTCGCAACCCGGACGTGAATGTCGTGCTGATCCGGGCCGAAGGTCGCGGCTTTTGCGGCGGCGTCGACATCAAGGAGATGCAGGCGCATCCCGATCGCATCACGCTGTTGAACAGGGGCAATTACCTCACTTTCAAGGCCATTCGCGATTGCGAGGTTCCGGTGGTCGTGGCGGTGCACGGCTTTGTAATCGGTGGCGGCATCGGCATTTGCGGCGCGAGCGACACGATCATTGCGGCCGAAGGTGCGTATTTTTCGTTGCCGGAGGTTGATCGCGGGGCAATGGGCGGCGCCAGCCATCTGTCGCGCATGCTG
This sequence comes from Croceicoccus esteveae, assembly GCF_031846435.1. Taxonomy (NCBI): domain Bacteria; kingdom Pseudomonadati; phylum Pseudomonadota; class Alphaproteobacteria; order Sphingomonadales; family Erythrobacteraceae; genus Croceicoccus; species Croceicoccus esteveae. The sequence continues at coordinate 257,419 of NZ_JAVRHS010000002.1, forward strand.
CCACTGCACAAGGTGCGGGCGGCGTTCTTCACCGGTGGGCGCATTCCGGCGGAAGAGGCTTACCGGCTTGGCGGGGTCGAGAAAATTGTGGCGCCAGACCGCCTGGTCGAGGAAGCGCACGACTTTTGCGGCGTCATCGCCGGCAAGAGCCGCAAGGCGTTGGTCATCGCCAAGGAAGCGTTGAACGGATTGGAGCCGCGTGACGTCGATCGCGGCTATCGTTGGGAACAGGGTTTCACCTTGGAAATGTACATGCACGAAGACAGCCAGAAATCACGCGACGCCTTTGTCGAAACCAAGGGCGCGGCGAAGTTCTGATGGATCTTTCCTTCACGCCCGAACAGCAGGCCTTCCGTCAGGAGGTGCGCGCCTGGATGGAAGCAAATGTCCCTGACGAACCCCTCCTCACGCTTGAGGGGCGGGAGGGTTATGACCAGCATGTGGAATGGGAACGCAAGCTGGCAGAGGGCAATTGGGGCATGGTCACCTGGCCCGAAGCCTATGGCGGGCGCGGGCTGGACCTGATCCGCTGGCTGATCTTTGAAGAAGAATACTGGCGCGCGGGTGCCCCGTTGCGTGCGAACCAGAACGGTATTTTCCTCCTTGGTCCGACGATCATGGAATATGGCACCGACGAGCAGAAGGCGCGGTTCCTCACTCCAATGGCCAGGGGTGAGAAGATCTGGGCGCAGGCATGGTCGGAACCCGGCGCAGGATCGGATATGGCAGCGATCCGCAGCACGGCCCGGCGCGAAGGTGATGATTACATTCTGAACGGCCAGAAGACATGGTCGAGCCGCGCTGCCTTTGCCGACTGGGGCTTCGGCATGTTCCGCACCGATGCCGACAGCAAGCGGCACAAGGGATTGTCCTTCATCCTCTTTCCGCTCGATGCCGAAGGCGTGACGATCCGCCCCATTCGGCAGCTGCACGGCGATACCGGCTTTGCCGAAATCTTCCTCGACGAAGTGCGGGTACCGGCAACCAATTGCATCGCCGGCGAAGGCGAAGGGTGGAGCGTCGCGATGGCGACGGCGGGGTTCGAACGCGGGTTGATGCTGCGTTCGCCCGGCCGGTTCCAGGCTGCGGCACAGCGGCTGGTCGAACTATACCGCAAGCATCGTGACACCGCATCGCCTGACGCCCATGCCGCGGTGCTGCAGGCGTGGATGGATGCCGAAGCTTACGCGCTCAACACCTACATGGTGGCAACGACGGTCATGAACGGCGGACATATCGGGGCAGAGGCAAGTGCGAACAAGATCTTCTGGTCGGAAATGGATCGTGCATTGCACCGCGCGGGTATGAGCCTGCTGGGCGCCGCGGCGGAATTGCGCAAGCTGCCTGACGGCACGCCCAACGACTGGCTCGAAGGATATATTTTTTCCCTGTCCGGGCCAATCTATGCCGGGTCGAATGAGATCCAGCGCAACATCGTTGCCGAGCGCCTGCTCGGCATGCCGCGATAAGGGAGCAAGGTCATGGATTTCAGCTTTTCCCAGGACCAGATCGACCTGCGGGACGCCGTGCGGGAATATCTGGATGGCGAGCATGACCCTGCTGTCCTGCGCGCGCTCGACGAGGGTAGCGGGCGCGATCCCGCCATCCGCAGCGGACTTGTCGAGATGGGACTTGCCGGCATCATGGTGCCTGAAAGCAAAGGCGGGCTTGGCCTCGGTCTTCTCGAGGCAACAATGATCGGGGTGGAGCTTGGCCGCGCCAATGTGTCCGAACCGCTTGCTGATACCGCCTTTGTCGCGGTGCCATGGCTTCTTGCCCAAGACCGGGCAGATGCGTTGGACGGCGTTGCCAGCGGCGAGCGAGTGATCGCCATCGCCGATCCTGCGAACGGCTGGGTGGCGGATCTGGACCACGCCGATGCGCTGCTGTCGAGTGCGGGGCTGGTAGAGCCGGCACCTGTCACCGATCGGCTGGATACCGTCGATCCGCTGCGCCAGCTTTTTGCCCTTCCCGACGAAGTCACGCATGATCCGCTGCTTTTCGATCTTGCGGCACTCACCTGCGCGGCGCAGATGGTCGGCGCTGCCGAACGGATGATGGCTCTGTCCACTGATTATGCGGAGCAGCGCGAGCAGTTCGGACAGCCGATCGGCCGCTTCCAGGCGATCAAGCATCATCTTGCGAGCGTTGCGGTTAAAGTGGAGTTTGCCCGCCCGGTGCTGTGGCGCGCGGCCGCAAGCCAGAACGATGAGCGTTTCAGCCTGAATGTCAGCCATGTCAAGATAGCCGCGACGGATGCGGCGATGCTCGCTGCCGAAACCGCCATCCAGGTGCATGGTGCGATGGGTTATACCTATGAGGTGGACCTGCATTTCTGGATGAAACGGGTGTGGGCGCTCGCGGGGGCATGGGGGGATCGTGCAACGCATCTTCGCCGGGTGGAAGCCATGGTGATCGACGGAGCAATGGACATCGGTCCGTCGGAAACTTTTACAAAGGAACTGACGCATGCCTGAAGCCTATATCATCGACGCTGTACGCACGCCGATCGGGCGCAAGAAGGGCACATTGTCCGCCGTGCACCCTGCTGATCTGGGTGCAGAACCGATAAAGGCCCTTATCAAGCGCACGGGCATCGATCCCGGCGCTGTCGATGATGTCGTTTGGGGATGCTGCGATACGATCGGACCACAGGCGGGCGATATCGGCCGCACTGTCTGGCTGGTCGCTGGTATGCCGCAGCATGTGCCTGGGACCACTATCGACCGGCAGTGCGGTTCCTCGCAGCAGGCGCTCCATTTCGCAGCGCAGGGCGTCATGTCCGGAACGCAGGATCTGGTCGTATGCGGCGGCAGCCAGGCGATGAATGCTATCCCTATTTCGGCCGCCATGTTTGCCGGTCAGGCGCATGGGTTCGACGACCCGTTCAGCGGGTCCGAAGGGTGGGTTGCACGTTACGGCAGCGGCACCGTCAATCAGATCAACTCGGCCGAGATGATCGCCCGTAAATGGGATTTCTCGCGTGAGGAAATGGAGCAGTTCTCCCTGACATCGCATCAACGTGCGCAGGCGGCTACCGATGCCGGGTGGTTCGATAAGGAGATCGAACCGGTGCGCGGGCTGGAACATGATGAAACGATCCGCCCCACCACCACGTTGGAAGGTCTGGCCGCATTGAAGCCGGTGCAGGAAGGCGGTGTGATCACTGCCGGTATCGCCAGCCAGAATGCCGATGGCGCGGCATCGATCCTGATCGCGTCGGAACGCGCGGTGAAGGATCATGGTCTGAAACCACGTGCCCGCGTGCATCATCTGTCTGTCCGGGCGGACGATCCGGTGTGGATGCTGACCGCGCCCATTCCAGCGACAAAATATGCGCTGGAAAAATCGGGCATGAAGATTTCGGACATCGATCTGTTCGAATGTAACGAAGCCTTTGCCCCCATCCCCATGGCGTGGATGAAGGAACTGGACGTGCCGCATGATCGCGTCAACGTGCAGGGCGGTGCCATCGCGCTTGGTCATCCGCTGGGTGCGACAGGTGCGCGCCTGATGACGACCATGCTGCATGCACTGGAACGGACAGGCGGCCGTTATGGCCTGCAGACCATGTGTGAAGGCGGCGGACAGGCCAATGTCACCATCATCGAGCGGCTGGGCTGAACACCGGTTCGCCGGCAAACGGATCAAGGAGGATCGGCAGAGTGGGAATATGTGAAGGTCGCGTCGTCATCGTCACGGGTGCGGGCAACGGGCTGGGCAAGGCTTATGCGCTGGGCCTGGCGGCAGAAGGCGCCAAGGTCGTTGTCAACGATCTCGGCGTTGGCACCCATGGCGAGGAAGGCGAAACCCGCGGCGCCGCGCAAATGGTCGTCGATGAAATCAAGGCAAACGGCGGCGAGGCAATTCCCAACACCGCCGATGTCGCCGACTGGGAACAGACCGGGCAATTGGTGAAAGATGCGATCGAGGCATTCGGCACTCTGGATGCGGTGGTCAACAACGCCGGGTTTGTGCGCGACCGCATGTTCGTGTCCTGCACCCCGGAGGAATGGGACGCGGTGACGCGCGTGCATCTTCGCGGGCATTTCTGCACCAGCCGCCACGCCGCAGATTACTGGCGCGGCGAACAGAAAGCCGGCCGTCCGGTCGATGCGCGGATCATCAACACCACTTCGGGTGCGGGCCTTCAGGGCAGCATCGGGCAAAGCGCCTATGCCGCGGCCAAGGCTGGCATTGCCAATCTGACGCTGATGCAGGCGGCGGAACTGGCACGCTATGGCATCACCGCCAATGCGCTGGCCCCCAACGCCCGCACGCGGATGACGATGACGGCTTTTGCCGACACGATGACGGCACAACAGGACGCGCCGTTCGACCCCTATGCGCCGGAGAACACTGCGCCCCTGATCGCCTGGCTGGTCAGCAAGCAATCCGCCGACGTGACGGGGCAGGTGTTTGAACCGTTCGGCAGCACAATCCGCATTGCCGAAGGCTGGACAGATGGACCGGCGTCGGAAGAAAAAAATCGTCCGTTGAAGGCGGCCGAGGTTGGCGATATCGTCCATGACCTCGTTGCTGGTCGGTCTCCCGCCAAGAAGGTTTACGGCACATGAGCAGGACCCCCCCGCCTTATCCAGAGGGTCACAACCTGTTGCGCGGCAAGAGTGTTGTCGTCACTGCCGCGGCTGGCACTGGGATTGGCTTTTCGGTGGCCAAACGCGCGGTCGAGGAAGGCGCGCGGGTGCTCATCAGCGATTTTCACGAGCGGCGGTTGGGTGAAGCCGCCGACCGCATCAAAGATGAAACCGGCACGCGGCCGCAGACAGCGATCTGCGACGTGACGCGGGAGGATGACGTGCAGGCACTTCACCGCGCAGCCCGCGACCAGCTTGGCGAAATCGATGTCCTCATCAATAATGCTGGGCTTGGCGGCAGTGCCGAAGTCATTGCCATGAAGGACGATGAGTGGAACCGCGTCCTTGACGTGACGCTGACCTCCGTCATGCGCATGTCGCGTGCGTTCCTGCCGTCGATGTATGCGCGCGGCGACGGCGTGATCGTGAACAACGCATCGGTTCTGGGTTGGCGTGCGCAGGCCGAGCAGTCCCATTATGCCGCCGCCAAGGCCGGTGTGATGGCATTTACCCGCTGTTCCGCTATCGAGGCGGCGGCCCATGGCGTACGCATCAATGCCGTTGCACCATCGATCGCGATGCATGCCTTTCTTGCCAAGGTCACCACAGACGAGCTGCTGGACGAGCTGGCTGCGCGTGAAGCATTCGGCCGTCCCGCCGAGGTGTGGGAAGTGGCCAATGTGATGATTTTTCTGGCAAGTGACCTTTCCAGCTACATGACTGGCGAAGTGCTTTCCGTATCGAGTCAGCGCGCATGAGCGCGCGAGTTTTCGAAACGCCGGCGGCGCTTCTGGACCATATCGGGGCAACTTTCGGGCCGACTGACTGGCTGGTGGTGGATCAGACCCGCATTGACGGTTTTGCCGAAGTCACTGGCGATCATCAATGGATCCATGTCGATCCCGAGCGGGCAAAAGACGGTCCGTTCGGCACCACGATTGCACATGGCTATCTGACGCTTAGCCTGGCCAATCTGTTCTTGCCGCAACTGATCGAGGTACGTGGCTTTGCCCACGCGGTGAATGTCGGGGCAGACCGGCTGCGTTTCCTGGCTCCTGTACCCAGCGGCAGCCGTATACGCGGCACTGGCGAACTGATTTCGGCCGAAGAGGTCAAGGGAGCGATCCAATCAGTCGTACGCGTTACGATCGAGATCGAGAAAAACGATAAGCCTGCCTGTGTGGTTGATACGATCAGCCGGTATTTCCCGGAAGGATGACGATGACGCATGACGAGAAAGCGGCCGCGGTTCACGCCTATATTGCCGCGTTTGCTGCCAATGATCCCGAAGCGGTGCGACAGATCTTCTCCGCAGGCGCGCGGGTAGAAGATCCTGTCGGCAGCCCGGCGCACGTAGGTATAGAGGCAATTGTCGAGTTTTATACCAGATCCATGGCGATGAAGCCTAAATTGCAGTTGGAAGGGCCTATTCGTACGGCCGCGAATTCTGCCGCATTTGCCTTTTCCGTCGTATTCGAAGGCACGGACATGGCGGTCGAGGTGATCGACATTTTCGAATTCGATGAAGAAGGAAAGGTATCTTCGATGCGCGCATATTTCGCGCCTGAAAATATGAAGGGCTTTCCTCAGGACTGGTCTGCCTGACCCGAAGCGTAATGGCTCTATCCTGATCGGCGGACCACACGCGACGCTAAAGGCCGCGCGCATGGTCCGCCGGCTTATCAGTCGACGCCGTTTTCTTTCAGGTTGTCTTCCAGCGTCCAAGAAGCATTGACCGATCCTTCGGCGAGCACTCCGTCGACGACGGTTCTTGGCTGCGACTGGCTGTAGCAGATACGCCACCCTTGCGGTGTGCGGCGATATCTGTCGTTATAGAAGCTTGTCAGCAGACGAAAACCCTTGGTGCGTGGATCATAGGTGGCATAGCCCAGATTCCAGAGCGCGCTCGCCTCGGCTCCATCGCTCGACACATCTATTTCTGCATTGTGGCCTTGATGGACGTCGATGATGGGGGTGTTCACCGCCATCTGCGTGAACACGTCGATCAAGCCATCGAGGCCAAACTCCCCGATCGGCGGAAAGTCAAGCACCGCATCCTCGGTAAAGCAGGCGCGGATCGCCGCCACGTCCTTGGCATCGCAGGCATTGAGATATCTGGCTTTCAGCCGGCGAATGTCGCTTTCCGCCTCAAGGCGGGCGAGACGCGCTTCAAGATCACTCATCGATTTTAATCACTTTCGTGTTTGGAACGGGATGTTCCCTCGCACCGGTCCAGCGCAACAACATGGTGCCATGGCCATGGCCGGCCGTGTCGATCCAGTTGCCGAAGCCGGGATCACGCGCGGCGACCACGATGGTCAGCGTACCATCCTCGTTCAGCTTTGCACCATGCGCGTTAATGTGGATGCGATGATTGCGATAATCTAGGGATTCAAACCACACATTGTCACACTGAAAATTCCAGAAAGTGCAGTCGGGTACCTTGGTGTCGATAACCAGCGCCTCACCAGGTTGGAGCTCCCAATAACCATGGAGGTAGAAGATTGTCGGATCACCGCCTGCTTTCTGGAACATGTCCTGATCGACCGTCGCAAGCTGATTGTGCTGCTCCTCGATCAACATGCGCGTCCAGCGCATGAAAGTACGCGCCGTTCCTTCAACGAAAGCCGCCGCCTTTGTCAGCCCTTGTTCGAGCTGCCGGACAGTCAGCGGCTCAGGCGTCGTGCGCGGCGCGTCCAGTGCCTCTACCGTGACCTTCGCTGGCTGTTCGGTGGCGCGATCGAGGAATGTCTGGCGTACCAGCAGCATCGTGGAATCATCGTCCAGCGGAAGCCAATTGCCGTTGGCCTTGGTCTTGCTGGCGATGATTTCGAAACTGCCATCTGCGGCAAATTGCATGTCGGCGGCGTCGAGCTCTCCTGTCGAAGCCATGGTGCCGTCTGTTGCATAACGATTGGCCTTGGACCCGAACGACAGGATCGGGACACTGCCCTTTTCCCCGCTGATCCTGTAGCGGCGCTCTCCGCTGATGGTTGCGTTGAGGTACAGATTGTCCGGATTATCAGCACCGATTTTTGCAGTGGCATGCGAAGCTGCATAGAAGCCTGGAAAGTCGGAGTCGGCGTTCTCCACATGCATGTCGAGCGCAATCCGCGCCAGGCGGCTGAGATACCGGTAGCCTTCGGCATGGTCGATCGTTTCTGTGGCAAACTCGGCGTCGCGGACCAAATCGCCGATCGTGTCGAGCTTTTGGCAAAAGTCCTGCCAGACAGCCCTTGCATCCGGGTTATCGCTCATGTCGCAATCCTTTCTGATCCTGCCATCATGGCGCCATGTACTGCCCGCCGTTCACATCGAGCGACGCACCCGTCACTACACTGGAATAGTCGGACACGAAGAACAGAACGCTGCGTGCGCAATCGTCTTCAGGAGGTATGATGCCCAAGGGGATCCGGTCGGTAATTTCGCTGACGACCTCGTCGCGTGGTCTGCCGCTTTCCACCTGCCGTTCGATGAACTCGTCAACCGGCTTGCCGCCGATCCATCCCATCCGGGTGAGGTTCACGCGGATGCCGTGACGACCGAAATCCTTGGCCATGTGCCTGGTCAGCGCATTCAATCCGCCCTTGCCGGCAGAATAGGCTCCCTCGCCGGGAAACGGATTGACTGTGGACATGGTCGACACATTCACAATGGCACCGCCACCTGCCTGTTTCATGGCTGGAAGACAGGCTTGCGCCATGCGCAAGGCGCCTGCACAATTAACATCGAAAACACCGGCGAACTCTTCCGGGTTGGCAACGTCGGTCGGCAGCCATTCGCCGTGCGCGTATGCAGAATTCACCAGTCCGTCGATGCGGCCGAACCGGTCTGCCACTGCCTTGGCGAAATTTTGGCAACCCTCGATTTTGGTGACATCGGTTGCCATGGCCAGTGCCTCGCCGCCGGCATCCTTTATCTCGCCGGCTACCTGATCGAGGAACGCCTTGTTGCGCGCGCCGATGCCTACCTTGGCACCTTCGGCAGCTGCAAGCTTGGCCATTGACTGACCCATTCCAGGCCCTACCCCGCTTATGACAATAACCTTGTTCTTCAGCAGCATTGCATCTCTCCTTTACCCGTCTGTTCAGTCATGAATCCTGCACACCGCGCGACGCTGCCTTTTGACCTGTCGGCGCGCGGTGCTGATCTTGATCGTATGTATCTCAGTCGAAGTTTGCCTGACCCCCATCGAGTGGGATCGTCGCGCCTGTGAGGTAACTGAACGCCGGATCGCACAAAGCCGCCACAGCCTCGCCAATGTCGGTTTCGCAGCCGCCAACCCGCCGCAGCGGGATCGTCTGAAAAAACACGCGAGCTTCTTCCGGGTTCGTTTCAATCCACTTCTTCAGTCCGGGCGAATCGGCGTGCGGCGCGATACTGAGTACGCGGATGTTATCAGGCCCCCATTCCGACGCAGCCGCACGAGTAAGTGCGCGGATTGCCTGTTTTACAGCGCCATAGGCCCCATAATTCGCCATGTCCCAGCGCACGCCTGCCGATGAGGCAAGGTTGAACACGACACCGTTGTCACCCTGCTTCAGCATGGAATGGCACGCCTTCATCAACCGGTGAGTGGCAAGCGGGCCCGATACGAACCCTGCCATGAAAGCATCATCGTCCACGGCCAGCAAAGGGCCAAGCGGCACTTCCTGTGCATTGTTGACAAGAATGTCGAGGCGGCCAAACCTTTCCTCGATCTTCTTTATCAGCGCGCCAATTGCGTCGCCGTCCTTGATGTTGCAGGCCCAGCCGGCTGCCGTTCCGCCCATCCCCTCGATTTCGGCACACACATCGTCCAGTTTGGATTCGGTGCGGCCCGTGACAACGACGCTGGCTCCGGCTTTTGCCAGCCCCAGCGCAATCCCCCGCCCCACACCCTGGCCACCACCTGTGACGAGCGCTACCCGATCCTTCAGAAAACCGTTCTCCATGATCTGTCTACTCCTGTGGCGCGCCGGGAAGCGCAGGTTCATAATGGCCAGCGGTCCAGCCGCCATCGACCGCGATTTCCGCTCCCGAGATGTAACTTGCATCGTCGGAACAGACGAACAACGTCGTGCGGGCAACCTCCTCGGGTTCGCCGATCCGTTGTAGTGGCACCCTCTTGTATGGACGCTGCAGTTCGTCTCCGGTCTGTCCACCGGGGTTGCCCATGGCAGTGTTGATCCCGCCGGGATGCACTGAAACCACGCGAACGCCCCTTGGGCCAAATTCGTAAGCCATGGATTTCGTCATGCCGCGCACTGCCCATTTGCTGGCGGTATAGGCAATCAGCCCGTTACAGCCGCGCATGCCATCCACTGACGAAATGTTGACCACCACCGAGTTTGCGTTCTTCGTCAGCTCGGGGATTGCATGTTTGACGCCCATCATCGCACCGATGACATTGATGCCAAGCACGCGTTCCGCATCCTCAAGATTGATGTGCTCTGCCGCAGTGAAATGGGTAACTGCCGCGTTATTGACCAGCACGTCGAGCTTGCCAAACCTATCGACGGCAGTGGCGACGGCATGCTGCCAGTCGCCTTCGTTCCGCACATCAAGATGGCAGAACGCTGCGTTTTCGCCCAGTTCCTCGGCAAGCCGGCTCGCCGGTTCGTCGAGGATGTCGCAGATGACGACGCGTGCGCCTTCGGCCACGAACAGCCGCGCAGTAGCGGCCCCCATGCCCTGTGCTGCACCACTGATGATAGCTACCTTGCCCGACAATCTGCCCATGTTCACTCGCTCTCCCTTGCGACCTGTTGATGCAGAAGGTTGCGCATGGGTCAGGCCGGTGTCAAGCGAATGCGTGTTGCCAAGCCTTGCGCGTTCTGCAATCTGGCAGGTGATAACAAGAATGGCAGCAGATCGCGCAGACGATCGCCCGGTGGGATTATAGGAGGAAGCAATGGAGGCCAAAGTGGCGTCGCACGTGCCTGACTGCGATGTGCTTGAACAGCACGCGATGGACGAAACCGGATTGCAGGATTTTGGCGATCGCTGGATCTTTGAGAATCTGGCCGCGCTCATCCCTGCCTTGAACGAGGAGGCAGGTCTTACCGAAGCAGGGGCGGCCGGCGCCAGGCAGATGATCGTCTCGGCGTTGTCCAATCGCCTGCGACACGTGGAACTTGTCAAACAGCACCCCGAAATCCTGCAGGAAAAGATTGAGGTTGCCGCCGTGGTGGTCGGCTTGCCGCGAACCGGCAGCACCATGCTGCACCGCATGTTGGCATCTGCGCCGGGCATGACCGGGGTGCGATGGTGGGAGTGCCAGAATTACGCGCCGTTTGTCGGCGACGATCCGCACGACCCGGAACCGCGCCGGGCTGCGGCGAGCCAATATCTCGACTATTTTCTGGAACATGCGCCGGATATCATGTCGATCCACCCCATGAACATCGATCAGCCCGACGAGGAGCTGATCATTCTGGGGCAATTGTTTTCCTCCACCATGATCGAAGGGATGTATTATGTGCCATCCTACGCCCGCTGGTTGATGGAGCACAGCCGCACCCGTTGTTACACAGACCTGAAGGAAATATTGCAGTCGCTGCAATGGCAGGACAAGCGCCGCAATGGCGCGAAATGGGTGCTCAAGACGCCGGGTCATCTCATGGCGCTGGACGCGGTGCTGGAGGTGTTTCCCGAAGCGCGCATTGTCATGACTCATCGCGATCCAGTCCAGACGGTGCCAAGCTACGCGAGCATGGAAGCCACTTTGTATGCAATGGCGGCAGATATCGACAAGAAGAAGATCGCCGCGTTCTGGCAGGACAGGCTGGCTGAGCTGCTTACCCGGTTCATGGACACGCGCGAGGCAAGCGGCGGGCGCAATTTCATTGACGTCCAGTACCGGGATCTGACGTCTAACCCGATCGAGGAGGGGCAGCGGGTGCTGCGCGAAGCCGGTATCGTGGTGACGCCGACTGTCGTTTCTGGTATGGAAGAATGGATCGAGGCAAACCGCCGGGAAGACCGGGCGGCACACAATTACTCTCTGGAGGAGTACGGCCTGTCATCCAAAGGCATCGAGCAACGATTTGCCCGTTACCGTGAAGATTATCTGAACAGCTGATGCGGCGCGCTACAGCCAATCGGTTTATCAATTGAAAGGAAAACGCCATGCAGATCCAGGTACCGCACGAACACGCCCATGAGCCTTACGGCTTTGCAGCGCGCACGTTGGCTCCGGACATCATGACCGCAGCGGGTGCCTTTTCAGAAGCAGTTTATGGGCACTCCTCGCTCTCCCTGCGCGAGTTCGAAGGAGCCCGGGTCCGCACCGCCCAGATCAATGGCTGTGTTATTTGCCAGGGCTTTCGCGCCGCGCGCGATCTTCCCTCGTTGTACTCGGGGCGGCTGGCCCGTTCGGTCATCGATAATGGCGACGCGCCTGACGAAGCATTTTACGAAGCAGCGCAGACTGGCACCCGCTCGCCGCTGTTCAGCGCGCGCGAATGGCTGGCCATCCAATTTGCCGAGCGGTTCGGAACAGAACCCAAGGCACTTGCCGCAGACGCGGAGTTCTGGACGCAAATGCACGAGTGCTTCTCCGACGCCGAGATTGTCGACCTTGCTCACTGCGTCGCAGCATGGACAGGCCTTGGCCGCGTTGCCCACGTACTCGGCTTTGATGAAGTGTGTCTGGTGCCGCAACACGCCGAGGCGTGACACGGCGCCTTACGCGCCGCGGTGCAGGAGCTTGAAAAAACGGTAGGAAGGATCATCCGGGCCGGGACGACCGATGTGTGCCCCTGCAAGGAAGGGGTGTGACAGGGTGACGTGGCTCGGTTCGTTGACAAAGCTCCAGTCGGCGACAATTGCGTGGTGCTGGTATTTCCACACGCCATCTCGCTTGCTGTAGCGATCGAAGAAGCGCCCGCCCACCAGCACATCATAAGAGCGGTCGGCTTCCTGTACCTTGTGCAGAGCGAGCAGGTATATTTCGCCTTCTGCAATATCGCCTTCGACAGCGATGTTCATGCTGGTCGCATTGTGGTGGAGCACTTCCATCGGCGCCTGAATTTGCGGCAGGATGTCGATGAACTCCATTGCAGGACCGTTGAACATCGCACCATGATCATCAATCGCGTCTTCCCAATACAAGGAGCGCATCTTCTCATGGTCGTGCCGGTCGGCGGCATTGCAATAGCGAGAGACAAGGCTGCGAATCGCTTCCTTGTCTAGCAATTCCTGCACTGCGGACATATCGATTGTCACGGCGCTACGATCCTGCTCATTTCACTAGTCTGTCCCGGCAAAGCGGCCCTGCTCAGCCCTGCCCGTTTTGCGCAGCAAACGCTTCTGCCCGCGCTTTCAAAGCATCGGCCGTGTCGTCGAACGCGCGTTTGACCCAAGGACCTGCAAACAGCATCACATGCCGCGCATTGGGACCGAAGAAGGCGTCGGTACTGAAATAGCGGCACTTGTCCGCGCGTACAGGTTCGATGACCTGATCGCGGCGTGCCGGGTAAGGCATGTCCTCGCTCTCGGGAAGCTCCCACGACAGCAGCCGCTCCGGCTCATATGCGCAGATATATTCGCAATTGGGCTGCGTCTCTCCGGGCACGATATAGCTGTTGAGCTGCATGTGCACAGGCGCGCCCATTTCCAGCGTGGAGCTTGCCTCGAAACAGAACGGGTTCCATTCACCATAACGATCCATATCCACAAGGATGTCCCACACGATCGAAGCCGGCGCATCGATCTCCACTGTCTTGGATCGCACCGTGAATTGCGGATCGTAATCCGGCAGCTGCGTCTTCATCTCCCAATCTCCTTTTTTGTCTGTCGCTTCAACATGCGGCGACCGCCCCTTAGCGTCAAGCCGCATCGCCCATGTTTGCGCACCTTTGAAAGCGTATCGCTGCGCATTAAAAATTGCGGCGTGAAAAGTTCATGCATTTCATCAGGCGTGGCGCAGATTTTTTAATCATTTCAAAAAACGGTGGTTGTCCTTTGCTAATCCTTGCGTAGAACCTTTGACAAGCATCGCGCAGACTTTGCGCGAAACTAATTTGCGGTGACACCCGATCGCCGGACAATGGAGAGCGCATGTCGCCTGAAACCCTGACCTTCGATGGAAGCGGCTCATTACAGCTGGCGGCAGGATCCTATGGGCCGCACGATGGCGCAAAGGTTCTGCTGATCCACGGCGGCGGACAGACCCGCTGGTCCTGGAACGACACTGCGATCCATCTTGCCGAGGCCGGCTACCATGCAGTTACGCTGGACCAGCGCGGTCACGGTGACAGTGCATGGAGCACCACAGGCAACTACCATCTGGACGATTTCGCCAATGATCTGCGCTGCGTCATTGCCCAGCTTGGCGGCGCACCCATTCTTGTCGGCGCTTCGCTGGGTGGTCTGGCCTCGCTGCTGGCGCTGGGCGAAGACCCGCAAGCGCCCAGTTCAGGACTGGTGCTGGTCGATATTGCCCCCCGCATGAAGCGCACCGGTGCAAACCGCGTCGTCGACTTCATGCGCAGCACGCAGGATGGCTTCGCCTCGCTTGAAGAAGCAGGCGAAGCAGTGGCCCGGTACAACCCCAACCGCAAGCGGCCTGCCAGCGCCGCGGGCCTTGGCAAGAACATGCGCCAGGGTGCCGATGGCCGCTACCGCTGGCATTGGGACCCTGCCTTTGTGGCCCCGCGGGAGGGCTGGGATCCTGAAGCGTTCGAGCGCCGGCTGATGACTGCCGCAGGCCGGATCGCGGCACCGGTGCAGATCGTGCGCGGCGAACACAGCGACGTTGTGGACGCCGAGGCCCTGCACGAGCTGGCGCAATCCCTGCCAATGGTGGATACAGTGCAGATAGAGGACGCAGGCCACATGATTGTTGGCGACAACAACGCTGATTTCAATGCTGCCATCCTGCCGTTCGTAACGGCACACGCAGCGCGCAGGCAAGCCGCGCAATGATGAACAGCATCCTGCCCACCCGCGAGGAGAGCATGGCGCGTTTCATGGCCGGCGCGGCGCGCATTGCGCAGTTCACGCGCGACATGCCATATACCGTCCCGGACCGGCTGGAGGAGCGGGCGCTTGACCATGGAGATGCTCCTTTCATCCTGTTCGAAGATCAGCGCATCAGCTTTGCCCAGGCCAATCGCAGGGCCAATCAGATCGGCCGCGCGGCGCTGGGTGCTGGCTTGCGCAAGGGTGACGTCGTTGCTCTTCTCATGGAAAACCGGCCTGAGTTCGTGCTTGTGTGGCTCGGCCTTGCCAAAGCGGGCATCGTCACCGCGCTGATCAATACCAGCGCAACCGGCAACGTGCTTCAACATGCGCTCGATCAGGTCGAGGCGCGGGCAATGATCGTCGGCACCGAACTGTTGCCGGCGCTGGACACGCTGGAGCAGAGCCTGTCGATGCCGTGTTGGCAAAGCGGGGAGGCTGGAGAAACCAGCGGGACTGACCTTCCCAGCTTCGAGGCACTCTACGAAAAATGTGAAGACGGTAATCTGCCGCCCGATGCGCGCGCGGGCATCGTCGCATCCGATCCGCTGTATCTGATCTTCACGTCGGGAACGACGGGCCTGCCCAAGGCTGCGAAGATGAGCCATTTGCGATTTCTGAACAGTGGGGAGGTGATCGGGGGCATCCTGCGCCTCCATTCGGAAAGCGTCTTTTACTGCGTGCTACCGCTTTACCACGGCGCGGGAGGCATGGTGGTTCCGTCGACGGCGCTGGCGTTCGGCATTCCTTTCGTGCTGCGTCGTAAATTCTCCCGATCCGGCTTCTGGGAGGATGTGAAGCAACACCGGATTACCGATTTTTACTATATCGGCGAAGTCGTACGCTACCTGCTCGCCACTCCCGAGCATGAGGCAGGGCGCGACATCACCTTGCGCGGCATGGCAGGCGCAGGGCTCAAGCCGGATGTGTGGCGTGCCTTTGTCGAACGCTTCGGCATCGAGCAGGTCGTCGAGGGGCTGGGATCAACTGAGGCAAATTACGGCATCACGAACGTGGACAATGTCGTGGGATCGGTTGGGCGCATTCCCTATCCTGAACACAGCAATGTGCGGGTCATCCGCTGGGACGCGAACAATGCCTGCCACATGCGCGATGCCGCAGGTGCGCCCGTGCTTGCCAAGGCAGGCGAGGTCGGCGAATTGATCGCAGAAGTGCTCCATGCCGACAGCCCTGCAGGTTTCTTCGAAGGCTATACCTGCGCCGATGCGACAGAGGCGAAGCTGATGCGGAACGTGTTCAAGCCTGCCGACGTGTGGTTCCGCTCAGGTGACCTTGTTCGCTTCGACGAGGAGGATTATTTCTACTTCGTGGATCGGGCAGGTGACACTTTCCGCTGGAAAAGCGAGAATGTCTCGACCCAGGAGGTAGAGGCCATACTGTCCGGATTTGCAGGGCCCCAGCTCGCCAACGTCTATGGTGTGAAAGTGTCGGGAACCGAAGGACGCGCCGGTATGGTGGCGCTGACCTATCCCGACGGCGTCAGTTTCGATGCCGAAGCATTCTACGATTATGTCGAGCGTCACCTTGCCCATTACGCAAGACCGCTCTTCGTGCGGCTTGCCCCGGTGGCCGAGATGACCACCAGCTTCAAACTGAAGAAGGTTGCCCTGCAGCAGCAGGGTTACGACCCCGAACTGGCCGGCGGCGAGCCCATCTTTGTCGCCGATCCCGATGCTCGGACCTATGTACCGGTAACAGATGCCACCTTGCACAGGCTGGGCCTGCGCATGTTCGAACAGGATGAGGATTGAACGATGCGGGTAGAATATACCGATGAGCAAAAGGCACTGCGCCGAGAATTTCGCGAATATCTGCAGCGTATCGTCACGCCCGAAGTGCGCAAGGCAGCACAGGGAGCTGAAGGAGGCCCGCTGTACCGCGACACCATCCGGCAGATGGGCCGCGACGGCTGGCTGACGCCGGGCTGGCCGGTGGAATATGGCGGCCGCGCACTTGACCCGCAGACACAGAAGATCCTGCTGGAGGAACTGGTGCTGGCAGAGGCACCCTTCCCGTTTGTTACTGTGAACACCGTGGGCCCGGCGCTCATGCGGCTGGGCACCGAACAACAAAAGGAGATGATCCTGCCGCGCATTGCGGCGGGCGAACTGATCTTTGCCATCGGCTACACTGAACCTGGAGCAGGCACCGACCTCGCTTCCCTTCAGACCAAGGCGGTGCGTGAAGGCGACCGGTTCCGCATCAACGGACAGAAGATCTACACCAGCGGCGCCGAAGGAGCAGACTACGTCTTTCTGGCGGTGCGCACCGACCCTGATGCCAAGCCGCACAAGGGCATCTCCATTCTGATGATGGACACATCGCTCGACGGATTTTCAATTACTCCCATCGAGACGGTGGGCGGGGTGCGTACCAATATCACCTATTACGAAGACGTGATGGTTCCGGCCGACATGATGATCGGCGAGGAAAACACCGGCTGGCGGCTTATTGCCGAACAGTTGAACCACGAACGGATCGGGCTTGCCGCACTAAGCTACGGAGCAAATGGTGCCTTCGACGCGGTGGTCGACTGGACCCGCGCGACTTCTGCCGGCGGCAGCGGAGAAATGGTAGCGCAACTTGGCTGGGTGCAGCAAAGCCTTGCCGAGGCGTTCGTGACGCTTCACGCGACGGACATGATCGGCCATCGGGTCGGCTGGGAAACGGCGCAGGGCATCGCCAGGCCAGAACTTGCCGCATCGGTGAAAGTGTTCGGGACAGAAGCAGTCATCAAGGCAATGCGCAGCCTGCTCGACATCATCGGCGCCGCAGGACTGGTGCGCGAAGGATCGCCCGGTGCCGTGCTGCGTGGGCGGATCGAGCGCGAATATCGCAAATGCCAGATCAACACCTTTGGCGGCGGCACGGCCGAAGTGCTGCGTGACATGGTGGCGCAGGTCGGCCTTGGCATGCCCCGTGCGGCACGATGAAGGGATCAGCGATTGTGACTGAAAGCAAGGATGTGCTGCAGGAGGCACGAATCTGGGTCGGCAAGCAGTCGGGTAAACCGGCCAGGGCGCGTGATCCTGTCAACGTGCCAATGATTCGTCGCTGGTGTGAGGCAATGGGCTTGACCGATCCGGTTTACGTCGACAGGCAAGCGGCTCAAGCTGCCGGATATCGGGACATCATCGCACCTGCTGCCATGATGGAAGTGTGGACGATGTCGGCCTATGATCCGCGCGGTCGCCAGCCTGAGGATTCCATTCCGGTCATCGACCTGTTCGATGATCATGGCTACATCGGTGTGGTTGCGACCGATCTGCAGCAGGAATACATGCGCCCTCTGGTGGTAGGCGATGTGATCACCTGCACCATCATCGTCGATGACGTTTCGGATGAGAAGCGCACGGCGTTGGGCATTGGGCATTTCGTCACGTTGCGGCACGAATTTACCGATCAGGACGATCAGATTGTCGGGCAGATGATGTTCCGGATCCTGAAGTTCAAACCCAATCTGAAGCAGGATGAGGCAGCATCGATCACCGAGGCAGCAGGAGCCAAGCCAGACAGGACGCCCGCGCATCCCCGCCCCGGCATAACGCATGACCATGCGCATTACTGGAAAGGCATTGCGGAACGCAAATTGCTGATCCAGCAATGCTCCGGCTGCGGCCGCCTGCGTCATCCGCCGGGACCGGCTTGCCCGGTATGTCACGCACTTGAATGGGAGGCAAAAGAGGCAAGCGGACGCGGCAAGCTGCACAGCTTTGTCGTCGTTCATCAGCCGAAGGTTCCCGGGTTTTCCTATCCCTTGCCCGTCCTGCTGGTGGAACTGGAGGAAGGGGTGCGCATGGTTGCCAATGCCATTGATGTTGATCGCGATGCGCTCACCATCGGAGCTGATCTGATGCTCGATTTTCTTGAGGTGGAGCCTGGCTATTTGCTGCCGGGGTTCCGTTTGGCAAAGGTGGATTGACGCTGTGGATTTTGCACAAAGCGAAGACCAGAAATCGGTCGTCAGCCTGGCCGCGGACATATTTGCCGACCATTGCAGCGACGAGAAGCTGCAAACGTTCGCCAGATCCGCCGCGCCGTTGGACAGCGATCTTTGGCGCGTCGTCGGCGAGGCTGGTCTTGCCGGCATCGGCATTGCCGAAGCGGCAGGTGGCAACGGCTTCGGCGTGCTGGAAACCGTCCTGCTGCTGGAACAGGCAGGCAGGTTCCTTGCTCCCGCGCCGCTGCGCCAGACGATCGGCGCGGCACAGACGCTGGCGCATGCAGGTCCTGCCATGGCGGACATTGTGGCCAAGGCCGCAGCCGGCAGCGTGATCCTTGCAAGCGCCTGCGAGGAGACCGGCGGCGCCTGGCAAACACCGTCGCCAACAGCGCAAAGGCACAGCAATGGCTGGATGCTCGACGGAGTCAGGACCGCTGTGGAATATGGCAGCGAGGCGGATTTCCTGCTGGTGTCCGCAACAATAGAGGGTGAAGGACCCGCGCTGTTTCTCGTTCCTGCCGATCATGACGGGGTAACCCGAGCAGCGCAGCAGGGAACCGATCCTGTCCCGCTCAGCCTGGTAACGCTGAATGAAGTCGCACTGGATGCTGACGCCATGATCGATGATGGCACCGGCCCTGCCGAAACCTTGCGTCGCCACCTTGGCAGAATGCGCGTGCTGTTGTGCGCCAGCCAGCTTGGCATCGTTTCGCAGGCGCTGGAACGCACCGCGCGATATACGTCGGAGCGGGTTCAGTTTGGCCGGCCGATCGGCTCCATGCAGGCGGTACAGCAGCGCTGCGCCGACGCGTTCATGGATGTCGAGGCAATCCGCTCGACCCTCTGGCGCGCTGCATGGCTGATGGACCAGGGCGTGTTCGACGAGGCGGAGATCGCCGCCGCCAAATATTGGGCCGCGCATGGCGGGCACCGCGTCACTCACACCGCGCAGCATCTGCATGGCGGCATGGGAGCAGACGTTACCTATCCCATCCACCGGTTCTTTCTGGCGGCGCATGCAGTGGCGCTTGGCCTGGGCGGCGCGCAGCCGATGCTGGCGCAACTTGGATCGCTTATTGCCGCAGGAGATGCGCGGCGGCTTTCGGCAATTGGAGATGGCCGTGATGAAGTATGAAGATATCAAGGAAGGCGCTGAACTGCCGCCACTTACCTTCCCTGTCAGCGCGTCGGCAATTGTCACCGGGGCCATCGCAACCAACGATTATCAGAACGTTCATCACGACAAAGCAGCGGCCGAAGCGACCGGAGTGCCGGACATTTTCATGAACATTCTCACCACCAACGGAATTGTCCAGCGTTACGTACAGGAATGGGCGCAGAAACCCGGAGCGGTTCGCAGCGTCAAGATCCGGCTGGGTGCTCCCAATTTTGCCGGTGACACCATGGTGTTGCGCGGAACAGTGGCGAATGTCGACAAGGCGCAGCGCACTGCTGCCGTCGCGGTCGAGGGGACCAACAGCATCGGCAAGCACGTCACCGCCACGGTGGTAATCGGGTTTGACGAGAAAGGCGCAGCATGAACGATATCGCAGGCAAGGCGGCAATAGTCGGCATCGGTGCTACCGAATTTTCCAAGAACAGCGGCCGGTCTGAAATGCGGCTCGCGACAGAGGCGACGCTGGCCGCGCTGGCCGATGCAGGGATCGACCCTTCCGAGGTGGATGGCATGTCCACCTACACCATGGATAACAACCCTGAAATCGAGCTGTTCCGCAACATCGGTGGCAAGGACCTGAAGTTCTTCAGCAGAGTGCACTACGGCGGCGGCGCTGCCTGCGCGCCGATCATGCATGCCGCGATGGCCGTGGCAACAGGGGTTGCCGAGGTGGTGGTCTGCTATCGCGCGATGAACGAGCGGTCGCAATACCGGTTCGGCACAGGCTACACGCCTGAGGCAATTGCCACAGCGGAGGTGGCGCATTTTGGCTACTACGTCCCGACCGGTTTGATGTCGCCGGCATCATGGGTGGCGATGAACGCACAGCGGTACATGCACGATCATGGCGTCACATCGGAAGACTTCGGCCGTATCGCGGTAGCCGCGCGAGACTTTGCAGCAACCAATCCAAAAGCCTGGTTCTACGAACAGCCCATCACGCTTGACGATCATCAGGCATCCCGCTGGATCGTGGAGCCGCTGCATCTGCTCGACTGCTGCCAGGAATCAGATGGCGCGGTGGCCATCGTCGTGACCAGCGCCAAGCGCGCTGCCCGGCTTGCGCAACCGCCAGTGACGATCCGCGCGGCGGCGCAAGGTGCCACGGACGATCAGCAGATGATGACCAGCTACTACCGCGGGAATATCGGTCGGCTGTCGGAAATGGATCTGGTTGCTCAGCAGCTTTATAGTCAGGCAGGTATAGGACCGGACGATGTGCAGGCAGCAATCCTCTACGATCATTTCACGCCGTTTGTCCTGCCTCAGCTGGAGGCTTTCGGATTTGCAAAGCCGGGACAGGCTGCCGCATTCGTGCGCGAAGGCAACACAGCGCGAGGGGGGCGTCTGCCGGTAAACACCAATGGTGGACAGCTTGGCGAGGCCTATATCCACGGCCTGAACGGAGTTGCCGAAGGGGTCAGGCTGGCCCGCGGCCAGAGCGTCAATCAACCCGGACCATGCGCCAATGTGGTGGTCACGGCAGGAACAGGAGTACCTACTTCGGGCCTGATCCTGTCCGGCGGGTAAGCTGAATGCAGGAGCCTTGATGCCGAACCATCGGCATCAAGGCTTCTCCTGTTTTAACTGTTTCCAGTTACGTACCGATCAATATTCGATCCGCAAGTCGACACCATAGGTACGCGGCACCCCGTAGGTGTTGGTCGCAAACCCCAGCGAGCCGAAGTCGATGCCGGAGATGCGGTATTCCTCGTCGGTCAGGTTCTTGCCCCACAGGCTGATCTGCGCTTCCACCCCGCCCAGCGGAATAGCTGACAGGCTGATCCGGCCGTCGAGCAACCCGACGCCGGGAGACGCGATGATCGCATCATTGGGCGAGAAGCGCGGCACGACGTTGTAATTGACCTTGCTGCGATACAGATAATCCAGTCGGGCAGACAATTGTCCTCCCAACATTTCGCCCACGGTATATTGCGCGCCAACGTTACCGGTGGTGCTGGCCGAATAGCTGTACTGCGCCTCGTCAGCGACATTGACTATCTCGCCCACGGCAGGGTCGAATACGAGGAACGTATCGAAGTCGCGATCGGTGTAGCCGAACGATCCGTTAACTCTGAATCCTTCGAAAGGAACAGCGTCGAACTCCAGCTCCACGCCTTTGAAGGTACCGCTGCCGGCGTTGATGGTAATGCTTGATGCGCCGCCTGCGCCAGCGACGAACTGGTTAAGCTGCTTGTCGTCGAGCTTGCTGTAGAAGCCCACCAGATTGAGCCGCAGGCGCCGGTCGAACAGTTCCGATTTTATGCCCGCTTCGTAATTGGTCACCTCTTCGGGTTCGTAGCCATCATTGATGGAACGCGGATTGAAGCCGCCCGCCTTGTATCCGCTGGCCACCCGACCATAAACCAGAATGTCGGGTGTGGCCTGAAACTGTACCGTGCCGGCATAGTTGAAGCTGTCGAACGAACGCTGCAGATCGCGCACGAAATTCGCCGGCCCCGACTGGATCAGACGTTTTTCATCCTTGGTGTAACGCGCGCCACCCACGATGCTGAGACTGTCCGTAAGCTCGAAGGTGACCTGACCAAATCCGGCCAGAGAGCGGTTGCGCGTGCTGTATTCCAGCGGATTTTCAAGGTTGATCCCGACCAGACCCACATCCGGAATGTCCCGCACGACGGTGAAACGCTGCGGATTGCGCTCCGATGCTTCTTCATCGAAAAGAAATCCGCCAATGACATAGTCAAGCCGGTCGCCGATCTGACCAAGCACATTGATTTCCTGTGTCCACTGGTGCTGGCGGTCGAACTTGTCTGCTCCGAACAGGGACACAGGACGTACTGACGGCGGCCCTGGCGACACCACCAGACCTGCCAGACCTGCATTGCCGTCAAGATCGGTGTTAAGCGTGTCGTTATCCCACTTCCTGAAGCCGGTGATCGACCTCAGCGTCAGGGCGTCGCTCAACTCTGTCTCCAGGGTCAGCGTGTGAGATTGCGTGGTGTCGTCGATAAACGTGCCTTCGGACCGGATGAAATCCAGCCGCTCCAGCGAAGGCCCGACCAGCCCGGTGCCGCCAAAGGCCGGTGACTGGCTGAAATAGGCCAGCTGATCCGGGTTGACGACGGCAAGCTGGCTGGCCGGCGACACCGAGGAAGATTCAGTCCAGTCAAAGGTATAAAGCCCGGTAAACGCACCGCCCTTGTCGAACAGCACCGCCGCACGTGCCGCCTCGCCGTTGTAAGCACCGGGATCGCGCTTGTCAGGAGCGTTCAGATCATCGACATAACCATTACGCTGCTTGTGGAAATACGAAAACGTGGCTTTCAGCCCACTTTCGCCGATGTCTCCTGTGTCGACTGACAGACGTGCCTGAACCGCTTCGAAATTGCCGTAACTTGCCATGGCTCGCACGCCCATCTCACGCGAAGGCTTGCGGGTGATGAAATTGACCGCGCCTCCGGTGGTGTTGCGTCCGTAAAGCGTGCCTTGCGGACCACGCAGCACTTCGATGCGTTCAAGATCGACAATGTCGAATACCGACCCGGTCGATCGACCGACGACCACGCCGTCGATGTAGATGCTGACCGGCGAATCATTGGTCAGGACAGGTTCTGATTCGCCGATGCCGCGAATGTGGATGATGAGATGCGACGTGGAGTTCGGTCCCGTCGTGGTGGTGAGATTGGGCGCGATTGCGCCCAGCTGGTCGGCGGAGGTGATGTTGCGCGCCTCGATCAGCGCCTCGTCGACAGCGCTGATCGCCAGCGGTACGCTTTGCAGAGATGCGCTGCGCTTCTCGGCCGTGACCACGATCTCGTCGAGCCGGGTCTGCGACCCGGTCTGTGTCTGGTCGGTATTCGTGTCGGCACGGTCATCGATTGCGATTGGCGGCGCCTGCGCCAGCGCCGGAGCGCAAAGCGCCAGCATGGCGGTTCCGGACAGCATCGTGGCAGCATGGCGCAATCGTGACGACATATTAATTCCCTCATTCTTGTTATGGCTTTTCTTTATCGTCATTTTGCGAGGCAGTCACGTCTTGTTTGCTGCGCATACGCAACGCCGCCGCCTGCAGTCACATGTCTTTCAGAATCATGCCCGCTGCTTTTTCTGCGATCATCATGGTTGCCGCATTGGTATTCCCGCTGACGATGGTCGGCATAACGGAGGCGTCTGCAACCCGCAGGCCGGCCACTCCGATCACGCGCAGATCAGCGTCCACTACAGAGCTCTGGCTGGAGCGTGCACCCATGGCGCAGGTGCCTACCGGATGGTAGATCGTAGAGGCATTATGCCGCAGCCAGTCATCCAGTTCATCGGGATCATGCACTGTTGCTCCCGGCGACCTTTCCGTCGTTCGCCACGGATCAAGCGCAGACTGGCTGGCAAGCTGTCGTGCAATCCCGACTGCACGCCGCAACACGGCAAGGTCGCCGGGGGTGGAAAGATGGTTCGGTTCGATACGCGGAGCGGTCATGGGGTCGGCGGACTGCAGCGACACCCGCCCCCGGCTTTCGGGGTGAAGCGCGATCATGTCGAGCGTGAAGCCATCCTCGGCGATCATTTCCTTCGCCCCGTCATTGCTCATGATGCCGGGGATGAACTGCACTTGCAGATCCGGCCGGTCCAGGCCCGGACGGCTGCACAGGAATGCACCTGCCTCCAGCGCGTTTTCAGCGCCTGGCCCGTCGCGACGCGCAAGATAGCGAAGGCCGATCATTGCTGAACGCCAACCCTTGGTACGTGACCAGAGGAGCGGCAGCCGCGACCGGTAAGTGACGGCAATATCGACATGATCCTGCAAATTGCGCCCTACACCGGGCAAGGCCACCGCCGGGGCCAGACCGACGGCGGCAAGATCGTCAGGATCCCCGATGCCCGACAGGTTCAGGATCTGCGGCGACTGCATCGTGCCTGCGCACAGGATGATTTCACGCCTTGCTTCGATACGCTGTGCAACAGTGTCACCCGCCCGCCGGTATTCGACCGCACGCGCCCTGCCCTGCGTGAGCACGATCCGGGTGACATGAACACCGGTTGTGGCGACCAGATTGCCGCGCCCCAGCGCCGGACGCAGGAACGCCCGCAACGTACCCGCCCGGCGACCGTTTTCGATATTGAGCTGATAACGCCCGAACCCAAGCTGGCTCCTGCCGTTGAAATCTGGTGTGACCGGATAGCCGGCTTCCTGCCCGGCATCGAGAAAGGCCTTGTACACCGGGTCGCGCGACTGGCCAAAACGCACGGCAAGCTCCCCGCCTTGACCATGATAGCGGGATGCTTCGCTCAACTCATCGGCCGGCGGCCCGTCTTCGGACCTGCGAAAAAAGGGGAGCACATCATCATAGCTCCATCCATCCAGGCCCATCTGCGCCCATTGATCGTAATCGGCGGCGTTACCGCGAACGTAAAGCATGCCGTTGATGGACGAAGACCCGCCCCACCCCTTGCCGCGCGGGATGTAAGCGGTGCGGCCATGCAGCGATGATACTGGCTCCGACTGAAAGGCCCAGTTGCTGGGATTGGCCTTGCGCAGCAACACCGCCATGCCCGCTGGCATCGTGTTGAGGAGCCCTGTGTTGCGACCCCCGGCTTCAAGCAGGACCACCTTGTGACGGCCATCTGCGCTCAGCCTGTTGGCAAGAACGCAACCCGCCGATCCTGCTCCGATGATGATGTAATCCGCAGCATCCGGCGGTGCTGGCGATCCTGTTCGTATCATTTTTTTCCTCCGCCAGTACAAGCAGGCGCGCATGATTGTTGCACCATCGCGCGCTTGTCGATGCATTTGTGCTGGCCTAATGCCATTGCCATGATAACGATGGTGTCCATGATAAAGACACTCGCTTTCATGAAACGCAGGTCAGATATTGGTCGTGACCAGTTCCGCCACCATTACGAAACACACCACGCGCCATTGGCAGCGCCGCTGTTTCAGTTCAGCCGATACAGGCGCAACCATCTGATCGAGCAGGCGGTGGAGCCGGGCTTCGACTGCATATCCGAGTTCTGGAACGAGTCGCTCGATCGCGTGCGCACGCTGATGGCGGGCGAGGTCGGACAGACGATGGACGAGGATGAGCGCAGATTTCTTGATCAGGCGCAAACGGTAGGTGTGCTTTCGACGCCGGTGCTGCACGGTGCGGATAACGGGACCACGCTGTTCCTGCTCAACGGGCCGGATGATGGACGCGATGCGCTGGTTGCTGCTCTGGGCGATCAGGATGTCGGCTGTGAGTTTCTGGAAACCACACAGGTAACAGCGCCGGCCAAGGCACCCGCGCACTGTTATGCCGCGATGGTGCGCACCTACGGCGAGACCCCGTCATTGCCTGCCGGGTGGAGCATTGCACACAAGCTCGAGGTTTCGGTTTGCGAATTTGGCGGCGCAAAGCAGGGCAGCGCCCGTCGGACCGACAGTTCGAAACAAACGCCTTCATCTGCCTCAGATACAGTTCCTGCGGCAGATGCTGTCAAAAGCCGCTGAAGCCGTTTAGACGCACACCAGATGAGGCGCCGCGCATTGCTCAGCCGCTGTTAAGATGGTCGCTGGCATGCACAGGCGGCGTTTGCCGCGCGTGCGGCAGCAAGATGGTAGGGACAGATGATCGCAATTGCCAATATCCTGAAGCCAGCGGCTCGCTGCATGACTGCTTTGAGCCTGATAATGCTTGCTGGCACACCCGTGCTGGCGCAGGCAGATCGTCCTGCTGCAACACCAGCGCCGCAGACGGCTGCGGCGGCGACGTCTGCAGAACCGGGGCTGCGCGGCGCAACGGCGATCGTCAACGGCGCGATCATCACCGGGACCGACATCGATCAACGCCTGGCCATCGTGCTTGCGGCAAACGACAGCGAACTCGCTCCTGCCGAGCAGGCACAACTGCGCAACCAGATCCAGAGCAATCTCATCGACGAGATGCTGCAGATCCAGGAAGCAAATGCAGCCGACGTCGCCGTCAGCGATGCCGAAGTTGAAGCGACATACAATCGCGTTTCGCAGCAGAACTTCAACATGCCTTCCGACAGGCTCGACGCTTATCTGGCTACGATAGGATCATCGCCGCAGTCGATGAAACAGCAGATCAGGGGCGAACTGTCATGGCAACGCCTGCTGCGCCGCAATATCGCACCGTTCATAAATGTGTCCGCAGACGAAGTTCAGGAGCGGCTCGACAGGCTGCAGGCCGACAAGGGCACCGAGGAATACCGGCTGGGTGAGATTTTCCTGTCGGCCAACAGCGAGAACAGCGCACAGGTGCGCGAACGTGCCCTCCAGATTGCGCAGCAATTGCAGCAGGGCGGCAGCTTCGTTGCTTATGCACGCCAGTATTCCGAAGCGTCGAGCGCGGCTGTCGGCGGTGACCTTGGCTGGGTCCGATTGGGCGCACTGCCGCCTGAACTCGCCACATCTGCGTCACAGATGCAGACAGGCCAACTGCTTGGCCCGATCGAACTTGCCGGCGGCTATTCGCTGATGTATCTCATTGACAAGCGGCAGGTTCTGGTCGCCGACCCGCGCGATGCGGTGCTGTCGCTCAAGCAGATTTCCATCAGCTTCCCAGCCGGAGCAAAGCAGCAGGACGCCACAGCACGGGCATCGCGTTTTGCCGAGGGGGTGCAGGATCTTGGCGGTTGCGACCGTGCTGAACAGGGTGCGGCCGCCTTGGGCGCACAGATCGTCAGCAATGAAGGCGTGCGCGTGCGCGACCTGCCCGCCCCTTTGCAGGAAGCGATGCTTTCCCTGCCCATTGGCGGCGTGTCGCCACCGTTCGGATCGATAGAAGAAGGTGTGCGCGTGCTGATGGTATGCGGGCGCAGCGATCCTGCGGCGAGCAGCGGACCGAGCGCTGAACAATTGATGGCGCAGATCGAGGATGAACGCGTCAACAAGCGGGCGCAGACTTATCTGCGCGATCTTCGCCGCGATGCCATCATCGAATATAATTGATCCCATGATCGCCCGGCCATTGCCGCCGCTGGTTGCCACCATGGGCGATCCGGCTGGCGTTGGTCCTGAATTGCTTGTCCGTGCTTGGGAAAACCGGCACGCTGCAAACCTGCCGCCGTTCTTCGTCGTCGGCAGCGCAAGCGTCCTGCGCGACGCTGCGCGACAGCTCGACAGCGATGCCCCGATTGTTGCGGTCGATAATGCTGATGAGGCAGTCGAGCATTTCGCCACCGCCTTGCCTGTTCTTGATCTTGCAAGCGGCAGCTACGCGCCGGGTTGTCCCACACGCGAAGGGGCAATCATCGCCCGCGATACGCTCGCGCATGCCTGCGATCTGGTGCTCGCAGGCACGGCATCCGGCCTTGTTACAGGCCCGATAGCAAAGGCAGCCATGCAGGAGATCGGCTTTGCAGGTCCTGGACAGACCGAATTTGTGGCGCAGGCCTGCGGTGTCGCTCCGGCAGACGCGGTGATGATGCTGGCCGGACCATCGCTGCGCGTATTACCGCTCACCGTGCATGTGGCGCTTGAACAGGTGCCCCAGATGCTTGACCGGCAGCTCATCGAACGGCGCATAACAATTGCCGCAGCGGCCCTGTCGCGCGATTTCGGCATCGATCGCCCGCGGATTGCGGTCGCGGGACTGAACCCGCACGCCGGCGAACAGGGCCAGCTTGGGCAGCAGGAGGTCACAACCATTGCGCCGGCCATTGCCACCCTGCGCGCAGCCGGTATTGACGCCACGGGACCATTTGCTGCTGACACCATGTTTCACGCAGCAGGACGTGCCCGTTACGATCTTGCCGCCTGCATGTACCATGACCAGGCGCTGATCCCATTGAAGGCGCTGCATTTCGACGAAGGCGTGAATGTAACGCTCGGCCTGCCGATCGTGCGCACTTCGCCCGATCATGGCACTGCCTTTTCCATCGCAGGTCTGCGCAAGGCCAGTGCCGGACCTACTCTCGCGGCGCTCAAGATGGCGGGTGAAATTGCGCGAAGGCGCACTGCGTGACATTGCCGCCGTCCCGATCACCGGACTCGTCACTGGCTGGGCAAGCGAGCGCCGTGCCGCAGGTGCCGCATCTTCAATCGCCTGCCGCGTTGCCGCCACTTCGCGAAACCATTGCCCGGCACGGACTTTCGGCCAGCAAGGCACTGGGCCAGAACTTCCTGCTCGACGAACAATTGCTTGACCGGATCGCTGCTCTGCCAGGTGCGCTGCGCGGGCGCGACGTGCTTGAAATCGGGCCGGGACCAGGCGGCCTTACCCGTGCGCTGCTGCGCGCCGGGGCGCAGGTCACCGCCATTGAACGGGACGCGCGTTGTTTGCCGGCGCTTGCGGAACTCGACCTCGCCTTTGAGGGACAGCTGCGCGTGATCGAGGGCGATGCCATGAAGATCGATCCTGCGCGGTTGTTCACCGGGCCCTATGCCATCGTCTCTAACTTGCCTTACAACGTCGGCACGGCGCTGTTCACCGGCTGGATGGGGGGCGAGGAATGGCCGCCGCAATGGTCCTCGCTGACCCTGATGTTCCAGCAGGAAGTGGCGCAACGCATCGTGGCAGCGCCCTCAACCTCTGCTTACGGCCGCTTGTCGGTTCTGTCGCAGTGGCGCGCCGAGGCAAGGATTGCGATGAAAGTGCACAGAAGCGCCTTTACCCCGCCGCCCAAGGTGATGAGCGCAATGGTCCACATCCTCCCCGCACCGGCACCGGCGCATGTCTCCATGGAAGTGCTTGCACGTATCACGCAGGCAGCGTTTGGCCAGCGGCGCAAGATGCTGCGGCAAAGCCTGCGGCCGGTCGCAGGTGCGATCGACGCGCTGGCAAAGCTCGGCATCGATCCTGTGCGAAGGGCAGAAACGCTGTCCATCGACGAATTCACGCAGCTGGCAAGGGAACTGTCCTGACCGGGAGAGCTGTCAGCGTTTCGTGATCTTCGCAAAATTCGTGTCCGCGCGCCGGGGGTAGCCAGACGGCATCGCTGCCATTAGTGTTTGGTTGCATATGGAACCTCATCTTACAGCTGCAGAAGCCAGCCTGCTTGCCACCGCTGATGCCGACAGGCTGCTCAGGCGCACTCTGGAATGGAGCGCGATCAACACCGGCACCGGCAACCTGGACGGGCTGACCCGGCAGGCGCAGCTGTTGGTGGAAGCCTGTGCGGGTCTTCCCGGCGAGGTTTCGCTCGTCGATGGCACTACGGTGACCAAGATCGACGAGACGGGCACCGAGACATTGGTGCAAAATGGTCGGCATCTTGTGTTGAAAGTGCGGCCAGACGCTGAACGGCGCCTGCTCCTCACTGGTCACATGGACACTGTCTTTCCGGCAGGTTCTGCGTTCCAGCATGTCGTTGAGCGGGAACCCGGCGTGCTCAACGGCCCCGGACTTGCCGACATGAAGGGAGGGCTTTCGGTCATGCTGGAGGCACTGACCATGTTCGAGCGCTCCACCCTTGCCCCTATCATGGGCTACGATGTGATGATCAATTCGGATGAGGAAACAGGGAGCGCCAGTTCCGCCGGTCTGATCAGCCAGCTGGCACAAGGCAAGCACGCGGCGCTCACTTACGAGCCCGCGACCCGGCCGGACGGGACACTTGCAGGCGCACGCGGCGGCTCGGGCAATTACAGCCTGACCGTGCGCGGCCGGTCGGCACATGCCGGGCGCAACCCGGGCGATGGCCGCAACGCCATCGTCGCTGCGGCCGCGCTTGCGACCGCATTGAAAGACCTGCAATCACGGGACATTCCCATCAACCCTGCCCGCATCGATGGAGGCAGCGCCAACAATGTCGTTCCTGATCTGGCCATCCTGCGATTCAATATCCGACCCAGGAGCCATGCTGCTGCAGCAGCGTTCGCCAACGCACTCGATGCGCTCATCGCAAGTATAGCCGGGGCGCACGACGTGCAGATCAGCGTGCATGGCGGCGTCTCGCGTGCGCCAAAGCCACTGGACGCGCGGGCCGAGCGGCTGTTCACCCTTGTGCAGCAAAGCAGCAAGGATCTGGGGCAGGCGATCGGTCGGCTGGATACAGGAGGCGTCTGCGACGGCAACAACATCGCTGCGTGCGGTGTTCCGGTGGTGGATACGATGGGTGTGCGCGGCGGCGCGATCCATTCGGCGGATGAATTTCTGATCGTCGCATCTCTGGCCGAACGCGCGCGGCTTTCCGCACTGGTGCTGCACCGGCTCGCTGCAGGCGGGCTCGACGCGCTTGCGACAGCTGCATGAGCTGGATCATCCGCCCTGCCCGGCCTGACGACGTCGGTCATTTATACGAGATGGCAAAGCTGACCGGCGGCGGCTTTACCAATCTTCCCCCGCATCGCAGCGCACTTGCCGACAAGCTGTCGCAATCAGCCGCGGCGACCGCCCGGCCCGACGAAACGCTGCACGACGATCTGTTCGTGATGGTGCTGCAGGATACGCAGACAGGCGAAGTGCGCGGTACCTGTCAGATGTTCAGCAGCATTGGTGGCAAGCTTCCCTTCTACTCGTACAGGCTTGTGCAACAGACGCAGCACAGTCGCGAACTTGACCGCACCTTTCGCAATCAGGTTCTTCAGCTGGTTACCGATCTTGAAGGCACGAGCGAGGTTGGCGGGCTGTTCCTGCATCCGTCTGCGCGCGCTGGGGGGCTGGGGATGCTGCTGGCACGCAGCCGGTACCTGTTCATTGCCATGCACAGAAAGCGGTTCGCCAACCGGCTGCTTGCCGAATTGCGCGGGGTTGTCGATGCGCAGGGCAATTCGCCGTTCTGGGACGGAGTTGCCGGCCGTTTCTTCGGGATGACCTTCCGCGATGCGGATGAATTCAACGCGCTTCATGGCAACCAGTTCATTGCCGATCTGATGCCGCGTCATCCCATCTATGTGGCGCTGATTTCGGCAGATGCGCAGGCTGCGATCGGCGTTCCGCACGAAAGCGGCAGACCTGCCATGCGGATGCTGCAGGACGAGGGCTTCGCCTACGAGAATTACGTGGACATTTTTGACGGCGGTCCGACGCTGATTACGCAAACTGACTCCGTGCGCACCATTGCAGCTGCCAGATCTGATGCCTTGCTCAACCGCGAGGCCTCTGCGGCCTTTGGTGAACAGGCTCTGATTGCCACGGGACGATTGGGCGAATTCCGGTGCTGTGTGGGCACACGCGAACTGGACCACCATGGCATTGCGATCGACAGCGCAACACGGCAGGCCCTGAACATTGATGCCGGAGCTGAAACATGGAGCGTGGCGCGCTGATGGCCCTGACGCAGATCAACTTCGACGGGATTGTCGGACCCTCGCACAATTACGCCGGGCTTAGCCTCGGCAATGTGGCAGCAACCTCGCACAAGGGAAATATGTCCTATCCACGCGCAGCGGCGCTGCAGGGGCTGGCCAAGATGCGCCACAATCTGCAGCTGGGGTTGAAGCAGGGGTTTTTCGTGCCACTTGCCCGCCCCGACTGCAGTTTTCTTGCTGCAATGGGTCTCGGCAATAATGCAGAGACGCTTGTTGACCGATCCGGCGCGGAACGGGCGCTTGTCGCTGCGGCGTGGTCGGCGTCCGCGATGTGGACTGCCAATGCAGCCACCGTTTCCCCCGCGCCCGATACAGCAGACAGGCGCTGTCACCTGACCGTCGCAAATCTGATTACCATGCCGCATCGCGCCGTTGAATGGCGAGATACATTGCGACAATTGGAACTGGCATTTGGAAATCGCGATCATTTTGCCGTCCATGCGCCGATACCGCCGAGCTTCGGCGATGAAGGCGCTGCCAATCACATGCGCATGGCCACATATCATGCATCGGCCGGGATCGAGATCTTTGTTTATGGACGGCAGGGCGGCCGTTTTCCCGCACGCCAGCATGAACAGGCCAGCCGCGCGGTGGCGCGGCTGCACAGGCTGGACCCGGCTCGCACGCTGTTTGTCGAACAGCAACCCGCCGCAATCGAAGCTGGCGCTTTTCACAACGACGTCGTTGCCGTCGCGAACGGCGATGTGCTGTTCTGTCATGAACAGGCGTTCGTGCAGGCCGAAGAACTCTATGCCGCAATCCGCCGGCTCCTGCCGGGCGCGCATATCATCACTGTGCCAGCGGCCTCGATCAGCCTGGCAGATGCGGTTGCCAGCTATCTGTTCAATGCGCAGCTTGTGACTTTACCTGCGGGCGGGATGGCGCTCATCGTGCCTGATGAAGCATGGCAATCGCCAAATGTCCGCCGCTGGCTGGACGACATGCTCGCGACAAATGGACCCATCCGGCAGGTCCTGCCTGTCGATGTGCGGCAGTCCATGGCCAATGGCGGCGGTCCGGCCTGCCTGAGGCTGCGGGTAGAGTGCGACCCGGTGCATGTCGATGCAAGGTTCCTGCTCGACGAGAGCAAGGCGGACCAGATGGAAGCAGTGATTGCACGAACATGGCCCGAACAGATTGCACCTGACCAGATAGGAACGCAGGCGCTGCACAACAGCGTCGTCAGCGCACGTCGGGAATTGCTGACAGCGCTCGATCTTGATGAACTGGCCTGAAGGCGGCGCTGGCCTGAAGCAAGGTGGGGGGATTTCTGTTGCTAGGCACCCCCCGTGCCCCCGGTATCCCTTCTGTTGCCCGGTGGGTCCAACCGCGCTTTTGCTTTGTAAGTTCTGGCCGTTAAGCCGTCAAATTACGCAGCGAGAGCGAGTGCTTCGTTATCGTTGGCACTTGTGTGTTTTGAGCCTTGAACGGGTTACTCAGCCCGGGCAAAAACCATGTCTTTCAACACACGTCGATCCTGGTTCGGCCCCGTCATGCACCCCGCCGAAGCGGAGTATATGGTGGAGCCGCCGGGTACTGCCCCCGGGTCCGCTGTGCCTATTGCACATGGCAATTTATCGCCATAGCCGGCAGAACCGGCACTCACCCATATAGAGTATCTGCGCGCGATGTGAAGACCCGGGACATGGCAGGCCCGCTTATTTCCCATTTCTGGCAGTCAGCGCGTCGCGGATCTCCTTCAGCACGTCGAGTTCGCTGTCGGTCGGAGCCTGGTCGGTATCGGAAGTGGAGCGTGCCGCCTTCTTTTCCTCCTCCACCCGGTCCAGCAGTTCATTTACCGATTTCACCAGAAGAAACAGCGCCAAGGCGATAATCAGGAAATTGATCAGTTGCGTCGCCAGATCCCCATAGCCCAGCATGGGAACACCGGCTTCCTTCAGCGCCGCATAATCGTCCCGCTCGCCTGCATATTCGGCAGGAATCTCGCCAAGCAGCAGGAAATGATTGGAAAAGTCGACTGTCCCGAAGATCCAGCCGATCAGTGGCATGATGATGCTTTCGGTGAAAGAAGTGACGATCCGGCCAAAAGCAGCACCAATCACCACCCCGACCGCAAGATCGAGAACATTGCCCCGCGCGATAAACTTGCGAAATTCGTTGAACATCATTTCCGTTCCGTCAGCCAATCGCGGTCGCGCCAATTGCGGGACGATGATGGTCGGGCAGCACAGCCGCCGAATCGTTGCCATGTGGAGCCTGGTCTTATAATGAACCACACCATATTCGACAGGTTCTTATACTCGCCGGTTTCTTACATTCGCCAGGTTCTTACATTCGCCAGGTTCTTATAAAGGTCTGCATCCATGACAAAGCTTGCCCGCGCCCGGAACCTCGTGGTTGTCGCCATGGCCAGCCTGATGCTCGCTGCGTGCGGCATCAATTCCGTGCCGACAGCAGAAGAAAATGCCAAGGCAAAATGGGCTGACGTGCAAAGCGCCTATCAGCGCCGGGCTGATCTTGTTCCCAATCTCGTTTCGACAGTGCGTGCCGCCGCCCAGTCCGAAACGCAGATCCTCACGAACGTAACGGACGCCCGTGCCCGCGCGACCAGCATCAACATTACCACCGACGATCTTTCCAATCCGCAGGAATTTCAGAAGTTCCAGAACGCGCAGAACCAGCTTACGCAGGCACTTGGTCAATTGCGCACGGTGGTGGAAAATTATCCGCAACTGCAAAGCCAGGCGCGGTTCGGCGATCTGATGAACGCGCTCGAAGGGACGGAGAACCGCATTGATGTTGCCCGCACCCGCTACAATGAAGCGGTGCAGGCGTATAATACCGAAATCCGCACTTTCCCCTCGGTGATCGGGGCGAAGATCGTGCACGGCGCCGAACCAATGCAGCCATTTACCGCGCAGCCCTCTTCCCAGACGGCGCCCGATGTGAATTTCGGCGATATGAATGCAGTTCCCGTAACGGCTCCGGCAGCGCCATCTGCCAATGACAATGTGAACAATGAGGCGCCGGCTGCGGCGGTGAACTGATCAACACGATGATGCCTGTGGCAAGGCCGCTGGTGGCGCGGACTTTTGCGTTGTTTGTCGCGGCCGTGCTTGCGCTGCTGACAACGATGGTGACGGCGCAGGACTTTCCGCCGCGTCCCGAGGGGCCGGTCCTCGATGCTGCCGGCATCATTCCTCAAGCGCAGGAAGCAGCGCTCGATGCAAAGCTGCGTGCCTACAACCGGACTACCGGTCGCTCGATTATCGTGGCAACGGTAAACAGTCTGGGTGGCGAAGAGCCGTACATCTACGCACAGGGCCTTGCCGAACAGTGGGACATCGGCGGCGCGCAAACCGAAGAAGCGGCGCTGATGCTCGTTGCTCCCAATGAACGGGAGGTGTTCATCACCACCTCGCGCGGGGTGCAAGGCCGGTTGACGGATATTTCTACCGGCAGGATCGTGCAGGACACCATTCTACCGGCATTTCGGCAGGGCAATTACGCAGCGGGCATCTCTGCCGGCGCAACAGCCATAATGGCCCGGCTCGACATGGACCCTGCACAGGCTGCTGCCATTGCCGAAGCAGAGGCTGCTGCACAGCGGACCGACAGGAACGCACAAGGAGCATCTGTTGGCGGAATTGTGTTCTGGATAGCGATGATCGTCATTTTCATGCTGGTATTCGGACGTGGCGGCAGTGGCGGACGGCGGCGGCGTTATGGCGCAGGTAACATGGCAAGCAACGTCATCTTGTGGAGCGCGCTTGGCAGCATGATGGGCGGGCGCGGCGATGGTGGATTTGGCGGCGGGTTCGACGGTGGTGGTTTCGGCGGTGGCGGTTTCGGCGGGGGCGGTTTCGGCGGGTTTGGCGGCGGCGGCGGCGGGTTCAACGGCGGCGGTGCCGGAGGAGGCTGGTGAACGCCTTGCTTGGCGATGAAGACCACGCCGCCGTGTCAGCAGCCGTGGCGGAGGCCGAAGCGCGTACCTCAGGAGAAATCGTTACCGTATTGGCGGAACGGTCGGACAGCTATCATGACATTGCGCTCGCCTGGGCGGCGCTGGCGGGCATGTCGCTGTTGGTCCTCGCCAGCATCTTTCCTGCGCCGTTGATCGAGTTGATGAGCGCGGCAGACGCGGGCTGGGGTGCGCAACCTGGTGCCGGTGCCATCCTCGCCGCAGGTGCAATGATTGCCATTGCAGGCTTTCTGATTTGCTGGTTTGCGCAAACCATGGACAAGGTTCGCTTTGCCCTCGTGCCCGGCGGCGTACGGACCGCGCGCGTACACGCCCGTGCGCTCACCATCTTCAAGGTGGGAGCGGAACGCCGCACAAAAGGGCACACCGGCATCATCATCTATCTTTCGCTACGGGAGCGGCGGGCAGAGATCCTCGCCGATCAGGCGATTGCAGGACGCGTATCCGAAGACGTCTGGGGCGAGGCAATGGCAGCGATGCTGTTCGAACTGAAGCAGGGACGCACTGCCCCTGCCATGATCGTGGCAGTACGCCAGGTCGGCTTGGTACTGGCAGAACATTTTCCGCGCGAAACCGACGATCGCAATGAGTTGCCTGACAGGTTGATCGAGCTGTGAGCGTTCCTGATCACGATGCCGCCGAACAGATCGAGTGGCAGGGCAAATATCTGACTGCGAAGACCCGTGGGCGGTGGGAGTATGTCGGGCGCGCCCGCGACATCCGCGCTGCCATGGTTCTTGCGATTGATGATGGTCATG
This sequence comes from Croceicoccus esteveae, assembly GCF_031846435.1. Classification (NCBI taxonomy): domain Bacteria; kingdom Pseudomonadati; phylum Pseudomonadota; class Alphaproteobacteria; order Sphingomonadales; family Erythrobacteraceae; genus Croceicoccus; species Croceicoccus esteveae. The sequence goes on from NZ_JAVRHS010000002.1 coordinate 294,018, forward strand.
TGCTGCTGGTGGAACAATACAGAGTGCCGCTGGGCTGCCAGAGCATCGAACTGCCCGCCGGGCTGATCGGCGATGATGAAAGCGCGAAAGACGAAGACGTGCTGGTTGCAGCGGGACGCGAACTGGAGGAGGAAACCGGCTACCGGGCGCGCGAACTTGTCGATGCTGGCGCATTCAATGCTTCGCCTGGCATGGTTAGCGAGAGCTTCTCACTGGTGATCGCACGTGGGCTTGAGCGGGTCGGTCAGGGCGGCGGCACAGTCAACGAGGATATTACCGTCCACCGGGTTCCGATTGTCGGTTTTGCCGACTTCATCACTGCTCAACGGGCGCTGGGCAAAGGGATCGATGCGCGGCTGCTGCTGCTGCTGTCGCCAGCCATCCTTGCCCAAGCGCAGCAGGATATCGGATCGCAGCAGGATTACTGACCGGTCGGCCTGGTAAGCTGGACAAACACATCCTCAAGATCGGCTTCACGGGTTGTCACGTCCAGAATTGCCGGACCTGTCGACTGGACGATGTTCATCACTTCGCCCGCTGTCATGCGGTCCTTGTCGTAGGTGATCGCAACAGTGCGTTCATCAACCATCACGCTGTTCTGAAAAGCGGGGTGAGACGGCGCTGTTGCAATGGGTCGGTCGAGTGCCAGTTCGATGATCTTTTCCCGCGCCATCGCAATGAGGTCACGCGTGGTGGTGTCCGCGATCAGCCTTCCATGATTGATGATCGCGATGCGCTCGCAAAGCTGCTCCGCTTCTTCGAGGTAATGCGTGGTAAGGACAATGGTGACGCCTTCCTCGTTCAGCCGCATGACCAGTTCCCAAAGCTGGCGCCGCAGATCGACATCGACGCCTGCGGTCGGCTCATCAAGCACGAGCACCGGCGGCGAGTGCACCATTGCCTTGGCGATCAGCAGGCGCCGCTTCATACCGCCTGACAGGGTGCGGGCATAAGCGTTCGCCTTGTCTGACAGGTGGACTGCCGACAGCAAGTCGTGGCTGCGACGATCATCCTTGGGCACGGCATAGAAACCGGCCTGGTTTTCCAGCACCTCGTACGGGGTAAAGAATGGATCGAAGACGATTTCCTGCGGCACGATGCCGATTGCCCGCTTCGCGTTGCGCCGGTCGTTGTCGATATCGAAACCCCAGATCGACACTGCACCGGAAGATTTGCCGACCAGACCTGCCAGAATGTTGATGAGCGTCGACTTGCCCGCGCCATTGGGACCCAGCAGGCCAAAGATACCCCCTTGCGGCACGTCGAAGCTGATGTCGTCAAGGGCGAGCTTGCCCGGATCCCCACGGCCCGCAGAGGCATAGCGTTTGGTTACATTGCGGATGGAAATGGCTGCCTGCGTCATCGCGCAGCTCTTGTGCGCAATTGCGGCAGGTGACAAGAGCCAGGTGACAAGGGCCAGCGCCCGTGTCACGACCGACGGGCAAGCCGGACATTGCCACATGTTCACCGCTCTTGCCTGCGGTGCTGCGCATTGCTAACTGGTCCACATGGTCCCGCCCCCGGAAATCGTCCTTACCGATAGCGCACATGTCAAATGCGATGGAGCCACTGATATTCGCGGCGGGTCCGGGCTTGGCCATCCGCGGGTGTGGATGCAGATCGACGAGACCGGTTTCGTCGATTGCGGCTATTGTGATCGCCGTTTCGTCCTGCGCGGCGGCCCGGCCGAACGCGGTATAGCTGCGATGAGCGCAGGCGACCTGCCCGCACCCGGAGATGCATCGGTCGCCTGAACTGGATTCTACCGGCAGCGCTCGCTATATCGGGTCGATGGATCCATTCGACCCCCGCTCGCTCATCTACAAGTCCGGCATGCTTGATCCCGATACGGCAGCGACGCTAACCGCCGCCGCCCTGTCGCGCTGCGAGGATGGCGAACTTTTCCTCCAGTTTTCCGCCTCGGAATCGCTGACGTTCGACGATGGGCGGCTACGAACTGCGGATTATTCGCGTGATACAGGCTTTGGCCTGCGTGGCGTCTCGGGCGAGGCTACCGGTTTTGCCCATGCCAATGAATTGTCGGCCGATGCGATCCGCCGGGCCGGAGAGACGCTGGCTCTGCTGAAGCCTGCCACCAATCCTGCAGCAGCGCCGCCGGTGCGCACCAATCGGCATCTCTATACCGCGGAAAGTCCGCTTGAGGCGATTGCCTTTGCCGACAAGGTGCGCCTTCTCGAGACTATTGATGCGGTGGCGCGCGCCCGCGATCCGCGCGTGGCGCAGGTCACGGCCTCTCTTGCGGCAAGCTGGTCAGTGGTCGAGATCGTGCGGGCAGACGGATTTGTTGCCAGCGATGTTCGCCCGCTGGTCCGCCTCAACGTGTCCATCGTTGCCCAAAGCAACGGTCGCCGGGAGACTGGCAGTTTCGGCATCGGCGGACGCCGCCTTTACGACAATCTGTTCGATCCTGCGACGTGGAACCGCGCTATCGACGAAGCGCTGGCACAGGCGCTCGTCAACATGGAAAGCGTCGCTGCGCCCGCCGGACAGTGCCAGGTCCTGCTTGGTCCCGGCTGGCCCGGTGTCCTGCTGCATGAAGCGGTGGGTCATGGTCTTGAAGGCGACTTCAACCGCAAGGGCACCTCGGCTTTTTCAGGCCGGATCGGGGAGCGTGTCGCAGCCAAGGGTGTGACGGTGGTGGACGATGGCTCCATCCCCGGACGGCGCGGATCACTGACCATCGACGATGAAGGCACCCCGACGCAGGAAAACGTGCTGATCGAGGATGGCATCCTGAAAGGCTATATTCACGATCGACTGAACGCCCGGTTGATGGGTGTCGAGCCCACGGGAAACGGGCGGCGGCAAAGCTACGCCCATGCGCCGATGCCGCGGATGACCAACACTTTCATGAAAAGCGGTACCGATGATCCGGCCGAACTTCTGTCTCGGATGAAGTCAGGCATCTTTGCCAAGAGTTTTGGTGGCGGGCAGGTCGACATCGTGTCCGGCAAGTTCGTCTTTTCCTGCACCGAAGCTTATATGGTGGAAAACGGCAGACTGGGCGCCCCGATCAAGGGGGCAACCCTCATTGGCGACGGACCCACCGCGCTTACCCGCATCATCGGGATCGGCAATGACATGGCGCTGGATGAAGGGGTCGGTGTGTGCGGCAAGGGCGGGCAAAGCGTGCCCGCGGGTGTCGGGCAACCAACGCTGCTGACGCAAGGTCTGACCGTTGGAGGCACCGGACAGGCCTGATGGCGCTGGCATCCCGTCGCTGGGCTGCCGAATTGTTGCATGTCTGGTTTCACAAGCTGGATCCGGAACAGTGGTTCAGTCCTGACGCAGGTGTCGATCACATGCTGCAGCGCCGCTTCGGCCAGGAACTCGCCATGCTGTCGCAGCGCCCTGCCGCTGAATTTCTTTCAGCACCGGACACAACACGTGCGGCAATCCTGTTGTTCGATCAGGTTTCACGCAATGTGCATCGCGGCAGCCCCGACGCCTTCAAGACCGACGCGCTCGCATTATCACTCGCCGGAACGGCTTTGCACCGCCGATGGGATCTGGGCCTCTCTCGCGTCGAACGACAGTTTCTGGCCATGCCTTTCATGCACAGCGAGCAGATCGCGGACCAAAGGCGCTCTCTGGAACTCTTTACCGCGATGGATGATCCATTGCTGCTGCATTATGCCAGGTCACACTATCGCATGATCGCGCGGTTCGGGCGTTTTCCGCACCGCAACGCTGTTTTGGGCAGGATCAGTTCCGCAGCCGAGCGACGCGCTGTCGCAGCCGGCAACGCATGGTAATCCTGCCGCGCCCGCGCAATGATTTTGCGTCATCAAGCTTTGGTTCAGCCACAATGTGTCACCAGGCGGTAAGTCAAGATTCTTGTGGGGAAAGGATGGTCATGCAAACATCGATCATTGTAGCCTTTGGCGCAGCAGCGCTGATCGCGTCTACAGCATTTGCGCAGGACAGCGATCAGACGCCTCCGACAAAGGCCGAACTGGCCTTGGCAAAGCGGCTGGAGGGGCGGGTTGCAGGTGACCCGGTAAGCTGCATAACGGCTTATCCAACTACCCGTGCGCAGGTGTATGACCGCGTCGCGATCGTGTGGGAGCATGGCGATGTTCTATACGTCAATCGACCAGCAAATGGTGCCCATGCACTCAACGACAGAGACATCATGGTACAGCGCCGCACCACAAGCCAGCTATGCAGTGTCGACACCATCGAGATGCGCGACAACATTGGATTTTTTACAGGAACTGTATTTCTGGACCAATTTGTACCCTATTACCGTTCTGATGCAGGCTGATCGGAACTGCGCGCCCGGCGCCTGGCGCCTAGGTACGCGGAAAGGATCGCAGGCAGACTAAGCAGCGGATGCCGCTCGGCAAAAGCGCTGAGTGGCACGCGGGCGCCGGTATGCCGTTCCACTTTCCACGCGAGATAGCGAGCACCACCGTTGAAAGTCATTGCCGCACGCAGCAGGCGCACAAGATTAAGCGGCTTTCCAGCCAGACGACGCCGCTCCCAGCGCGTCTGTGCCTCCTGGACAAATCCTTGCGACAGCAAAGGCTCCAATGCGTCACCTTGCTGACAGTAGGCGATGCCCGCTGCATCCCAGGCCGCGGTCAGCAGGCCGTCGAAATGCGCGGCACCATAATCGAGGATCTGCTCTTCGCGTCCCGGCTTTTCAATGCGCAATTCGGCCCGATAAGTGGCGCGGAACAGAGCCTGCCAGAAGCTGCGTTCCGTGCCTTCTCGTGGTCCGAGCACCGCGGCGAACTGGGCGGCCGTTCTGACAGCCTGGCAAATCGCGTCATTGACAGCAGCGCCGGCTGCATCATCGGCTTGCCATACCAGAGCCGCTGGTTGGACAAAACGCGTCCACACGGTGGTATCAAGATGATACCCTCCTGCCGCATGCAGGAAAGTGGCCAGGTTCATGACCGCCACCTTGGCCTGCAGCTTTTGCTCACCCTGCTTGCGCCTGTCCACAGTGCCATCGGCCGCATCTTCAGATACGACCACCTGTTCATGATAGGCAACCCGGGGCCACAGTCCCTGCTCCCTCTGGCCGCTTTGCAGCACGTAAAAGTCGAGCACCCCGTCAAGCGACCGGCTGCGCAGGTTCGATCCGTAAAACATGACCGCTTGCGCATGGTACTGTTCGGCCAGCGCTGCTGCAAAAACGCTGATTTGCGGTGCCACAGGTGCGACAAGCCCGCCGGCAACACATTCTGACAGTTTTCGCGGTAAGTCTGTATCCTGCGTTTCCATCACGGTATCACGTACTGAACTGGAGCACCTTTCTTCAGCCGATAACGACCGGCAGCAAAACGCTCGCCGTCAAAGATGAAGCCGCCGTCAAGCTCGATGTCCAGCGTGTCGGCATCAACCCGGTGCGCCCCACAATCTTCAAGCGCGGGATCGGTGCTGCCTCTGATGATCTTGGCGAACATGCGCACGAACCTGCGCGGCGGTGCATCCACGATCAGCGCTTTCATGCCTGCACGCGGCGGCCCGAACGGCTTGATGCCAAGTGGCATGGTCTCCAAGGTCGTCACCAGCATAATGAAGCGTTGTGCATCGCTGTCCAGCGCAGCATTGTGCATGGCTTTTGCATGACGGTCGTATCGGATGCGCATCCGCTGGCCGGCTCGCCACGGCGAGCTATCGCGGCCAAAAGCGACGTTCAGCACAGTGCCGGCGGTCGAAAGTGCGACCGCAAGATTGTTGAACGCCCCCAGATGATGCGTTTTCTGAGCAAGATCCGTGGAAAGCACGAACGCACCCGCGCCGAACAGATAACCGCGGACGCAGGGTGGCTCCTGCCGCTCGCCACCACGGGGCGCATCGAGGTCGCCGTCGGATGGATTGCAGTCGTAGATTTCGATCGGGCGGCGGCTTGCGAATTGGCCTGAGCGCCATGCCGCGATCGCATCGGCTACATCCCAGTTGCGCGGCACACCAAGATCGAGCGCAAGAGCATTTGTCTTGCCACGGGGCAGCACCGCCACTGCAGGCGCAGCGTCATGCCCCCACATCGTGCCCGCGCATGACAGCACGTCGCGAACTGTACCATCACCGCCTGCGATGATGATGAGGCCGACGCGATTATCCTGCGCTCGTGCAAGCACATCATGCAGGCTTTCGCGGGTTTTCGGCTCGGCTATCTGAACGCCGCTGGGAACTACCGGTCTTTGCACGCGGTTGCGATGGCTGCGCGGATTGACAATTACCAGCGCCTGCGCAGCATTACCCGGGTGCGCGCGCGACGATCTGCCCTGCAGGGGCGCGGCTTCCCCCATCGCAGCGCGCGGCAGGCGGGACGGTGTACCAAGCTGGCGAAAAGATCCGGTCACGCCGCGGCCATAGCATGGGAGACGTGGATCGCACCTGAATTGTTCGCGGCGCAAGCGCCTGCTGCGTGCTCTGGAGCGGATCGCACAGGATGTCTTGGCAACGCAGGCGTCAACAGATCGCAAAGACAGCGCCGGGGCCAGACCTGCAGTGCGCAATTGACGACATTGCTGCAAAAGATCTGTTCATCTGCGGTTGTTCAGGCCTAGGGGCGGGAATGTCATGGAGCTTCAAGCGACAATTTAGAAGGAACGGCCCCGAAGAACCGGGGCCGGCCTCCCCATTGCAGCGGGTGGCACGCAATTCCGGCTGGCTCCTGTCCGGCAAGGGTCTCGGCGCGGTCTTGTCGCTGTTCTACATCGCTATCGTCACCCGAACGCTTGGTCCGGCAGGTTACGGCGTCTTCGCGCTTATCCTGACCATCGCGCTGTTTATCCGGCGTTTCATCACTTTTGACAGCTGGCAAGGCGTGGTCAAGTTTGGCCATGAATACAGCGAGACGGGCGACGACATCCAGCTTGGGCGCCTTCTCGGCGCGACCCTGTCGATCGACATCATGACCTCCGCCGCAGGTCTGGTGCTTGCGCCGCTCATCTGTTTTGGTCTTGGCGGGTTCTTTGGCTGGGAACCGGTGGTGCAGGTCTGGGCGACTTTTTATACGGCAGTCCTGCTGATCGGGCTTTATTCCACTCCGACGGGACTGTTGCGCATGCTCGACCGGTTCGGCGCTGGCGCGGCGGCAGAGACAGCCGTGCCCATCGTGCGCATGATCGGCGCGCTTGTCGCACTGGCGCTGGCGCCCGGGCTGGACGGGTTTCTCATCGCCTGGATGGTGTCAGAATTGTGCGTCTCCATCGCTTATTGGGCGCTGGCATGGAAATATGGCAGGCACATCGTCGGCAACATCCGGCTGATCAACCCGTTTTCCATTGGCCGGCGCTTCCCTGGGCTGTGGCGTTTCCTGTTTGCCTCCAACATCAATCTGACAGTCACCACGCTGATCGCCCAGGCGCCCATACTGCTGCTCGGCAGTCTTGCCGATGCGGCGGCGGCGGGATACTACCGGCTTGCAGCGCAGCTTTCCAATTCCATGACCAGGATCAGCCAGTTGCTCAGCCGCGCCATCTTTACGGAAATGGCGCGCAGCAATGCCTCTGCCGACCGGGAATTTTCGCGGCGCGAACTTGCTCACCTTCTTACCCGCACCAGCATTGCCGCAGGACTTGCCGCTGCCGTTATTGCAATTGCCTTGCTTGTGTTTGGCAAGCCGCTGATCCTCCTGATGAGTGGTGCGGAATACCTGCCAGCATTTCCATTGCTGCTGCTGCTGGGCATGGCAGCGGCGCTCGAAGTGGGCAGCGTCAGCATCGACCCGATGCTTCTGGCTACCGACCGCAGCCGGCAGCTTGCATCGGTGAGGCTGGCGACGCTGGCAATCATGCTTGTGGGGATCGCGATCAGTTTTAAGGATCACGGCCCGCTGGGCATTGCCTGGTCAGTGCTGGTTTCAACGATCGTTGCGCTGGTCCTGCGCGCAATTCTGGTCTTGCGCACCGCGGCACCCGATGGGCGGACAAAAGCGGCGGCCGATCAACCCGATCCCGACGCCTATGAATAAGGTATGTCGCCGCAGGTTTCGCCTGTGGACGATATGACAAGGTGCAATAGTCATCGGCTCCTGTGTAGTTTAGCGTCGCCTGTCCAGGATCGGGTGCCATCATGACCAGACCCGTCGAGCTTTGAGGACACGAACCCGCCACCATGTCAGCCCCCGCTATGCCAACCCCGGCCCGTTCCGCAGAACCGTTCAAGGCTGACAAGCTGCTCCTGTTCGGCGCGACTGGCGATCTGGCACAGCGTATGCTGCTGCCATCGCTGTGCGGTCTGGACAGCGATGGCCTGCTGTCTGACAGCATCCGCATCATCGGCACTGCACGGTCCGGGCATGATGATGCTGACTACCGCGAGTTTGCACGCGATGCGCTGACCCGCTTCCTGCCCGGGGACCGCACGTTCAATGTGGATCGTTTCCTGAAGCGACTAAGCTACCAGCGGCTCGATGCATCAACGGCAGAAGGGTTCGACGCGCTTGCAGACAAGGTGGGGCCGATCGGAAGCGAAGCCGGCGAAGGATTGGCAATTTTCCTGTCCACTGCGCCCTTCCTGTTCAAGCCGACGATCAAGGGACTTGCCGCCAACGACCTGACGACGGGAAATGTCCGCATCGGCCTTGAAAAGCCGCTGGGTCACGATCTGGCGAGCAGTTGCCAGATCAACGATGCGGTCGCGCAAGCCTTTCCCGAGCGGCAGATTTTCAGGATCGACCATTATCTGGGCAAGGAAACGGTGCAGAACCTGCTTGCGCTGCGGTTTGCCAATATCCTGTTCGAACCATTGTGGAACGCAGCACATATCGACCACGTGCAGATCAGCGTGGCCGAAACGGTCGGGCTTGAAGGAAGGGCCGGGTTTTACGATGATACCGGCGCATTGCGCGATATGGTGCAAAACCACATGCTGCAATTGCTTGCGCTGGTCGCGATGGAGCCACCCACCAGCTTCGATGCCACGGCGGTACGCGACGAAAAGGTCAAGGTGCTGCGATCATTGCGTCGGGTGGCGGCCGATGAAACTGTGGCCGGTCAGTACCGTGCCGGCGCGATCGGGGGCAGCGCAGTGCCGGGTTATCTTGACGAGCTTGGCAAACCGTCCGACGCTGAAACCTTTGTCGCCATCAAGGCCCATATCGACAACTGGCGCTGGCAAGGGGTGCCGTTCTATCTTCGTACAGGCAAGCGGATGCCCCAACGCACGACCGAGATCATCGTCAGGTTCCGCTGCGTGCCATTCTCGATCTTTGCCGACAAAGGGGCAAAAACGCAGCCTAACGCGCTCGTCATCACCATACAGCCTGAGGAGAACATCCGCCTGTCGTTGATGGCGAAGGTGCCAGGTCTCGATCGGGGCGGCATCAGGCTGCGCAGCGTGCCGCTCGATATCGCCATGCCCGATGCTTTTGCCGGACCGGAACGGCGTATCGCTTACGAACGGCTGCTGCTGGATCTTGTCGAGGGAAATCAGACCCTGTTCGTCCGCCGCGACGAAGTCGAAGCGCAATGGCGCTGGGTTGATGCGATCCGGCAGACATGGACTGACAACGACATGACGCCCAAGCCATACACCGCTGGCAGCCATGGCCCATCAGCCGCCATTGCGCTTGCCGAACGGAATGGGGTGACCTGGCATGAATGAGCGGACGACCTGCGCGGAACGGCCACGCGTGCCACAGGTTGCACTCCCGACAGCAAAGGAGCAATACAACAGACATGGCTGAGCTTCACCCCGCCATTGCCCGCGTAACCGACCGCATCATCGAGAAAAGCCGCGCAAGCCGCAGCCGCTATGTCGCCTTGATGGAGCGCGAATCAGGCCGTACCCCTGACCGGCGCCAGATCGCCTGTTCCAACCTTGCCCATGCAATCGCAGCCTCCGGCAATGACAAGGCCGCCATCGCTGATCCCCAAACACCCAATCTGGCGATCGTGACTGCCTACAACGACATGCTGTCGGCGCATCAACCCTATGGCAGATACCCTGAACAGATGAAGCTGTTTGCGCGTGAAGTAGGCGCGACAATGCAGGTTGCAGGTGGAACGCCGGCCATGTGCGATGGGGTGACGCAAGGGCAGGATGGCATGGAGCTGTCGCTGTTCAGCCGCGATGCGATCGCCATGGCCGGCGCAGTAGCGCTCAGTCATGAAGTGTTCGACGGGATGGCGATGCTGGGCATCTGCGACAAGATCGTACCCGGCCTTCTGATCGCGGCATTGCGCTTTGGCCACATGGGCTGCGTCTTCATTCCCTCCGGCCCGATGCCGAGCGGGATCTCCAACAAGGAAAAGCAGAAAACCCGGCAACTTTACGCCGAAGGCAAGGTTGACAGGGACGCATTGCTGGACAGCGAGAACGCATCCTATCATGCGCCGGGCACCTGCACGTTCTTCGGCACGGCAAACTCCAATCAGATGATGATGGAGATGATGGGCCTGCACATGCCGGGGGCGGCGTTTGTCGCGCCGAACACCGCGCTGCGCACGCAGCTCACCCGGGCTGCCGTGCACCGGCTGGCGCAGATCTCGCAGCGTGGCAGCGATCCCCGCCCCTTGTATCGCTGTGTCGATGAAAAAGCGGTCGTGAACGCCATTGTGGGGTTGATGGCGACGGGGGGGTCGACCAATCACGCCTTGCACATTCCCGCCTTTGCCCGCGCGGCCGGCATCATCGTGGATTGGAGCGACATGGAGGAGATTTCCCACACCGTGCCGCTGCTTGCCCGGATCTATCCGAACGGATCAGGCGATGTGAACCATTTCCACGCAGCAGGCGGCATGGGATACGTCATTCGCGAACTGCTGGACGCAGGGCTCGCGCATGATGACATCTTGACGATCGGCGGACAATCGCTGCGGGACCAGGCCGCAGAACCTGTACTCGATGATGAAGTGCTGACCTGGCGGCAGCCACCCGAAAGGTCCGGCGACGATGCCATGCTGCGTCCCGTGCGCGAGCCGTTCCAGAACGATGGCGGCATGCGGCTGCTGTCAGGCAATCTGGGACGTGCCACGATCAAGATCAGCGCAGTCGCACCCGAGCACTGGACCATAGAAGCGCCATGCCGGGTGTTTGATACGCAACGGGCGGTTGCCGACGCTTTCAAGGCGGGCGACCTAGAACAAGACACCGTCGTCGTGGTCCGCTTTCAAGGTCCGCGCGCCAATGGCATGCCGGAATTGCACAAGCTGACACCGGTGCTCGGTATCCTGCAGGACCGCGGGTTCAAAGTAGCGCTGGTGACGGACGGGCGCATGTCGGGAGCATCGGGCAAGGTGCCCGCGGCCATTCATTGCACACCCGAGGCAAAGGATGGCGGCCCGCTGTCACGCCTGCGGGACGGTGATGTCATCAGGGTTGACGCTGTGACAGGCGTGCTCTCGACAACGGCAGACCTTGCGTCCCGCACTCCGGCAGAAGCCCCCCCGCCGTCAGAAGGGGTCGGTCGCGAGATATTTTCAATCATGCGCGCCGGTGCCGATGGGGCAGAACAGGGCGCATCGGCGATGCTGTCCGCAGCGGGGCTTTGAACATGACGAAACCGGTCGACGGCATCCGCACGATCATGACCATGGCCCCTGTCATCCCGGTGATCGTGGTGGAGGAAATTGCCCATGCGGTTCCCCTCGCCCAAGCGCTGGTGGCAGGCGGCCTGCCTTGCCTGGAAGTCACTTTGCGGACGGCATGCGCAATTGACGCAATCAAAGCAATGAGCCGCGTTGAAGGCGCGTTTGTCGGCGCCGGCACGGTCCTGAACGAAGCGCAGCTTGCCGCTGTACAGGAAGCGGGCGCGCGGTTTATCGTGTCACCCGGCCTCACGCCATCGCTGGGCAAGGCCATTATCGGCAGCGGTATCCCCTTTCTACCGGGAGTGGCAACGGCGACGGAAATCATGCTTGGCCTCGACATGGGTCTCGACCACTTCAAGTTCTTTCCCGCAGAGGCAAGCGGCGGCTTGCCGGCATTGAAGGCACTGGCAGGACCTTTCACGCAAGCATCCTTTTGCCCGACCGGCGGCATCACTGCCAGCACCGCCCCTGGCTGGTTGTCCCATCCGCAGGTGCCTTGCGTCGGCGGAAGCTGGGTTGCCCCTGCCGGATTGCCTGATGTTGCCCGAATCACCGCCATGGCGCAGCACGCGGCCTCCCTTTGAAGTCTCACAGACAAACCTGCTGTTCATCCAGGGTTGACGATGCATTTTCCAGCTAGGCTGCGGCCCGACGGTTTCGTGCTGGCGCTGCTTGCCACCGTGCTGATCGCCTCTTTCCTGCCGGCGCGCGGCGGAGCAGCGGATTTCGCGCAGTTTATTGCAGACGCCGCAATCGTGTTCCTGTTCTTCCTTCATGGCGCCAAGCTGTCGCGTGCCGCAGTGATCGCAGGCGCGGTACACTGGCGGCTGCATCTTGCCGTGCTGGCAATGACGTTCGGCATCTTTCCGGTGTTGGGACTGCTGTTGACCATGCTCCCCCTGCTCGATCCCGATCTTGCCGCAGGCGTGCTGTTTCTCTCCGCTGCGCCATCAACGGTGCAGAGTTCCGTCGCCTTCACCGCGATTGCAGGCGGCAATGTCGCTGCCGCGGTGTGCAGCGCGGCTTTGTCCAGCCTCCTGGGCGTTTTCCTGACGCCGGCGCTGGTCACTCTCCTGATCGGCGGTGAGCAGGCAGGTCAGTTTACGACCGCGGCAATCGTAACGATCATGTTGCAGCTGGTCGCGCCGTTCCTTGCCGGCCATCTGCTTCGCCCCATGATCGGGCGATGGATAGAGGCACGCGCAGGGCTCGTCTCGTTGGCCGATCGTGGAGCGATTTTGCTCGTTGTCTATGCTGCGTTCGGCGCGGCAGTGGCAGAAGGTTTGTGGACCCGGACCGGTACTGGCGAGCTTCTGCTGGTGCTGCTGATCTGCGTCGTCATGCTGGTTGCAGCGCTGATGCTTTCTGCCATCATCGGTCGTGTGCTCGGCTTTTGCGAACAGGACCGCATCGTGATCCTGTTCTGCGGATCGAAGAAAAGCCTTGCCGCTGGCGTTCCCATTGCCGGCGTATTGTTTCCCGCTGCCACCGTCGGCACCATCATCCTGCCGCTGATGATCTTCCACCAGATCCAGCTGATCGTCTGCGCCTGGATTGCGCGCTGGTATGCGCAACGCAACCCTTCGCAAGGGGCTGAAAACGGCGGGGATGTGAGCAGGGACGCACCGGGGCGCAGCTGAGAAACCGTCTTGCCCGGCGCTGGCCTGCATGCAATGGCCGGGCGGGACATGACCAATCCTGTACACACCAGTCCCATCGACACTGCCGCGATGCTTGCCAAGACCGAAATCCTGGTCGAGGCGCTGCCTTACATGAAGCGATATGCCGGCCGCACGTTCGTGATCAAATATGGCGGACATGCAATGGGAGACCCTGAGGCTGCACGCGATTTTGCCGAGGATGTCGTGCTACTTGGTGCAGTGGGCATCAACGTTGTCGTGGTTCACGGCGGCGGACCGCAAATTGGCGCCATGCTGAAGAAGCTGGGCGTGGAATCAAGCTTTGTCGATGGCCTTCGCGTAACCGATCGGCAGACGGCGCAGATTGCCGAAATGGTCCTGTCGGGCGCCATCAACAAGGAACTGGTTGGCTGGATCCATGGCGCAGGTGGGCGGGCGATCGGCATTTCTGGCAAGGATGGCGGACTGGTAACCGCCCGCAAGATCACGCGCACGCGCAAGAATACCGACAGCGCGATCGAGCAATCGGTCGATCTTGGCTTCGTTGGGGAACCCGAAGCAATCGACACAAGGATCATCAGCACTGTCGTCGATGCCGGGCTCATCCCGGTCATCGCGCCCATCGGTGCTGACCGCACCGGTCAGACCTACAACATCAACGCTGACACCATGGCAGGTGCGGTTGCCGCTGCCATGGGCGCAGCGCGGTTGTTCCTGCTGACGGATGTTGCGGGGGTTCTGGATGCAGGCGGCAGCCTGCTGACCGATCTGACCCCTGGCGATATCGCTCGTCTGGAGGAAGATGGCACCATCAGCGGCGGGATGATCCCCAAACTCCAGACCTGCGTACAGGCTGTAGAAGCCGGGTGTGAGGCAGCCGTGGTGCTGGACGGCCGCGTGCCGCATGCGATGCTGCTCGAAATATTTACCGAAAGAGGTGCAGGAACGCTTATAAGGGCATGATGAAGAACAACGCCCCCCTGCTTCCTGCTGCTTTGCTGCTCCTGCTGGCTGCCTGCAACAGCGACGCCCCAAGTCAGGCTGATACAAGGTTTGCAGAAACGGGCGATATTGCGCCAGCAAGACCCGCACCTGATACCGATACCAAAGCGCCGGTAGCTGCTGCGACACAGCCGTTCAACCTGCACTTGCCCGGCCCCGACCAGGAGAAGCCGGAGCCATTGCTGCGTTACTGGAAGCAGGCTGTAGAAGCGGGCGATCGCACAGCGGCGCGCCGGGCATGGCGCCAAGGCATCGGCAGCGGCGGAACCGCACCGCGCTGGTCCAACCTTTCCGATATTGTCGTAAACTACGGCACGGGCCGCATGCAAGGCGCTGCCGGATCAATTTACTACGAAGTGCCTGTCGTGCTCAAGGGAACAGGCGCCAGCGGCAATGACACGACACTCGAAGGCCGGCTGACCTTGCGCCGCGTCAACGATGTGCCGGGTGCCAATACTGAACAGCTGAGCTGGCGCATTGCCAGCATCGACTGGGATGGCTGACGAGACCGCCCGGATCGCAATGTGCGGTTGATGCATGGTCTTGCTTTCCGCTAGAGGGGCTTTGCGCTAGGGGAGACTGGCAATCTGCCGCCGATCATCAAGGAATTTTTGCTTTGCTCCTGCTGACACTGATCCAGATCGTGAACCTGCTCGTGTCGGTGATCGTCTTTCTGGTCATCGCGCAATTCGTGCTTTCGCTTCTCATCTCCTTCAACGTGGTCAACACGTCGAACCAGCTTGTATCGGCGGTTTATTCTGCGGTGACTGCCCTGCTCGACCCGATGCTGCGCCCGATTCGCAAGATCATGCCCAACACCGGAGCCATCGATTTTTCCCCGCTGGTGCTGATCATCGCGCTCCAGGTGCTGCAGATCATCTTGAACAATTTAGCTGCGGCCGGTTACTGAGCCATGGCCCGGTTGATTGACGGCAAGGCGTTTGCCGCCAGGCTGCGGACGCGAATCGCTGATGAAACTGCCGAATTTGTGACGGACACGGGACGCAGGCCGGGATTGGCGGTGGTCCTTGTGGGTGATTACGCGGCCAGTCAGGTCTATGTGCGGGCCAAGCAGAAAGCCTGCGAGGAAGCGGGCATGTCTGGATCCGTGCATCGGCTGGCACCGGACACGACCCAGGCCGAACTGCTTGCCGTCATCGCCCGCCTGAATGCCGATGCAGCAACAGACGGGATCCTGGTGCAATTGCCCTTGCCCGATGCCATTGACGCAGATGCCGTGATCCAGGCGATCGACCCGGCCAAGGACGTGGATGGCTTCACCACCGCCAGCGCCGGTCGCCTGCTGATCGGGCTGCCGGGCTTGGTTGCGTGCACGCCGCTTGGCTGCCTGATGCTGCTGAAGGAAGTTGCAGGCGACCTTGCCGGCAAAACCGCCGTAGTGATCGGGCGGTCCGATATCGTCGGCAAGCCAATGGCGCTTCTGCTCTTGCGCGAAAGCTGCACGGTGACCGTTGCGCACAGCCGGACGCAGGACCTGCCTGCTGTCGTGCGCAGCGCCGACATCGTAGTCGCAGCGGTGGGTCGGCCAGAGATGGTCAAGGGCAGCTGGCTAAAGCCCGGCGCGATCGTCATCGATGTTGGCATAAACCGTGTACCTGCCGCCGCCGGCAAGACACGTCTGGTAGGCGATGTTGATTTTGATGAAGCCGAACAGGTCGCAGGAGCCATCACGCCGGTACCGGGCGGCGTCGGCCCGATGACCATCGCCTGCCTCCTGCACAACACGTTGAAGGCGGCGCGCAGCCGCGCCGGGTTGAACCCGACCACATGAACAAAGCGTCAGTGGAACACGATCAATCCCTGCCGGTGGATGCGCGCGTGACTCATGTTTGAGATCTTCCTTTCGGCCTTCATCACCCTGTTTGTGGTCATCGACCCTCCGGGCTGCGCACCGATCTATGCAGGTCTGGTGGCAAAGGCGGACCAGCAGGCGGTCCGCTCCATGGCGATCCGCGCATCTATCATTGCATTGGTGATCCTGCTGGGCTTTGCCTTGTTTGGCGAGGCATTGCTGGGGGCTTTGGCAATCGAGCTCGACGCGTTCCGCATTGCGGGCGGATTGATGCTGTTTCTCATCGCGCTGGACATGGTGTTCGAAAAACGCACCGAACGGCGAGAGGAGCGGGCTGAAAAGGTGCTTGCCGATCCGGAGCACGAAGACGTGTCGGTGTTTCCCATGGCCATGCCGATGCTGGCCGGGCCCGGGTCCATTGCTTCGATCATGCTGCTCATGGCACGTGCACAAGGGCTGGAGGAAAGTATCGCCGTGCTGGGCGCGCTGTTGGCGGTCATGCTGCTCACCCTCGTTGCGCTGCTCGCTGCCCGGCCGATCATGCGCTTTCTGGGGGCGCGGATCGAGGCAATCATCACCAGGCTGCTTGGCGTCCTGCTGGGAGCGCTGGCGGTTCAGTTTGTCATCAACGGGTTGCGCGGAAGCTTTCTCTAGCAGCAGCGGCGGCCCGAACGGGGAAGACTTTTCGGTGCTGACGCCGTGCGTTTTACCCGACCCGCTATTGCAAAGTCACCGCATCATCGTCACCGCGCATGCTGTAAAACTGCATCAGCTGGATCAGAAGTTCACAACGCTTGCGGATCCCATCAGCCTCCAGCAAGGCCTGCTTGGACGCCGCGTCGAACGGCGCCACCTGGCTTACCCCATTGATTAGCGTCTCATCGTCAAGCCGTGCAACCTGCTCCCAATTGACGGTGTAGCCCTGCAATGACGCAAATCGCCGTGCCTCCTCCTCGAACGACGCGCGTTCGACTGGGTTGAGCACTTCATCCTCCGGCTCCTCCAGCAGCAGCGCGCGCGCCTGCCGGAAGGCGGTCTCTGCCGAAAGCTCGCGCTCGATCCTGAAACGCGAAACCCCTTCCAGGATGAGGTTGAAACGGCCGTAGTCGAGCGCTTCCACCTCGCCGATGCGACCAAGGCAGCCGATCGAGAACAAGGGCGCATTTTCAGCCGTGCTCCTTGGCTGCACCATACCGATGAGCCGGTCGCGCGCCAGCGCATCTGCAACCAGCGCGCGGTATCGGGGCTCGAATATGTGCAAGGGAAGTTGCAGACCCGGAAACAGGATTG
Source organism: Croceicoccus esteveae (assembly GCF_031846435.1). NCBI lineage: Bacteria > Pseudomonadati > Pseudomonadota > Alphaproteobacteria > Sphingomonadales > Erythrobacteraceae > Croceicoccus > Croceicoccus esteveae. Next base: position 311,282 of record NZ_JAVRHS010000002.1, read on the forward strand.
CGCCTGCCAGCGGGAACAGCGACAGACGGGTCGTATCGAGGTCCGTCACTCTGCCCTCACCCAAACAGGATCGTGGCGAGCCGGCGGCGCATGCCTGCTACCCACGGATCCTCTATTCCGACGGCATCGAACATCTGCAGCAGTTTCGCTCTGGCCGCGCCATCCTGCCATTCGCGATTCGCTGCGATCATGCCAAGCAGGGTTTCAGCCGCCGTGTCCCGCTCTCCTGCAGCAAAGGCTGCAGTGGCGAAATCCATCTGGGCATCCATGTCAGCAGGCCGCTCAACCGCAGCCTTGCGCAGATCTTCAAGCATGGCGGCGTCGGGAGCATCGCGCTTCAGATGCAGCGCAGATGCCGCCTGCATCACGGCCGGATCACTCGCCAGTTGCGGGTCCAGTGCCGCAAGCGCCGCGTCCGCTTCATCGACATAGCCTGCCTGGGTCAATGACCGGATCAGCCCTGCCTGAGCGGCGCTATCGTCGGGCTTAATCTCGACAATCTGCGAAAATATGCCGAGCGCCCTTTCTGCATCGCCACCTGCAAGGATGTCTTCGCCCATCGCCAGCAGCGGTGCGAGATCCTGCTCTCCGGCGGGTTCTGCGCCATCCTCTATGGCGCCCGACGCACCGGGCTCCAAAGGCAGCTGACCAAGGATCTGATCGAGCGCGGCGCGCAACTGCTGCTCTGTGCGCGCAGTGGTCAGATCGGCCACCGGCTGACCCTGAAACATCGCATACACAGTAGGAATGGACCGGACTTGGAACTGTGCCGCGATGAACTGATCCTCATCGACATTGACCTTGGCCAGCACGACACCTTTTGCCGCATATTCCGCAGCGATCTTTTCAAGGGTCGGTGTCAATGCCTTGCAAGGCCCGCACCATTCGGCCCAGAAGTCGAGGATCACCAGCTTCGTCATCGATGGTTCGACAACAGCCTTGCGAAAGCGGTCAACTGCTTTTTGCTCATCCAGGTTGAGACCGTTGGTTGCCAAGTGTGATGCTCCTGTCAATTTCATTGGCGCAGGCATTCGTGACGCTGATGCGCGTGCCGCAGATCTGCATGCCGGCAATGTGGGGCGAGGATTGGCATTTGCCAATAGTCATGCGGCACCAGCGCCCACCGGTTTTGCCACAGACTTCCGGCAAAATACCGGTTGCAGGGGTGATGGGCTGATGCTAATGGCGCGCCTCACCCCGGCCGGTGGGTGCAAGAAACCATCGGCGCAGGCGTTCGAGCGGGCGTAGCTCAGGGGTAGAGCACAACCTTGCCAAGGTTGGGGTCGAGGGTTCGAATCCCTTCGCCCGCTCCATTTGCATGTGATGGATTAGTCCTTCCTCAAGCACTGCACTGCCAGAAGCCGGTGTTTTTGCCTGCTTTGCATCATCATTTTTCGCGATGCCCGTTTTGGGATGTTATTAATCTTTCAGGTGCAACAATGCTGCAATGGTCCTGCATCGCATCTTTCTCACCCTTTGCACCCTGTTCGGCTTTGTTGCCGTGGCAACTCAAGCTGCAGCAATGTTGTGAGCGCGGGTAAGCTCTGGCAGATCCGCCCTAATTATCCGATGCTGTGAGAAACACGCCTGCCTTACCCATTCGAGCAGCATGCAGACGCTCACATAAGGCTGTCGATAATTAGCCTCCAGCCTTCTGTGTTGTCGCTTAAGATGCAAGAGGATTTCTGACCTTTTGAACTGGTGATCGAGTGCAGTCTTCTGTCAGGCCCTCATTGCGGCGCTTTCAGAGGCCACTGGCCGGTATGGTGATCCGCGGGTCAGATGCAGATGCAGAACTCACTGGCGAGTTAAGCACTTGGAGTTCTGAACTGGTTTTCCTGATCCAGCTTTTCTCGATCATCTTGCCCGCTCGGGTCGTCGCCTTCTTGCAGTCCCTTTCACCCAACCTGTCCTGGGCAGCCTCCTGTCAGGCAGCCATGAGCGGCACCGGATCCTTGAAGCCTTCGTTCTTTGTCATCATGGCCCGGATCGGCCGTGCCATCTTGTTCGCTAAAGGCGATCGCGACCAGCATGCGCGGTTTGCGGCTCAACAGAGGCGCCAGCCATGAGTTTTCCGGGATTGACTTGCGCCCCATCCGGCCAAGCGCGACATAGAGCCAATGATGTAGCACCAATGATCAGCATCTGCCGGATGTCAGCCTGACGAACTTTGCTGATCCGCCCGAGCCGTTCCTTGCCGCCTGATGAAAACTGTCTCTGCACCAGTCCAACCCGGTGGCGGACGTCGCCGGGGCACGTCGCAATCCGGTTTGAGTCGTCACGACATGCGTGCCGTCCTTGCTGGCAGCGCCCGAACTCCAACAAGGGCGCAACGGCGGCAACCTGCCCAAGCAAATGGCCATCCATAATACGACCGCGTTCAAGGAGGAGGAGATCGCGAGCGCGTTCGACGCGCTCACCGGAGTTGCCGGGGTCGAGTGTGTCGAGGTCAACACTTCAGCGACTTGGCGCTGGTCTGGCTCATCAAATCGGTCCGTCAGAGCCTGCCAAGCTCGCCGTCAGGCAATCCGGTGCCGCAAGGGACAATGGTGATACGATCCGGCACATCGGCGCTCGTCTGGGTAGCCGGAAATGCGCCCGAGGCTTCGACCAAGGAAGATTATCAGGGCAGGATGAGCGTTCGGCGGGTCCAACTCATTCGTCATCCCGGCAGCGGTAACGTGTCCGACCTGCCGCACAGCGTTTATTCATGCAACCTCTTCATCTAGGCGAGCAATTGTCCGCAGGCGAAGCCGGGCAAGGATGTGGTCGTATAAGTTTCTCCGGCCAGTGCATCGCGAGCATTCTGCAAAATATGCGGTCGCTTGATAAGATGCGGTGCAGCCCATCTCTCTCGCAGGTAGATATCGGCTTGCTTACGCTTGCCGCGTGGAGACAGTGCTGGCCGCTGGCTCTCCAATTCACGGATCCCGTCCCTTGCGTAAAAGCCGAGAACGTCGTCGAGGAATTCGCGCATCTCGAGCTCACGAAAGGGGATCTGGATTGTTTCCATGATAAACGAGAAAAGGGAAAGTTTTGCCCCACGTGCGGCTAAGGCTTCAGCGGCGAACCATTGCCGCTAGTCGCGACCGCGATTGCTGAATATCTCGAAAAGACGGATCGTGATGCTGCCGATGCACGCCTTGGTCATCTGCTGTTTTACCTTAAAGGACCAAAGTCCAGAAGATGCGCTGTGTAGTGAATTAGGCGACGCGTGGCTGGGCGAGTCTGGAAATTTGGCCGTAAACCTTCCCATCGTTTTGCCCACAGGCATTCTTCGCAAGCGGTTGCCGGCAATCATCCAAGCAAGCGCTTCGATTCGACGGAAGTGATCAGCAAAGTTTTGATACGGAGGAAGTGAGTAAAACCCTTTGGTCCGCGCGGATGTAAAAAACAGGTAATTGCTATGTTTCGGTATGCGCTCGTCCTAAATTCGGCAGAAGTCACCACCGAACAGCAGACAGCAAATTGGAAACGGGAGCGCGGTAACCTTCTGAGATATTCCGCTTGAGAATAACGATCTGGGCAAAGCCGGATGCACTCATGGAGTTCTCTACCGACCCGACGTTGGATCAGTGCAATCAAGTGGCCAATTACACCGATCGCAATCCGGCAGGTCGTGCCCGGACGAGCAAATATAGACCGCTCATCCGTGCACTCAGACAAATGGTAGCGCTTCTGAACGCCAATGAGGTGAGGTACGTGAACGCAGCGTCCATCAGAACTGCTTTTCGTCAGATGGCCAAGACGCTCGGCTTTCCGGCCTCAGGTAATGGTCAAAGCGAGGAGAAACCAATCCGCCGCAGCGTCGCTAGCACCCTGTTGCCAATGCTCGAGAAGGAGAAGGATTGGGATCCGCATGGCCGATTGATGTTGGAGCGCATCCGGCCTGACTGATCGGAAATATATGCGACAGCCCATCACGAGGATTATCTCGTCCATACGCTTGGACTTAGCGAGGAGTTGATGGGTCGCAAGGAAGCGGCCCCACCAGGCGCGTTCTCATCATATTAACCGGAGTTCCGCCGAAACCTGATCAGCGATCAGTCCAAAAACGGCAGAAAAGCTGGTGCACCCGACAGGATTCGAACCTGTGGCCTCTGCCTTCGGAGGGCAGCGCTCTATCCAGCTGAGCTACGGGTGCAGTCGCAGGTGCGCTTAGCAGCGCCGGCCACAGCTTGCGACCCCTTTTTTCGAGGTTACACTTTTCAGTGTAAATGAGATCGCGCCTCTTGCGTGGTTCGCTATCTGTTCTTTATGAGGTGGTGATGCCGGAAACAGACCACAGCGCCGGATTGCTCCCGCGACGGGTACAGGATGCCTCCAGCGTAGCGCGCGGGATCTGCCGATTGTTTGCGCGCAACGGCATCTGGTGCCTGTCCGAAGTACCGCTGCGTAACAGGCGGCGTGCCGACATCATGGGTCTCGACGACAAGGGCCGCCTGGTCATTGTGGAGATCAAGGTTGCTCGTTCCGATCTGCTCGGTGACGGAAAATGGACCGACTATCTCGACTATTGCGATCGTTTCTACTGGGGCCTGTGTGCGTCGCTGGACCGCTCCTGCATGGAAGAGGTGACGTTCAAACCGCAACTGTGCGGCCTCATCGTGGCCGATGGTTACGATGCCGAGATCCTGCGCCCTGCCCCTGCACTCAAGCTGGCAGCCGCACGGCGCAACAAGGAAGTGGCCCGGTTAGCGCAGCTTGCCATGCGCCGCCGGCAGCTGGAACAGGACCCGGAATGCGCGCAATGGGCAATCAGCGCCTGCGAATGACGGCAGGATAATAGCTGCTTTCGCTCCCGCCGGTTTCTCTTTATGCAACCTGCATGATCGTCGATCCGCAGACAGGTTGGGCATGGGGGGCAATCGCATCATCGGCAGTGATGGTCGTGATTGTCGCTGTGCGTTACCTTTTGGCAAGCGGCGGCTTTGCACTTGCCACCCGCTTTGCGCGCCCCCGCCATTATGCCGGGCTGAAGCTGCAGATCCGGCGCGAACTTGGCTGGTCGCTGGTTTCCGCTGCCATTTACGGCATTCCCGCAGGGGTCGTAGCCTGGGGGTGGCAGGAGCGTGGCTGGACGCGGATCTATACGGATCTGTCCGCATGGCCGCTGATCTGGCTGCCGGCATCCCTGCTGATCTACCTGTTCGTGCATGACAGCTGGTTTTACTGGACGCATCGCTGGATGCACCGGCCGCGCGTCTTTCGCGTCGCGCATGCCGTGCACCATGCGAGCCGCCCGCCAACTGCCTGGGCTGCCATGGCCTTTCATCCGGTCGAAGCCATTACCGGCGCTCTTGTCGTGCCTGCACTGGTGTTCCTGGTGCCGGTGCATGTCGGCGTTCTGGCTGTTGTTCTCACGATCATGACGATCATGGGCGTGACCAATCACATGGGATGGGAGCTGTTTCCGCACCGTCTTGTTCATTCAAGGTTGGGCGGATGGCTGATAACCGCTAGCCACCACCAGCTTCATCACGAGCGATACACATGCAACTACGGACTCTACTTCCGCTTCTGGGATCGGCTGTGCGGGACCGATCGGGGGCTGGCCAAGGAAGGCTGGGACAGGCCTTGAGCCGTGTTCGATGGATGCTGTTGCCGGGTGCCGCGCTGTTGCTTGCCGCTGGTGCGCCGCATCATGACGCCGACGTTGTGGTGAATGTCACGCACATGCGATCGCATGATGGCAAGGTCGTGGCCTGCCTTTCCAGCGAGGCGAAGATATTTCCCAAATGCAAGGGTGAGCACGGGCGCTCCTTGGTGTTGCCTGCTGATCAGGCCGACCAGATCCGTTTCAGCGACGTGCCGCCGGGCCGTTATGCCTTAGCATTGCTGCATGACGAAAACGGCAATGGCAAGATCGACAAGGCCATGATGATCCCGCGCGAAGGCTTTGGCTTCTCCCGCGACGCCAAGGTGTCGTTCGGGCCACCTTCATTCAGCGACGCCGCCTTCGACGTAGGCGCAAACGGTGCACAGCAATCGATCCGGATGCGCTACATGATGTGAACGGGTGACGTACCATACGCCGCCGCTGCAGATTTTTGCGACCTGCTCCGCTTCGCGCTGCAGTTTGCCGTGGCCACTGCCTCACCCCGCTGAAAAGGAAGCGGAATGAACAATCCTGCCCTGCTGTTGCGCTCTGCTCTGTACCTGCCAGGCTCGAACGCGCGCGCCATCGAAAAGGCGCGACGATTGCCGGCCGACGTCATCATCTACGACCTGGAGGATGCAGTTGCGCCACAAGACAAGGCGTTGGCCCGCAGCCAGGTAATGGCGGAGCTGGCCAGCAGATCGATCCGGCAATATCGCGTCGTCCGGATAAACGGGATGGAAACTGCTTGGCATGCAGATGATCTTGACGCCTTGCTGACAGCAGGCCCGCGGACAAGCCCGGAGTGCGGACCCGATGCGCTGCTGATCCCCAAGGTAAACAGCGCGGACGATTTGCGGATTCTTCAAAAAAGATTGAATGCCGCTGCCGGTACAGGCCAGAGCTTGAACAGACGCCCGGTTCTCTGGGCGATGATCGAGACGCCAAACGCGCTTCTAAACCTCACCTCCATCGCCGCTTGTGCTGGCGAGACGAGACTGGAGGCGCTGGTGCTTGGCCTCAACGATCTGGCGAAGGAAACTGGCATTGCGCAACTTGCCGGACGAGCGGTTTGGCAGCCTGTTCTGACACAAAGCGTCATTGCTGCTCGCGCAAACGGATTGTTCGTTCTGGACGGGGTGTGCAATGCGCTCGAGGATGAAGAGCGGTTGCTGGCGGAATGCAGACAGGCTCGCGACAGCGGTTTTGATGGAAAGACGCTGATCCACCCCCGCCAGATCGACCCTGCCAACGAAATCTTTGCCCCTGATGCAGAAGCTCTTGCGAACGCTCGTGCCATCATCGCCGCCTTCGACGATGACGCCAACAAAGATGCTGGCGCGCTGCGGGTGAACGGACAGATGGCGGAACGGCTGCACCTGGAACAGGCGCTTGCCTTGTTGGCAAAAGCGAACGCCATTGCGCAGCAGGAGGCGTTCGCCACGCGTGGCGATTAACGGATTGTTTACTGCGACTGTCATAGGAAGGAAGCACGAATACGCAGCTTGAAAGGCACCCGGTTTCCCTCCGATGCGCGACGAAAGCACCCAGCGGGATCTTCCACCCCCCTCCTTCGGACAGGCCGAGCGACGAATGCAATTGCGCGCCCGCGACTGGTGGGTGCAGGCGACTGGCAACCGGCCGCTCCCCAGCCTGGAACGCCTTCATGAACTTATCGACGATCCGCGCAATGCCGGACTCGATCTGTTCAGCGTCTTGCTGACGATCCCCGCACCGGGAGCCGACCCGCAATTGTCGTTTATCGGTGAATGCCTGTCCTATGAATCGGGCGTTTGCGATCGTTCCAGCGCCCGTGCTGTACACGACCTTCCGCTCTCTTCTCCATTTTCCTTCATAATAAGCCGGCTGCCGGACGTTTTGACCCGCCGCAGCTTCGCCTTGTTCGAGGATGATGGAATGAACCGACATTCCCTGCAGATGCACTATCGCGGTGTGCTGCTGCCGTTTTCCCGGCGTGGTGATGTCATCGATCATGTGCTTGCCATCGTGACCTGGCGGGAAATGGCTGATGACCCGACGCTGCTTGCCTTGAAGCAGGATTTCACCCGGTCCCAATCCGGTCAGTGGGCAGGTGCTTGTTCAGCCGCGCCGATTGCGCCCCGCCCGCTAGAAGGTTCAGAACGAGATTCGCCTTGGGGCAGCATCATTGCACAGGCGGTTTGACCTGCCGGCAGTGCGCCGGTTTCAAAAAGCGATTTCCAGCGGCTTCATATCCTTGCAATTCTACGTCCGCAGTTAAATGTCCATGACCTCACCTCAAGCGCCTTGCCCAGAGTGACTCAAACGGTTCCGGCCTGTCCTCGTAGGTGCTGTGGTTGCAACATGTGCTAACATGCCCTGATTGCGATGTGCTTTGACGGGCATTGACATGATTGCTTGTGACAGGCCTCGGATAAGCTTAATCGCTGGTTCAGTGCCCAAAGCTGAAACAGGATCTCATGCGCGCACCATCTGCTTTGCCCCTCCACTTGCTGGCACGCATATTCGCTGTGCTTGTCCTGGGGATGCTGTGCCTGCGGCCGGTGATGGCGCAATCCATCCTGCGCGATGCCGAGACAGAAGCATTGCTCAACGACATGGCAGCACCGCTGGTGCGCGCAGCCGGGCTGGAGCCGGGCAATGTCCGGATCGTGCTGGTCGGCGACCAGACCGTCAACGCATTTGTCGCAGGCGGGCAGGCGATCTACATTCATTCCGGTCTGATCAATGAGGCGGACACTGCGCTTGAGGTACAGGGCGTCATTGCGCACGAGCTTGGTCACATCACCGGTGGGCACATCATCAATTTTTCCGAAGGAGCACGGGCGGCAAGCAATATTTCGATCCTGTCGCTGATCCTGGGTGCAGCAGCAGCAGCAGCTGGCGGCGGCGAGGCGGCAATGGGAGTCATGGCAGCAGGACAGCAGGCAGCCATGGGGCAGTTCCTGGCCTTTACGCGTGGACAGGAGGCTGCGGCTGATCTTGCCGGAGCGAAATATCTTTCCGGAGCAGAACTTTCAGGACGCGGCAGTCTTGCTTTCTTCCGCAAGCTGCAATCGCTGGAACGGCGGGCGGGTTACTACCCGAGCGATCAAGACAGTTTCTTTCGCACCCATCCGCTGTCGCGCGAGCGGATTGACACACTCAGCATGGTTTACGAGCAAGATGCTGCGTGGGACAATTCTGCCGATGACGAGTTAGAACGCCGGTTTCAACGCGTGAAAGCCAAGCTGTATGGCTATATCGCGCCGCCTGACAGGGTGCTTGTCTCCTACCCGGAAACGCTTCGCACGGTTCCTGCACATTACGCTCGCGCCTACTCGCGCTTTCGCGAAGCGTTGATGCCGCAGGCGTTGGCCGAAGCCGACGCCTTGCTTGCTGCCGATCCGCGCGATCCCTATTTTCTGGAGCTTAAAGGCCAGATCCTCCTCGAAGGCGGCCGCGCCGAAGAAGCCCTGCCCCCTTTGCGTGAGGCGGTGCGCATCACGGGCAATCAGCCGCTGATCGCGACCTTGTTCGGGCATGCACTGCTCGCGACAGAAGATAACGGCCACCATGCAGAGGCGGAACGCGTGCTGCGCGCTGCGGTGGCGATGGACCGGCTCAACCCGCAGGCCTGGTATCAGCTTGGCCGCATTTATGCCGCGCGGGGCGACACTGCGCGGGCGCGTCTTGCCAGCGCAGAAACCATGATGATGACAGGAGATGCGACAGCTGCCCTGCAAAACGCGCAAGCCGCCGAAGCGGCGCTGCCTGCAGGAACTGCTGATTGGTTGCGGGCGCAGGACATTGGCTTACAGGCGCGCGGCGTGATCGAACGCGATCGCAAACGCAATTAACGCCAGCAGATTGAAACCAGCCGATGAACCCTGTCAAATCTCGCAACCATCGCTTCCTTTCGCGCCCCGGCGTGCTGGCGCTTGGCTTTGTCATCGCTGCGGCGATGGGCGCAATGGTTGCTTGGCTGGTGCTTGATCGACAGGCCGTGGATGACGGGCTGGTTGCAGATAACGACGCTGCCATAGCCGCTGGAAACTTCAGCGAAACCGAACAGGCCGCCATTGCAGCGCTGGTGCGCCGGACGCTTCTGCAAAACCCCGAGATCCTGCCGCAAGTCGCGGAACAATTGCGCATACGCGATACAGGCGAGCAGCTGGCGGCCATTGGTCCTGAACTTCAGACACCATTTACAGGCGCAGTGCTGGGCAATCCCAAAGGCGGCACCACACTTGTCAGCTTTACCGATTATGCCTGCGGGTTTTGCCGCAAGTCGGCCGCTGATGTCGTTGCGCTGATTGCCGCCGATCCCGATCTGAAGGTCGTGATCCGCGAACTGCCGATCCTGTCACAGGACAGCGTCGAAGCGGCGCGCATGGCACTGGCAGCAGCAGCGCAGGGGCGCTATGCGGCGTTTCACAATGCGCTGTTTGCGCTTGGCCAGCCAACTGCGGCCAATGTGACCGCCGCTGCGCGCACTGCCGGCCTGGACCTCGAGCGCGCGCGCGCCATGGCAGATGATCCTGCCATTGCAGCGGAGATCGAACGCAATCGCCGCGCCGCTGCACAATTGCAGATCCAGGGAACGCCTGCATGGATTGCAAATGGCAAGCTGCTGCAAGGCGCAGTAGGCAAAGCTGCATTGGCGCAGGCGCTGGATCAGCGCGGATGACGCCAACGCTCGCTTCTTGCCGCACTGGGCAGCAGGACGATGCCTTGCATTGCTTGCCTGTCGCGCTTCCGTCAACCGGCTGCCGTCCATGACCGCTCAATGGCGGCGCACACATCTGCGCTATGGCAAGCCCCTCAGTGTGCTGCCGTTTGCGCCGGCACCGTTTTTCAAGGACAAGAACAGCGCCTTCTGGCGTCTGCAAGCGCTTGGCTGGGGTGGCGCAATGCTGGTGCGCAGCGTGACCAGCCTTGCCAATGATCGGCCGCTGTCATTCTTGATTCTGCCACTGATGGCAACGATCACCGGTTTTTCGATCAGCCTGATCCTTGCTGTCATCTATCGGTCGCTGATCGGTCGGCGCGCGGTGGTCACCTGGGGCGTGACAGCCTTGGTGCTGGCGATTGCCGTCAGCCTGTATGCGTTTTTCGACAGCTGGGTCATCTCGCTTTACCGTCCAGCCGGGCAGACCGGTTTTGCGCAATTGTTCCTTGGCGTTTTCTATCTGGACCTGACGCTGCTTGGCGCATGGTCAGCGCTTTATTATGCCATCAATTTCTACCTGCAGGTCGAGGAACAGAACGATCAGCTGCTGCGGCTTGAAAGTCAGGCGACCAGTGCACAACTGGCCATGCTGCGTTACCAGCTTAATCCGCATTTCCTGTTCAACACACTCAACTCTATTTCCACGCTTGTGCTGCTCAAACAGACAGAGCCTGCCAATGCGATGCTGTCGCGGCTTTCGACCTTCCTGCGCTATACCTTGGTGAACCAGCCAACCGGTCAGGTGACAGTCGAGCAGGAAATTGAAACCCTCAAACTTTATCTTGGTATCGAACGCATGCGTTTTGAGGAACGGCTGCGCACCCGCTTTGTCATTGCCGAGGATGCCAAGCCAGCGCTGTTGCCATCGCTGCTGTTGCAGCCATTGGTTGAAAATGCCGTGAAATACGCCGTTTCAACTCAGGAAACTGGTGCCGAGATCACAATCACGGCCGAACGTTCAGGCGATATGCTGCGGATCTGCGTGGCCGATACCGGGCCCGGCCTCCCGATTGATGTGCGTGCCGAAGACATCGTCGGAGTGGCCCATGGTGCCGGCGCGCAGTCGACCGGCGTCGGGCTGGCCAACATTCGCGAACGCCTGTTGCAAGCCTATGGCGAACAGCAGCGCTTTGACATCCATTCCCGTCCGCAGGAGGGGTTCAGCGTCACCATCGAAGTTCCGTTCGAAACTGCTGCTGCCGCAGAAGCGCTTGCACTTGCGCGGCATCAGCCATCCCGGCAGACGGCGGCACCCGCTGGCTCCACCCCTGCTGGCCTTACCCCCAACGCAAACGCCCCTGCCTCTGACCGAGCAGCTTACAGGAACAATCATGACCATTAGAACAATTATCGTCGATGATGAAAAACTGGCGGTCCAGGGTCTCAAGCTGCGGCTCGACAAGATTGCGGATATCGAGATCATCGAAACCTGCGCCAACGGACGCGAGGCCATCCGGGCGATCAAGGTCCTCAAACCTGATCTCGTCTTCCTCGACATCCAGATGCCAGGTTTCGACGGCTTTTCGGTCGTGAAAGGCGTTATGGAACTCGACCCGCCGCTGTTTATCTTCGTAACCGCTTTTTCTGAACATGCCCTGCGTGCGTTCGAGGCCAATGCCATTGATTACCTGATGAAACCTGTTGACGAAGACCGGCTTGCCGATGCCGTCGAACGCACCCGCGTGCGTCTTCTGGAACGGCGTGGCCTCGAAGAAGTGGAAAAACTCAAGACCGTGCTTGCCGAAGTTGCGCCCGATGCTGTCGAACAGATGCCGGAAACAGAAGAAGCCGGCACCGGTAATCGGTTCGAGAAGATGCTCAACATCAAGGATCGGGGACAGATATTTCGCGTCGATGTTGACAGCATCGAACATGTGGAGGCTGCCGGCGATTACATGTGCATCTACACCGGGGACAATTCGCTAATCCTTCGTGAAACAATGAAAGACCTGGAACGTAGGCTTGATCCGCGGGCGTTCCAGCGTGTGCATCGTTCCACCATCGTCAACCTGAACCAAGTGCGGCAGGTCAAGCCGCACACCAATGGGGAGTGCTTTCTCGTTCTGCACTCCGGCGCGGAGGTGAAGGTGTCGCGCAGCTACCGCGATGTCGTCGCAAGGTTTGTACACTGATGGCCGAGGCCACGTTCCATCTGCCCGGCTTTGATCTTGAGCGGTTCGTGCAAGAAGTACTCGCCGAGGATCTGGGTGTCGGCCTGCCTGGCGGTGGGCGGGATGTCACTTCCGAAAGCGTGATTCCCGCCGATGCGCGGTTTGCCGGCGTGATGGACTGCCGTGAGGCGACGACACTTGCCGGGTTGATCGTGGCAGCGGCGTTTTTCCGTGCGCTCGATCCCGCTTGCGAAATCCGGCTCCTGTCAAGCGACGGGGAGAGAGTGGCAGCCGGAACACCGGTGATGCGGCTTGCCGGCAATGCGCGCGCTTTGCTTACCGCCGAACGCAGCGCGCTGAACACCGTGCAGCACTTGTCGGGTATAGCAACGATGACCGCCCATTACGTGGCTGCGATGGGAGGAAACGCGGTGCTCCTGGACACGCGCAAGACCATACCGGGTCTGCGGTTCCTCGAAAAATATGCAACCCGCATGGGCGGTGCGCAAAACCATCGCATGGGGCTGTGGGATGCAGCGATGATCAAGGACAACCATGTGGCAGTTGCAGGCGGCGTCGCCGAGGCAGTGGCACGCGCGCGGCAGGCAGGCGTGGAGCGCATCATCTGTGAAGTGGACCGCATCGATCAGATCGAACCTGCGCTGCAGGCAGGAGCGACTCACCTGTTGCTCGACAATATGACGCCCGCGCTCTTGAAAAAGGCAGTCGGGGTCATTGCCGGTCGTGTTCCAGCCGAGGCATCGGGTGGTGTGACGCTGGAAACAATCGGGCAGATCGCCGCGGCGGGAGTTGATTTTGTTTCAGTGGGTCGTCTGACGCAAAGTGCACCGGCCGCAGACATCGGCCTTGATTTTCAGCCCATCTAGCGCCGCTCGCTGAAAAACATGCGCAGTATCGCCGCAGCCTCGGTTGCGCCGATACCCGGATAGATCTCTGGACGGTGGAGGCATTCGGCGCGTCCGAACAGGCGCGGCCCGTTTTCGACCGCACCGCCCTTGGGATCATCGGCTGCATAATAAAGCCTTGCGATCCGCGCATGGCTGATCGCGCCTGCGCACATCGAGCACGGCTCCAGCGTGACGTAAAGGTCGCAATCACCAAGCCGGGATTGCCCCAGCGTCTCTGCAGCCTGCCGGATTGCCAGCATTTCGGCATGTGCGGTCGGGTCGCAGGCGGCACGAGGGCTGTTGTGCGCAGCAGCGATGATCGAATTGCCGCGCGTCACTACGGCGCCCACGGGAACCTCCCCCGCAGCGGCAGCAAGTCGTGCCTGCGCCAGTGCGGCCGTCATGGGCGGGGGCATCGGCCAGCGGATCATGCAGGGTTCATGCCGCAAATCCGCAGCACGGGCAATTGGCAGAGCCGAACAAGGAGGCCTTCGCTTCCCGCCGGTTGCGTTCGGACCGGGCGTGCAGCGGCTTGACGCAATGCGCGCAGGTGGCTAAGCGCGGCTCTTTCCCGATGGGATCCCACCTTTTCATTGCGAGTTGAAATCATGTCGCGCATTTGCGAACTGACAGGCAAGGGTCGCCAGGTTGGCCACAATGTGAGCCACGCCAATAACAAGACCAAGCGTGTGTTCCTGCCGAACCTGCAGAATGTCACGCTGATGAGCGAAGGGCTGGACCGCAGCTTCAAGTTCCGCGTGTCAACCCATGGGCTGCGATCCGTGGAACACAATGGCGGCCTTGACAATTGGCTGCTCAAGACCGCTGACACCAAGCTCAGCACCCGTGCGCTCAAGGTCAAGCGGGAACTGGCAAAAGCAACGGCGGCAGCGATCACCGCCTGATCGAATGATCTGGTGCCCGGCCGGTCACGGCGCGCCGGGTTCAAGATGCAGTTGCAGCAGGAATGTCTGCTGGATGAACTGCGCCAGATTATCGTCCGAAACCAGCCAGACGATCGTTCCGCCATCGGCGGCTTGCTGCACCGCGATGCCCTCGTAATTATCGGTGAGCGGGCCGCTGTTCAGGCGCGCGAGAAGTTTTGTCTGCACGATGCTGTTCGCTGCGATCGCACCAGGATCGGCTATTGCGATGATCGTGGCAAACCCTTTCAGCAGACCAAAGCTGCGGCCAAGCACCAGGATGCGGCCGTCCGCAAGCTGCGCGGCATCAACTGGCCGATAGCTTTCAGGCATGTGAAGTGTAAATCGCGTGATCTCCGGGCGTTCCATTGGATCGCCCGTGAACAGCAGGGCAGCAAATTCATCCTTGCGACACGGCAGGCGCTCCTCTGAAACGACCACGAACCGGCCATCCTGAAGCCGTAGCAGTGTCTCAGGCCCGCGATTTTTCGCCCAGCCGGCCATCGCCATCGGCTGGACGAAAGGGGCGGTGATGCTGCCTGCTTCAAAGCGGGCGATTCCATTCAGATTTTCGATCCCGATCCAGTAGGTGCCGGTCCTGGCATCAACGGTAACCGCCTCCAGATCGCGGATGGCAAACATCCTTCCATCCCCGATGCGCGTCTCCATGATGCGCGTCGCGCCTGTCTTGCCGGGTGCGGGCATGATGATGCGATAGCCACGGTCCGACACCGCGAGCATTTGACCATCGGGCAGCATGGCAAGACCTGACAGGCTGTTGAACGCGGCATCGTCGCTGACCAATCGCCATGCACCGGTCAACGTAAACGGTCCAAGAGCAGCGGAGAAGGCGGCATGCTGCTCAACATGCAAGGGGATGGCAGCAATCTGCTCGGTCTGTGCGGAGCGTGGCGGATCCTGATGTTGGTCAAGCGTTACAAAAGCGGCAATGAGCAGGGATGATGCAGCAAAAACCCGCCACGTGCGGGACCGCTTGTGCAATGCTGCTACATTCACCTGCTCATCGCGCCAGAGAACAGGATCGGATCGAGCCGGGCATCGTTCCACTTCACGCTCCAGTGAAGATGCGGACCTGTTGCCCGCCCGCTTGCACCCACCAGGCCAAGTTGCTGCCCTTGGCGCACAATGTCACCCTCCTGCACATCGAGACGCTGCGCATGCAGGAAAGCGCTGTTCAGTCCCATGCCATGGTCCACGATCAGCAGCTTGCCTTCCAGCGAAAAACCATCTGCGGCGGCAAGGACCACGGTGCCATCGGCCGGCGCGACGAAGGGAACGCCGGCGCCTGGCGCCACGTCGATGCCCGAATGATAACTGCCCGGTTCTCCTCGATAGATGCGCTGTGATCCAAAGCGCCCGGAAATGCGGCCCTCGACCGGCCAGATAAAATCCTGCTGCCAGCCCGTACTGGACGTGACACGGGCACGAGCTGCAGCAATCCTTGCAAGTTCAGGACGGCGGATCTTCATGAACGCCTCGCTTGGGCCGCCGCTGCGTCGGGCGACGTTCACATGTTCAAGCCGCCATTCGCGCGGTGTGATGGACAGCGGCTGCACCACCTCGCTTCCGTCAGCAAGTGTTGCCGTCAGCTCGGGGCTCAGTCCCGCATCGCGATCGAACCCGACAATGAAGCTGCCGGCTTCACCGATTGGAACTGACGATCCGTCCATCTGCAACGCGATCGTGCCGACAGGAACGGTCCCCCGAACCCAGCCGCCCTGCGTCAACGCACCTGCATAGCTGAATACGGCGGGCCGCAGTGTTCGTGGAGGTGTCATCATCGAACCACCCGGCTGAGGCGCGGCGGTTCGAGGGCTTGCCGATGCGGGGGGGGTTGCGTTCGGCACCGCGGTGCATGCCGACAGGACGGCCGCGGCGGCCAGTGCGCTGCTCCTTGCGAACATGATCAACTCTTGTGCAACGCCTTGGTTGCGATCTGCGCACTGGCGTAAGGCTCCTGGCGGTCGACGCTCCAGTAACGCAGCATCTCGAGAGGAATCATCGCGCCGCTTACTGCACACAGGACGTGATCGCCTGCCGTCAGCTGGCGAAATCCGTTGGGTCCATACCGCAGGCGTGCCGCCTTGCTGTCATCTGTCTTGAACATGTGCGTGCGTCTAACGGTAAGCCGGCGTCAAAACAACGTCTTCTGCTCTGGCGCGGGCTTGCGCGGGCTGCGCGGCCGGTCTGGCGCGGTGGACCGCGTGGATTGCGTCACCTCAAGCGTGCCATCTGCAAAACGCAGCGTGAGCAGCGCTTCCTTTGCCGCGGCGGCGCGGCGTTGGACGGCCTTCCCGCCCGCTTCGACGAGCACATAACCCCGGTCCAGTGGCGCATAGGGGCCAAGCTGTCTCAGCAGGCTGCCGATGGTCGCCACGCGCTCTGCCGCAGCGACATGACGCTGTTGCAGCATGGCCGGATTGGCCCGGAGCCGGCCCGTTCCTGCAAATGCGCGGCTTTCCTGACGTATTCTCTGGGAGAGGATCGTCGGCCGAAGCCTGCCGCGCATCTCGGCAAGCGCCACTCCGGCGCGGCCTGCCTGGGCAGCCAATGCGCGCCGCAGCCTGTCGCCAAGGTCGTCAAGCCGCTGCCCATGCGGCGCGACAAGCCGTTCAGGGCTCGCCAAGCGCTCTGCCCAACCGGCAAGCCGCTCCCGGGCCAAGGCAACCGGCCGCGCTATTCCCCGTCGCTTGCGCAGGGCCAGCGTGTCCAGCGCCAGGCGCATTTCCTGCCGCACCGGCACTGCCATTTCCGCCGCTGCAGTAGGAGTCGGGGCCCGAAGGTCAGCGGCGTAATCGGCAAGCGTGGTGTCGGTTTCATGCCCCACGGCGCTAATCACCGGGATGCTGCTTGCGGCAATGGCGCGAACCGCGACTTCTTCATTGAAAGCCCACAGATCTTCGATCGACCCCCCGCCACGGGCGACGATCACCACCTCGGGGCGCGGCACGGAGCCGCCTGGCGCAAGGTCTGAAAACCCGTTTATCGCAGCAGCGATCTGCTCGGCGGCGCCTCTGCCCTGCACCATGACCGGCCAGACAAGGACGTGGCAGGCAAAGCGGTCTTCAAGACGGTGCAGGATGTCGCGAATGACCGACCCGGTGGGAGAAGTGACGACGCCGATCACCTGCGGAAGGAATGGCAGCGGCCGCTTGCGCGTCGCCTGGAACAGCCCCTCGCCTTCGAGTTTCTCCTTCAGCCGTTCAAGCAGGGCAAGCAGCGCGCCTTCGCCTGCGATCTCCATGCTGTCCACAACGATCTGGTATTTCGATCTGCCTGCATAAGTGGTGAGTTTGCCGGTCGCCACCACCTCGATGCCATCTGCGGGCTGGAAACCGAGCCTTGCGGCGCCCGCACGCCACATGACCGCGTCGATCACGGCCTTGTCATCTTTCAAGCAGCAGTAAAGATGGCCCGATGCGGCCCGCTTTACGCCCGACAATTCGCCGCGCAGGCGCACATGACCGAACCGGTCCTCCACCGTGCGCTTCAGCATGGCCGAGATTTCACTCACGCTGACAGGCGCGGCGTTGTCGCCGGGCGTATCGCGCGCTAACAGCCGCGCATCCTGTTCGCCTGCTGCGGGCAGGTCATCTGAAAAGGTTGACGGTCTGGCCATGAATATCCTTCTGATCGGCGGCGGCGGGCGTGAGCATGCGCTGGCCTGGAAATTGGCGCAATCGAGGCTGATCACGCAAGGGGGGAAATTGTTCGCCGCACCCGGCAACCCGGGCATTGGACAGCATGCCACGCTGACGGACATCGACACAAGCGATCATGGAGCTGTTACTGCCTTCTGCTCCGATAACGCAATCGGGCTGGTAGTGATCGGCCCGGAAGCGCCACTCGTGGGTGGTCTGGCCAATTCATTGCGTGCTGCGGCCATCGCGGTGTTCGGTCCCGGCCGCGCCGCCGCACAGCTGGAAGGCTCAAAAGGTTTCACCAAGGATCTATGCGCCAGGGCCGGCATTCCCACTGCCGATTACGAGCGGGCCGACAATCGGGAAACCGCCATGGCCGCGCTTCCGCGCTTTTCGCTTCCCGTGGTGATCAAGGCGGACGGGCTTGCCGCTGGCAAAGGCGTGATCATCGCGCAGACCCGCAAGGAAGCCGAAGCAGCGATCGAGGACATTTTTGCCGGTCGCTTCGGCAGTGCCGGTGCAAGTGTCGTCATCGAAGAATTCCTCCATGGCGAGGAGGCGAGTTTCTTTGCCATAACCGACGGCAGCATCATCATCCCCTTTGGTTCTGCCCAGGATCACAAACGCGTGGGAGAAGGCGACATCGGGCCCAACACCGGCGGCATGGGCGCATACAGCCCTGCCCCGATCCTGACGCCCATGCTCGAGGGCGAGGTGCTGGAGCGGATCATCGCCCCGACCGTGCGGGCAATGGCCGCCAATGGCACCCCTTATCGCGGCGTGCTTTATGCCGGTCTTATCCTCACGGATTCCGGACCCAAGCTGATCGAATATAATTGCCGCTTTGGCGACCCGGAATGCGAGGTGCTGATGATGCGGCTGGAGGATGATCTTGGCGAACTGCTGCTGGCAGCGGCGGAGTACCGGCTCGGCAACATCATGCCGCCGCGCTTTTCTGCGCAGACAGCGCTGACCGTGGTGCTGGCAGCGCCGAACTACCCCGATACGCCGGTCACCGGCGATGCGATTGGCGGCATCGCCCGTGCCGAAGACAGTGGAGCAAAAGTGTTCCAGGCGGGCACCGCAGTTGATGCAGATGGCACGCTGCGATCAGCCGGCGGGCGCGTTCTTGCCGTGACCGCCACCGGAGCGACTGTGACGCAGGCGCAGGCGAATGCCTATGCGGCAGTCGACATCGTGGATTTTCCGGCCGGGTTCTGCCGCCGGGACATCGGCTGGCGCGAAGTAAGGCGCGAACGAAACGCCTAGCCGAACCTGCGCGCCATCAGCGCCTCGAGGTCCGCCTCGGGGCGGGCGCCATAATGCGAGATGATTTCTGCTGCGGCAATTGCGCCCATCGTGAGGCAATCGCGTGGCGGTCTGCCTGCAATCTGCCCGGCAAGAAATCCTGCGGCAAAGCTGTCTCCGGCTCCTGTGGTATCGACGACTTTCTCAACAGGCTCGGCAGGAACTTCGAACCGTTCGCCGCCTGTAACCGCGACTGCCCCTCGTGCACCGCGGGTCACCACGAGGCATGGCAGCATGGGAGCAAGCTGCGCAATGGCCGCGTCGAGATCGGCCGCGCCGGTCAAGGTCAAGGCCTCGCCTTCGTTGGCGAACAGGATTGAAATTGCGCCATCCTCGATCATCGCCTTGAAATCCTGCCCGAATCGCTGCAGCAGGAAGACGTCCGACAGAGTAAAGGCAACCTTGCGACCCGCTTCACGCGCAGTGACAATCGCCTCCTGCATGGCTGTACGGGCAGCTTCGGGATCCCACAGATATCCCTCCAGATAAACGATTGCTGCATCCTTGATCAGCTGCTTGTCGACAGAGCCTGCGTCCAGATCCTGTGAGGCGCCAAGGAACGTGTTCATCGTGCGCTGTCCATCGGGCGTCACATGCACCAGGCAGCGGGCAGTCGGCACCGCGCCGATCAGCGGATCGACAGCATAATGAATGCCCGCAGCCCGGATGTCGTGGGCGAATACATCGCCAAGCTGATCGTCAGCCACTTTGCCGATGAAGGCGCAGCGGGCGCCAAGCCCGGCGAGACCGGCAAGGGTGTTGGCCGCCGATCCGCCGGAGATCTCCCGGCCCGGACCCATCGCTGAATAAAGCGCTTCAGCCTCAGCCGCATCGATGAGCGCCATGGCGCCCTTGTCGAGACCGTGCGCTGCGACAAAGGCGTCATCGCACGGCGAAATGACGTCAACGATTGCATTGCCAATGGCAAGAACGTCAAAGCGGGTTTGCGGCATTTGTTCAGTCCGGTCGTTGTGAGGCATCGCGCTGCGGTTAGGCAAGCAATACACCATCTGCAAGCGCCGATGCTGCCGGCCGCAAGGCAGCCTTGGCAGTTAGCTGCAACGGCAAGCGCCGGTTACCTTGTGGAAAACTGGTTGATGGCCATTGGCCAGCGGCGCTGTTCGTGATGCATGGTGCGTCGATGTGCGAAACACGCCATTTGTCGTGCCGGGATATTGCCGCAATGTTCAGAAATGCTGCTCTTGGCGTGCTGCTGCTGCCGGTAATCGCTGCCTGTGCCGGGCCGATCGCGACAGCCACAACCACGCCTGGTGCTCCCTCGCCTGCGCCAGACGTTGCAGTTCTGCCGCCGGTTCAGCCGGTCACGCGCTTTCGTCCGGCACGGATCATGAACGCGGCAGGGCTGACGGGAATTATTGGCGCCGACGCAGGGGCGCTGGTGCGGCAATTTGGCACACCGCGTCTCGATGTATGGGAAGATGACGCACGCAAGCTGCAGTTTGCAGGCAGAGCATGCACGCTCGATGTCTTTCTCTATCCGCCAAGCCCCAATGCAACCGAACGCGCGACCTATGTCGAAGCCCGCCGCAGCGACGGCAAGGATGTCGATCGCGCCGCCTGTGCAAAGGCGCTGCGCCGCTGATCAGACGGTGAAGCTTTCCCCACAGCCGCAGGCACCCTTTGCATTGGGATTTTCAAAGGTGAAGCCGGCCTGGAAATCATCCTCGCGCCAATCCATGACACTGCCGATGAGATAAAGGACGCTCGCGCCGTCGATGTAGAAGATGCCTCCAGGCGTGGCGATCTTTTCGTCGAACGCAACCTCGTCTGACACATAGTCGACCGAATAGGCAAGCCCGGAACAACCGCGCCGCGGCGTGGACAGCTTCACGCCGATCGCATCGTCTGGCGCACGCGCCATCAGATCGGCGACGCGCTGTTCCGCAGCAGCGGTCAGCGTCACGGCAGAGGGGCGGGTTCTTGTGTCGACCATCACAGCATTCCCAGTTCAAGCTTGGCCTCGTCGCTCATCTTGCCCGGATCCCACGGCGGGTCCCAAACCAGATTGACTTCGGCATCGCCCACGCCTGGAACGGCACCTACGCGCAGTTCGACTTCGCCGGGCATGGATTCGGCGACCGGGCAGTGCGGTGTCGTGAGCGTCATCTGCACCGTCGCATGGCCATTTTCCGACACTTCTACGCCGTAAATCAACCCGAGGTCGTAGATATTCACCGGAATCTCGGGATCGTAAATGTCTTTCAACGCCGCAATGATCGCCTCGTAAAGATCACCACCCGGCTCCCCTGTCGCGGCAGGTGCAGCTTCTTTCTGCAAAAAGCCTTCCAGATAATCCTTCTTCCGCGTCAGCCGGTCGGTCGCACTCTCTTCGACCAGATCGCTGACGCGTGCGCGCGGCGGATGATCGACACCGCTGACCTGTTCATTAGGCGGTGGGGCAATGATCCTGTCCCTGGACTGGTCCGAGCTGTTCATCAGCCAAAAATCCTCAACGTGCGTTCGATGCCGCGTATGAGCGCAGTCACATCATCCTCGTCGCTATACAGGCCAAAGCTGGCGCGGGCAGTCGCCGGCACACCCAGATATTGCATCAGCGGCTGGGCACAATGGTGGCCGGCGCGGATAGCGACGTTTTCTTCATCCAATATGGTGCCAAGATCGTGGGGGTGAACCCCCTCAAGCTCGAAACTCACGATCCCGGCGCTGTTTTCCGGGCCGAACAGCCGGACAGCATTGACGCTGCGCAAAGCGTCGCGGGCCTGCTGCACCAGTGCTGCCTCATGCCGGCAGATACAACCGACGCCAACCGCTTCCACATAATCGATTGCCGCAGTCAATGCGATTGCCTCGGTGATTGCCGGCGTCCCTGCCTCGAACCGCTGCGGTGCATCGGCCCAGGTCGTCCTGGCAAAGCTGACCCTGTCGATCATGGCCCCGCCACCCTGCCACGGCGGCATTGCCGACAGGATGTCGTGACGCGCCCACAAGGCGCCGATCCCCGTCGGCCCATAAAGCTTGTGCCCTGAAAAAACGTAGAAATCGCAATCGAGCGCCGAGACGTCGATGGCCATGCGCGGCGCGGACTGGCACCCGTCCAGCAGCAGCCTGGCACCAACACCATGGGCAATATCAGCCGCCCGGCGCGCATCGAGCGTCGAGCCAAGCACATTCGAAATGTGGGAGAACGCCACCAGCCGATGCTCGCTGGTCACCATTTGCTCCGCTGCGTCCAGATCGATGCAGCCCTCCTCAGTCAGCGGGCAGACATCGATTTCTATGCCGATGCGCTCACGCAGCATCTGCCACGGCACGATGTTGGAGTGATGTTCAAGCATGGAGAGCAGGATGCGGTCCCCTGCCTTGAGATTGGCCACACCCCAGCTTTGCGCGACCAGATTGATCGCCTCTGTCGCGCCGCGGGTGAAGACGATCTCCTCTTCCCGCCCGCCAAGGAAAGCCGCCACACGCCGCCGGGCCGCTTCGTAGCCCAAGGTCATCTGCGCCGACCGGCCATAGACACCTCGATGGACCGTGGCATAATCCTTGCCCAGCGCATTGGCCATAGCGTCGATCACCGCTTGTGGCTTCTGCGATGTCGCCGCGGTGTCCAGATAATGCCAGACAGCGCCGTCTTCGGTGACAAGGCCCGGAAAGTCCGCCTTGCGCGACAGCGTTTGCGTGTCGCTCATTTTCGTTCCTCCAACACCGCCAGAGCTTGCTCCAGCATGGCTTCCTGCGCGGCTTCATCGTCGAGCGCAACGAACGCATCGGCAATGAACGCACGAATTTGCAATTTGCGGGCAAGTTCAGGCGGCAGACCGCGTGCCGCCATGTAGAACGCCGCTGTCTGGTCCAGCGCGCCAATCGCCGCACCATGCGCGCATTTTACATCGTCGGCAAAGATCTCAAGCTCGGGCTTGGCATTGGCCGTTGCGCCTTTTTCGAGCAGGATTGCCTTGAAATCCTGCGCCGCGTTGGTTTTCTGCGCATCCCGAACGACATCGATACGGCCGAGAAAATTGCCCGTCGCCTTGCCCCAGTGCACGGCGCGGACAATCTGGTTGCTGCTGGCTCCCGGCTCATCGTGCGCGATACGGGTAACAAATTCGCGCGTCGCATCGCCGCCGCCGATAGTCACCCCGCCAAATTCGAAATGACCGCCGGTGGCGACTCGCACCACGATTTCCATGCGCGAATAGCGTCCCCCGGTGTTCACAGCGAACAACGAACAGCGCGCGTTGGGCCCAATCTTCACGCGCACCCGGACCAGATCAGCGTCGCCCTGGTGGTCAAGCGTGAAGCATTGCGTAACCGCCTCGCCTGCTGCCACATCGATATCGCGCCAGTTTTCAAAGGCAGCAACATCCATGTCCTGCAATGCGGCAAGGTTGCCGTAGCGCCACTCCTCATCGCGCAAGGTCGGAAGATGGGCATGGGTCATCAGGCTGCCACCACCTCATAGCCTTCGTTTTCAAGCCGGTGCGCCAGTTCCGGTCCGCCGGTCTTCATGATCCGCCCCTGCGCCAGCACATGGACATAGTCCGGCTTCACATAGTCGAGCAGGCGCTGATAATGCGTGATCAGCAGCACACCCTTGGCAGGGTCGCGCATGATCGCGTTGATGCCATCGCCCACCACGCGCAGAGCATCGATGTCGAGCCCGGAGTCGGTTTCATCCAGAACGGCGAACAGTGGATCGAGGATGCCCATCTGGACCATTTCGGCGCGCTTTTTCTCGCCGCCGGAAAAGCCGACATTTACCGCCCGCTTCATCATGTCCATGTCCATCTTGAGCAAGCCTGCCTTTTCGCGCGCCAGCTTCAGGAACTCACCTCCCGACAGCGGCTCCTCACCCCGACCGCGCCGCTGCGCGTTCAGCGATTCGCGCAGGAACTGCAGATTGGACACACCCGGGATCTCCACCGGGTACTGGAAGCCCAGGAACAGGCCGGCAGCGGCGCGCTCATGCGGAGCGAGCGCCAGCAGGTCGCAAGTCCCGTCGCGTCCGGCAAACTGGACCGAGCCGCCAGTCACTTCATAACCGGGCCGGCCGCCCAACACGTAAGACAGCGTTGATTTGCCCGCGCCGTTTGGTCCCATGATCGCATGGATCTCGCCAGCGTTCACCGTCAGCGACAGACCCTTGAGGATTTCGGTTCCACCGATTTCGGCGTGCAGATTATCGATTTTCAGCATGTCATCTCTTGTCATATTGGCGTTGAGGCCGATGAGAACCTGATCGAGGCGAAGCAGGCTGGCGTTCCCGCTGTTTTTCGCGCCAGCACAGTTTCATCGCGGCAAGCACCTCTTGCAGCACTGCATCAATGTCATTCTCCACCGCGCTTTCGGTGAAGCGCAGGAGCTTGATACCGACTTCGGCAAGACTGTGATCGCGGCGGCGGGTGATCGCCTGATCGGCGTCATCCTCCCGATCAATGGCGATTGCCAGCCCCAACGGTTGACAGGCAAAGTCGACAATCGCCGAGCCTATCACGACCTGTCGCCTGAACCTGAACCGCCCGAGATCCGCCTTTGCAAACCGGTCGGCCAGCATCGTTTGCGCCGGTGTCGGATTGCGCCGCATCTCACGCGCATGATCGTGCAAGGTGTCAAGACGGGAGCTGGCAATGGTCCAGCCCCGACCTTGTCGCTGTAACTGCGGTGCCTGACGCTCTGCCGTATCGCGAAGAGACAGGGTTTTCTTCACCCCACGCTCCCCTCTAGCGAAATGCCAAGCAGTTTCTGCGCCTCGACGGCGAATTCCATCGGCAATTGCTGCAACACCTGACGCGCAAAGCCATTGACGATCAGCGCGACGGCCTGCTCCTCGTCCAGCCCGCGCTGCAATGCGTAGAACAGCTGGTCGTCGGAAATCTTGCTCGTGGTCGCCTCGTGCTCGATCTGCGCGGTGGGGTTCTTCACCTCGATATAAGGCACGGTGTGCGCCCCGCATCGATCGCCGAGCAGCAGCGAGTCGCATTGCGTGAAATTGCGGACGTTTTCCGCATTGGCACCAACCCGGACCAGCCCGCGATAGGTGTTGTTCGACTTGCCGGCCGAGATACCTTTGGAAATGATGGTCGAACGCGTGTTCTTGCCGTTGTGGATCATCTTGGTGCCGGTGTCGGCCTGCTGGTGATTGTTGGTGACGGCGACCGAGTAGAATTCGCCGACGCTGTTCTCGCCGTTCAGCACGCAGGATGGATATTTCCACGTCACCGCGCTGCCGGTTTCCACCTGCGTCCACGACACCTTGCTGTTGCGGCCCTGACACAGCGCGCGCTTGGTCACGAAATTGTAGATGCCGCCCTTGCCGTCGGCATCGCCCGGATACCAGTTCTGCACCGTCGAATATTTGATCTCCGCATTGTCGAGCGCGACCAGTTCCACCACCGCTGCATGCAGCTGGTTTTCATCGCGCATCGGCGCGGTGCAGCCTTCCAGATAGCTGACGTAGGAACCTTCGTCGGCCACGATCAGCGTACGTTCGAACTGCCCGGTGTTCTCGGCATTGATGCGGAAATAGGTCGACAGCTCCATCGGGCACCGCACGCCCTTGGGCACATAGACGAAGGTGCCGTCAGAAAAGACCGCACAATTGAGCGTCGCAAAGAAATTGTCGCGCATCGGCACGACCTTGCCCAGATATTGCCGGACCAGATCGGGAAATTCGCGCACCGCTTCCGAAATCGAGCGGAAGATGACGCCTGCCTCCTCCAGCTCCTTGCGGAAGGTGGTGGCGACCGACACGGAATCGAATACCGCATCGACGGCGACCTTGCGCGCGCCTTCGACATTGGCGAGCACCTTCTGCTCCTCGATCGGGATGCCCAGCTTTTCATAGACGCGCAGGATTTCCGGGTCGACCTCATCCAAGGAGCCGAGCTTTTCCTTCGGCTTGGGTTCGGCGTAGTAATATGCGTCCTGATAATCGATCGGCGCAATGTTCAGCTTGGCCCAGTCAGGCGCGGTCATCGTCAGCCAGTGGCGAAAAGCTTTCAGCCGCCATTCCAGCATCCATTCCGGCTCGTTCTTCTTGGCCGAAATGAAGCGAACAGTGTCTTCCGTCAGCCCCTTGGGTGCGAAATCCTGCTCGATGTCGGAATGGAAACCCCATTCATAGGTTTCCAGGCTTTTTGCCGCATCACGCGCCGCCTGATCCTGCAGGACGGCGCCCCGCTCTGCCGAACCGCTGCCTATCGCGCTGTTTTCGATGGTGTTCACCGTGTCGGTCATGCCGCCACTTCCTCCTGCGCCAGTTGCGCCAATGTGATCTGTTCCAATGCGCCACGAACCGCCTGGTTCGCCTGTGGCCAGTGCGGCCGGACACCGCAATTTTCCTGCCGGTTGCAATCACCATGCTCAGTGGCACACCCGGTCATTGCGATCGGCCCTTCAATCGCCTCGATGATATCGGCCAGCGTGATCGCGGTTGCCGGTCGAGCCAGGCAGAACCCCCCGCCTGCTCCACGTGCAGAGAGCAGCAAACCAGCCTGGGCAAGCATGCTGACCAGTTTCTGCACAGTCGGTGCAGGCAGCCCCGCCTCGGCCGCAATACCAGCCGCGTTCATCCGTTCTCCTGCCGGGCGAAGCGCAATCGAGCGCATCGCCACGATAGCGTAATCGGCCATGCTGGAAATGCGCATCGTGAGTTTCAGACCTCTTGCCATGCTCAGACCGGTTAATCGGACTGATCCAGTCTGATTACGCATCTGGTGCATCCGTCCGGGATAATCAAGCCAAACCCTCTGTTGCGAGCATTTAGCATCTGGGCCGCCGGAACAGCAGACCTCCTCTCCTGAAGTACCAGTCCCGACTATCGGCTCGATGTGCTGGATGTACTTGTTGGCCGACGTGCTGGCTCGACGTGCTGGCTCGACGTGCTGGCTCGACGTGCTGGCTCGACAGGGGCGAACCGCAGCTTTAGGACATCGGCCAATGATCTATCCTCTTGCCCGTCCATTCGTTCAGCTTCTGGAAGCGGAACGGTCGCATCGGCTTGCCTTGGCGGCGTTGTCGCATCTGCCCTCCTCCCTGCTGGCAAGCCCGCCCCGCCGCTGCGCTGCGCTCGGCATTACCGTGGCAGGCTTGAACTTTCCCAACCCTGTCGGCGTGGCCGCAGGTTTCGACAAGAATGCTCAAGTGCCCGATGCCCTGCTGCGCTGCGGTTTCGGCTTTACCGAGGTCGGTTCCGTCACCCCGCTGCCGCAGGCTGGAAACCCGCGTCCCCGGCTGTTCCGGCTGACGCAGGACCAGGCCGTCATCAATCGGATGGGGTTCAACAATGATGGCGCAGCGGTGGTGACAAGGCGGCTCGAGCGGCGCGCGGCACGATCCGGCATTGTCGGTGTGAACATCGGCGCCAACAAGGACAGCCTGGACCGCATTGCCGATTATGTGCAGATGGCAGCGAGGATGGCGCCCTATGCTTCCTATCTTGCGGTGAACATTTCCAGCCCCAATACGCCCGGCCTGCGCGCATTGCAGGATGAAGGTGCGTTGTGCGAATTGCTCGACCGCATCAATGCGCAGGGCACGAGCGCCGACGGACACAAGGTGCCGGTGTTCCTGAAAATTGCGCCCGATCTTGAACGCACCGACATTGACGCAATCTCGCGCATTGCCATCGACCGGAAGCTGGCGGCGCTCATGATTGCGAACACCACCATCAGCCGTCCGCCGTTGCGCTCCCGCCATGCGCATGAAGCAGGCGGCTTGTCGGGCACACCGCTACGCGCGCTGGCGCTTGCGCGGTTGCGGGAGTTTCGCACAGCTACAGGAGGCGCCATTCCGCTGATCGGGATTGGCGGCGTTGGCACTGCCGAGGATGCATGGCAGCGGATCCGTGCTGGCGCGAGCCTGGTGCAGCTTTACAGTGCCATGGTGTATGCAGGACCGGGCATTGCCGCAGCTATCACGCGCCAACTGCCCATTCTGATGCGACGCGATGGGTTTACCTCGATTGCGGAAGCTGTGGGGACACAATCATGAAGCGGGTTAAAATGAACTTTCGTGCTGTCGCCACCGCCTTACTGGCAGGCACGCTGCTGACAGGCTGTGCCAGCGGGGTCGATCAGATTGCCGGCGTGCAGCCGCCCGCACCTCTCAGTGCAAGTGCGGTCAGCGCCTTTGCTGTCCATGCTGTTGCTCCGGCCGACCGCGGCATGGTCAGCGCCGCCGATCCGCGTGCAGCAGCAGCGGGCGTGCAGATGCTGCGCGCTGGCGGCAATGCGACCGATGCCGCAATTGCGGTGCTGCTCGCGCTCAATGTAGTCGAACCCCAAAGCTCCGGCATTGGCGGTGGCGGCTTTCTCGTCCTGGAAGATGAAGGCCGGCTGACCACTTACGACGGGCGCGAAACCGCGCCCCGCGCTGCCAACGGTGACTGGTTCATGCAAGATGGCGAACCGATGGCGTTTGCCGACGCCCGCACCGGGGGGCACGCTGTCGGCGTTCCCGGCAATGTCGCAATGATGGCGCTGGCGCACAAGGCGCATGGCGATCTGCCGTGGTCCGACCTGTTTCAGCCAGCCACTGCCCTTGCCCGGGATGGTTTCCTCATGACAGACCGCCTGCACAAGGCACTGTCGGGATCTTCTTCAGTGGCCGCGCAAAGTGCACAGGCGCAAGCTGTGTACTACAGCGCCGACGGCACGCCGCTGCCGGCAGGAACGATGATCCGCAATCCCGCCTTTGCCGCTTTTCTCGCACAACTGGCTCAGGACGGACCCGATGCCTTCTACAATGGCGCCAACGCGGCTGCCATTTCGGACGCGGTCCGCCTGGCAGAGCGCAATCCTGCGCCGCTCACCCTGGCGGACCTGTCCGAATACGAGGCGGTGGAACGTCCGCCGGTGTGCGGAACCTACCGGCTGTATCGTATCTGCGGCATGGGGCCGCCATCATCGGGCGCGACCACCGTGCTGGCGACATTGAAGCAATTGGAAGCGTTCGATCTTGCAGCGCTTGGTCCGCACAACCCGGCTGCCTGGCATCTCATTGCCGGCTCCATGCAACTGGCTTTTGCGGACCGCGACGCCTATGTCGGCGATCCGGCCTTTGTCGAGGTTGCAACCGCAGGTCTGGTCGACCCTGCCTATCTGGCTTCGCGCGGCGCGCTGCTTTTGCCGGATGCAGCGCTTGCCAGCATCGCCCCTGGTCAGCCGCCTGGCACCCGGTTCATTGCCCCCCAAGGGCTTCACGCGGCCGAAGCCGGCACTTCGCATCTGGTCGTTGCCGATGGTGATGGAGCGGTGGCAAGCCTGACAACCACCGTGGAGAGCGCGTTTGGATCGGGGCTGTTCGTCAACGGCTATTTCCTTAATAATGAGCTGACGGATTTCAGCTTTGTTCCGGCATTTAATGGCGTGTCGGTGGCAAATGCCGTCGCCGCCGGCAAGAGGCCGCGCAGCTCGATGGCCCCCACCATCGTCTATGGTCCTGACGGCGCATTTCGTCTGGCAATTGGCGCAGCAGGTGGGCCCACGATCATTGCGCAGACCGCAAAGACAATCATCGCGGTAGTGGACTGGAGCCTGCCTCTTGATGAAGCCATTGCACTGCCGGTGCTGTTTGCGCCCGGCAGCGCGGTGCTGCTCGAAGCAGAAACGCCGCTGGCGCGGATGAGTCCTGTGCTGGAGGCGATGGGGCATGATGTCCGGCCGATCCCGTCAATCTTCAAGGCAAACGGAGTTGAACGCGTCGGTGACATTCTTCGCGGTGCAGCCGACCCGCGGAGCGAAGGTGCTGCGCTTGCCGAATAGAACATGCAACAGTTGATCCATCCGACCCGCAAGGTTGCCGATTGACGGACTGTGCAACAGGAAAAGACCGCCGTTATGAACAACAGGCACTTTCGAACAGGCCCCGGCGGCATGACCCTTGCAGACATCGAAACCGCGTCCAGCCTGGTGGCGCTGTTCCTCCAGCGGGCCGATCTGCTGACGCAGCAACCCTTTCTCGTCGCCAAAAACAATGATCGCTGGGTAGAAACATCCTGGAACAGTGCTGCGCAGCAAATCTGCAACCTGGCCGAGAACCTGCTGTCGCTGGGACTGAAGACCGGCGATCGCGTCATGCTGGTGAGCGAGAACCGTCCCGAATGGTGCATCGCAGATCTTGCCATCATGGCAGCGGGCCTCGTCACAGTGCCTGCCTATGTGACGAACACGGTTGCCGATCATCTGCATATCCTTGACGACAGCGGCGCAGCGGCAGTCATCGTCTCGACCCCGGCCCTTGCCACCATCGTAATTCCGGCCATGCTGCAAGCCGGCAATGCCAAGCTCCTCATCACAATGGAGGATCTGGGTCGGCAACAGGCCGAGCTTTCGTTTCACGATTTCGCGCAGCTTTGCCAGGGCGATGCCGTTGCCGCTCGCGCTGCGGTAAACCGGCGCATTGCCGCCATGCACCGGGAGGATCTCGCGTGCATCATCTACACCAGCGGCACTGGCGGGGCACCGCGCGGGGTACGCCAGCATCATGGCGCGATGCTGCACAACAGCGCGGCTGCTGCACGGATCATTGCCGAGGATTTCGGCTGGAGAGACGAACGGTTCCTTTCCTTCCTGCCGCTGTCCCATGCTTACGAGCATACCGCCGGTCAAATGCTCCCGATCGGCCTTGGCGCACGCATCTTCTATGCCGAAGGGCTGGACCGGCTTGCCCGCAACATGGAGGAGGCAGCCCCTACCATCATGGTGGTCGTGCCCCGTCTCCTCGAAGTGCTATGCTCCCGCATTGACAAACAGGTGCGCGCGCAAGGCAGAATTGCGGGCCTGCTTGTCGACAGGGCCATGGCCCGGGCGAAGCATGCATCGGGCAAGCAATCGCGCGGCATCGTGGATCGGATCGAGGACATGGTGATGGACCGGACTATCCGTCCAAGGGTGCAGGCAAGGTTTGGCGGCAAGCTCAAGGCGATCGTATCGGGTGGCGCGCCGCTCAACCCCGACATCGGACATTTTTTCAGTGCTCTCGGCCTGCCGGTGCTGCAAGGCTACGGACAGACGGAAGCCGGACCGATCATAAGCTGCAACCGGCCCGCTGCCGGCTTGCGCATGGCAAGCGTGGGACCGCCGCTTGAAGCGATCGACGTGCGCATTGCCGGTGACGGCGAGATCCTCGTGCGCGGAGAACCTGTCATGCATGGTTACTGGCGCAACCGGGAAGACACGCGGCTGGCGCTGCACGATGGCTGGCTGCACACAGGAGACATCGGGCTGATCGACGAAGCTGGGCGGATCGTCATCACCGATCGCAAGAAGGACATGATCGTAAATGACAAGGGCGACAACATCTCGCCTTCCCGGGTCGAAGGCATGCTGACGATCCAGCCTGAAATTGCACAGGCGCTGGTTTCAGGCGACCGGAGGCCTTATCTTGTCGCTCTTGTCGTTCCCGATGCCGAATGGACAGCGTCATGGGCGGCAGCAAACGGCGTGTCCGGCGACTGGCCTGCATTGACCGGCAATGCCCGGTTCAAAACGGCGGTGGGCGCAGCAATAGACCGGGTAAACGCTACTCTTTCCGTCACTGAGCAGGTGCGAAACTTCGCTTTTGCGGACGAGCAGTTCTCCGTTGCCAACAAGGAACTGACGCCGTCACTGAAGCTGCGCCGCCACAAGGTGCGCGACCGCTACGGCGACCGGATGGCGGGGCTCTACAGCAGGAAAAATTTCGACGGGGCGGCAATAGCTTTAGCGATATGTGAACCGGTCTCTCGCGCCAGTGCGCGGAACCCGATGCAGGTTCATGCGCTTTTTCGCAAAGCTTCCAGGCAAGACGTCAGGCCTGGCATCCGCCGACCCCGCGCAGGAGACCACGACACATGAAAACCCGCCTTGTCATCAACGGTCAAGATCATGAAGTCGATGCCGATACCCGCGTGACCTTGCTGGATGCATTGCGCAACCATCTCAACCTCACTGGAACGAAGAAGGGGTGCGACCACGGACAGTGCGGTGCCTGCACCGTTCTTGTGAACGGGCGGCGCATCAACAGCTGCCTGTCGCTTGTGTGTAGTCACGAAGGCGACGCTGTCACCACCATCGAGGGGATCGGCACGCCGGACACTTTGGCACCGTTGCAGCAGGCGTTTGTCAGCCATGACGGCTATCAGTGCGGCTATTGTACGCCGGGACAGATATGTTCCGCGCTGGCCATGATGGATGAGGCAGCAGCAGGGTGGCCCAGTGCCGTGACGGCAGATCTGGCAGACCCGGTCACTCTCAGCGACGCGGAGATCGGTGAGCGGATGAGCGGCAATCTGTGCCGCTGCGCTGCCTATTCCAATATTGTCGACGCCATCCGTGAAGTTGCGCATGGCGATGTCGCGCACGGAGAAGCAGCATGAGGCCGTTTGCATACGAACGCTGCGCCACCAGCGACGATGCACTTCGTTCGGGCGCAAAGGGTGCGCGTTTCCTTGCCGGGGGAACCAATCTGCTCGACCTCATGAAGCTTCAGATCGAAACGCCGGAGCAGCTTGCCGATATCAGCCGGATCGGCTTTGACAGCATCGATGAAACTGCGGACGGGGGCTTGCGCATCGGCGCGCTGGTCAGAAACTCGGACTGCGCCGCACATGCCCGGATCCGCCGCGATTATCCAGTGCTTGCCCGCGCCATCCTTGCAGGAGCAAGCGGCCAGTTGCGCAACCGCGCGACCACCGGCGGCAATCTGTGTCAGCGCACGCGCTGCAGCTATTTCTACGATATCGCCATGTCGTGCAACAAGCGGGATCCGGACACCGGATGCAGCGCCATCGACGGGCAAAACCGGAACATGGCCATCCTGGGCACCAGCCCTTCCTGCATCGCAACCTACCCCGGTGACATGGCGGTGGCGCTTCATGCTCTTGATGCAGTTGTGGAGACAGAAGGAACAGGCGGCACGTCGCGGCGGCTGCCCGTGCGCCAGTTCCACCGCCTGCCGCAGGACACGCCTCAAAAGGACAATGCACTTGAGCCAGGAGAGCTCATCACATGTGTCGTCCTCCCGCCGCCGGTGCCGGGTCAGCAGGGCTACCGCAAGGTGCGCGACCGGGCGTCCTATGCCTTCGCGCTCGTGTCCATTGCTTATGTGATCGATGTTGCCGACGGCATCATCACCCGCGCGGACCTGGCCTTTGGCGGAGTTGCTCATAAACCATGGCACGATCCTGCAATCGCGCAGATGCTTGTCGGGCAGCGCGCCGAGGCAGGCCTGATCCGTGCCGCTGCAGACGCGCTTCTTGCCGGCGCCCAAAGCTTTGGCGACAATGATTTCAAGATTCCGCTGATGCGGCGGCTTGTCACCGCCACCTTGAGCGAAGCGACAGGAGTTCGCGCATGACCGGGACCGATACGACAAAGCAGGGCTTCATGCTTGACGAAGCTGCGCAAGGCGTGATCGGCACGCCCATGGACCGGCCGGACGGTCCTCTCAAGGTTTCGGGCGCAGCTACCTACGCCCATGAGTGGAACCTGCCCGGCACGGCACATGGCGTGCTGGTGCGCGCGACCATCGCACATGGCCGGCTTGACCATGTAAACGCGACTTCGATTGCCGATATCGACGGACTGCTGGGCGTCTATTCCGGCCCGCGTTTCCTGCGCAATCCGGCGCAGGGAGGCGCAGAGGAAGCGCCGGTGCAAGGGGTCGACATCGAATATTTCGGTCAACCCGTCGCTCTTGTCGTTGCAGAAACCTTTGAAGCTGCCCGAGACGGGGCGATGCGCATTCAGCTGCGGATGGAAGCCGATGACAGCGGGGTTTTCGATCCGGCAAATTCCCCTGCCGAACCGCAAGAGGATGAGGCGCTGGAACAGGGCGATCTTGACCAGGCGATGCAGGACGCTGCCCATGCAATCGACGTGACCTATACCACACCTGGTCACAACAGCGCCGCGATGGAGCCGCATTGTTCCATTGCGCATTGGCAGGATGGCCGGCTGACGCTTCGCGGCAGTTACCAGATGCTGAAATACAACAAGATGGAGCTTGCCGACGCGCTCGACATTGATCCGGCGCGGGTGCGGGTGCTTTCTCCATATGTGGGCGGCGGCTTCGGCTCCAAGCTGGGGCTCGCGCCCGAAGCACTGGCCGCAGCCATCGCGGCGCGCGACCTTGATCGACCGGTTGTTGTCGCGCTGTCACGTCAGCAGGTGTTCGAAGTGGTGATGCGCCGCTCGGAATCGACGCAGCGGGTGCGGCTTGCCGCCAGCGAGGATGGAACACTGACTGGGTTGGGACACTCCGGGCTGGTGTCGAACCTGCCGGGCGAAAGTTTTGCCGAACCGCTCCTGCAGGCAACGCGGTTCCTGTATGGCGGGCAGAACCGCACGCTGTCGCTTGGCCTGTCTCGCGTAAACCGGCTGTGCGCAGGCTCGGTCCGGGCGCCGGGAGAGGCAATCGGGATGCAAGTGCTGGAAAATGCCATGGACGAACTTGCCTGTGCAGCAGACATCGATCCGGTCGAACTGCGCTTGCGCAACATTCCCGAACGGCATCCGGAAACCGGCATTCCTTTCGCTTCGCGCAAGCTTGCCCAAGCGCTGCAGCAAGGCGCCGAGTCTTTCGGCTGGAACCGACGTCAGACGCAGACCGGCGCCTGTCGCGAAGGAGAATGGCTGATCGGCATGGGCATGGCCACAGCAGCGCGTGTGAACTGGCTGTCGAAATCGGCTGCGCGCGTCACCCTGAAAACCGACGGAACGGCTCTGGTCGAAACGGACATGACCGATATCGGCACCGGAACCTACGCCATCCTGACGCAGATCGCGGCAGAGATGCTGGGGCTGACGCCCGGTGCGGTCACCACAACCCTTGGCGATACCGATCTTCCTGCCGCTGCCGGATCGGGCGGGTCCTGGGGCGCGTCCTCCAGCGGTTCGTCGGTTTTTCTCGCGTGCCAGGAAATCAGGAAGGACATTGCACGTCAGATGGGGTGCACGCCGGAGGATCTGACACTGAAGAATGGCACCGCG
Organism: Croceicoccus esteveae; assembly: GCF_031846435.1. Classification (NCBI taxonomy): domain Bacteria; kingdom Pseudomonadati; phylum Pseudomonadota; class Alphaproteobacteria; order Sphingomonadales; family Erythrobacteraceae; genus Croceicoccus; species Croceicoccus esteveae. The sequence goes on from NZ_JAVRHS010000002.1 coordinate 346,457, forward strand.
GTTTGCGGAAACCGCAGCACGCCATTGACCGATTTGTTGACCAGGGACGTTTGCCGCGAGGCAACGGTAAAGCCCGACAAGGCCATGAAGGATAAGCAGAGTGCCAGTTATGGCGCGCATTTCTGCGAAGTCGCAGTCAATGCGGTGACAGGAGAAACGCGGGTGCGCCGGATGTTGGGCGTGTTTGGCGCAGGACGCATCCTGAACGAGAAGACTGCGCGATCGCAGTGCATTGGCGCGATGACCTGGGGGATCGGCATGGCCCTGCACGAAGACCTGATGTTCGATCTTCGCGACGGACATCTCACCAATCGTGATCTTGCGGAATATCACATCCCGGTAAATCTGGACGTTCCACATCAGGATGTCATCTTTATCGAGGAACGCGATGATGACGCCAGCCCGATACAGGCAAAGGGACTGGGCGAACTGGGCATCTGCGGCGCAGCAGCAGCGGTCACCAACGCGATTTACAACGCGTGCGGCGTGCGGGTGCGCGAATATCCGGCGACGGTGGACAAGATCATCACGGGTCTTGCCTGAGCGGATCCTGCCCGTGCGCATGCCGTCTGACCGCAAGAAGGTCAGCCGGGGTGTCGATATCGGCGGTTTCCGAAGGTGAGGCGTTGATGCTGATTGCCTGATTGACGGGGTTGCGCAGGATTGCGCCAGCCCCGGTGTCGCCTGTGCATTGCGCCAGCAGGGCAAACCAGTCGCGACCGAACAGTGCAGGCGGTCCGGGCGGCGCATCACCGGATCGCGTCGCGACGATCGCGCAATGCCACGACCGCGGTGCAGACAGGATTGCAGCAAGCGTGCCGAACGAGACGCACGGCATGTCGCCTAACGTGACGAGCATCGCTTCGATCTGAACCTTTTGTGCCACGGTTGCCGCCAGCGCGATGGAATGGCCGATCCCGGCATCCGGCGCGTCATTGACGATAACTTGCGTGTCCGGCCGTGCGAAACCTGCTGCACGAACAGGGTCCAGCACAATGATCCGCCTGTGAAACCGGAACCGGTCGAGCAGCCGCAGCCCGTTTTCCAGCACGCTGGTGCCATTGATACATGCTGCCAGCTTGTCTGCGCCGAACCTGCTTGCCTTGCCTGCAGCCAAGGTCACGGCAAGTACAGGCAGCACATCGCTCACCGCGGCAGCGCTTCGTAGCAGGCGACAATCTGCGCCAGCGCGGACAGCGCCAGTACCTGCGGATCGCGTGCATGCGCGATGATGCCGACGGGTCCATGCAGCCGGTCCATCCGGGATGCAGGCGTGTCAAACCCCTGCTGCTTCAGGAATGCCATGCGCGCCCGTCGCGTCTCCTGTCCGCCTTGCGCTCCGATGTAGAAGCACTGCGAAGCAAGCGCCCAAGGGAGCAGGGTCCGCTCCCATTCATGGTCGTGGAACAGGACCAACACGGCTGTCCACGGGTCAAGAGCGATATCAGGCACTTGCCCAAGTGATAGCCCGCCGCCGCCGCCGCCGCCGAGCCCTTTTCCATGTGGTGCAAGCGCGATCACTTCGGCTCCGAATGCTGCTGCCTGCCGGTGCAAAGCGACAAGTTCAGGTCCGGTGCCGATAGCAACGATCCGCAATTCGGGGATGTAGCGGCGCGTGCCGCCGCAGCCCGCCGCCAAGGTGGCGACTTCCCGCCGGTCAAGCAATTCGACGCATTCGCGCAGTGCCGTGCGGTCGGGTTCGGGCTCGACGCAGATTGTCAGGCTGGAACCGCACGGGAGCCGTTCGTCTATGGCAGCATCATTGCCCCCATAGCGCACGATCTGCGGCTTGCCGCCTCTTGCCGCGTGCGCGCTGAGCGCTGCTTCAAGGCAGCCGTCCGCCATGCTGCCGACCATCTGGCCAGAAGGCAGAATGGCGAGTTGCGCGCCCAGTCTGCGCGAAAAGCTGCCCTCGATCTCCACTATGGTGCAAAGCGCCCCTGCGATGCTGGACGCGCGCAAGGCTGCATTGTCGCTGAAGGATGCTGCGGGAACGATAATGGCGGATCTCCGCTGATGAGCCAAGGGCGTGCGTTTCATTGCACGCGAGTGGTTGCAGATAGGATATTCATTGATGAGCGACAACGGCTACGAACCGCCCCGGGTCTGGCAGTGGCAAAAGGATGCAGGCGGCACCTTTGGCGCCATAAACAGGCCGACGGCAGGTCCGCGCGAAGAACGCACGCTACCGGTGGGCAAGCACCCGCTCCAGCTTTACTCGCAAGGCACTCCCAACGGCCAGAAGGTCACCATCATGCTGGAAGAACTGCTGGCGGCTGGACACAGCGCGGATTATGACGCCTGGCCTGTCCGCATCATGGATGGCGACCAGTTTACCAGCGGCTTTGTCGACATCAATCCCAATTCGAAGATCCCGGCGCTGGTCGATCGCAGCAACAAGACGCCGGTGCGGGTGTTCGAGTCAGGTGCAATCCTGATGCATCTGGCAGAAAAATTCGGCGCGTTCCTGCCCGAAGCCGGCACTGAACGGAGCGAAACCCTGTCCTGGCTCTTCTGGCAGATGGGATCCGCCCCCCTGCTGGGCGGCGGCTTTGGTCATTTCTATGCCTATGCTCCCGAAAAGATCGAATACGCCATTGATCGTTACTCCATGGAAGCCAAGCGCCAGCTCGACGTGCTTGACCGGACTCTGGCGGATCGTGAATTCGTCGCAGGACCGGATTACACCATAGCGGACATCGCGATCTGGCCATGGCACGGACAGCTTGCGCTGGGCCGGCTTTATGAAGGATCGGCCGTTTTTCTCCAGGTGGAGGAGTATGAGCATGTGCAGCGCTGGGCCGCCCGGATCGATGCACGGATGCCTGTTCAAAGAGGCCGGCGGGTAAATGACACAGGCGACCGGGTTGGCGGCATAGCAGAACGGCACAGCGCCGCGGATCTGGATGCGCTGAACCTCTGAGCGCGCGAATCGCTCAGCCCGCCACGCGCACCGCCGCGCTTGCCAGGCATGGTGGCGGCTTGCCGTCTTTGCCTCACAATAGCGCTCGACGCAGCGGCACCCGACCTTAAAAGACCAGCAGGGGCACAAGGCGGGAGAGATCGATGATAGCGTGGCTGGGACTGCTGGGCGGGCTGGCGCTGCTGATCTGGATGACCATCAGGGGGACCAACATCCTGATCGCCGGTCCTGTCGCTGCACTGCTGGTGGCTATTACTGCCGGACTACCGCTGTTGCCTGGCATCGGCGATGGAGTGCCAGATAATTTTGCCACAAGCTACATGGCCGGATTTTCAAGCTTCCTGGCCGATTGGTTCTTCATGTTCCTGTTGGGTGCAATCTTTGGCGAATTGATGGCCGTTTCAGGTGGGGCAGCGTCGGTGGCGCGGTTCATCACTGGAAAACTCGGCAGCCGCTATGCCCTTGGCGCAACGGTCCTTGCGTGTGCGGTGCTGACTTATGGCGGGGTGAGCGTGTTTATCGTTGCTTTTGCGGTGTACGGACTGGCCGTCGAACTGTTCCGCGACGCCAATCTGCCGCGCCGGTTCATCCCCGGAGCGCTGGCGTTTGGATCGGTGACGTTCACCATGACCAGCGCCGGTTCGCCCGAAATCCAGAACCTCATCCCCATGCCGTTTCTTGGCACCACCGCCTATGCGGGATGGCAGGTCAGCATTGTGGTCGCACTGTTCATGGCGGTTGCCGGCTATGTGTGGATCGCGCGCATGGTGCGCCGTGCGGTCGCGGCAGGCGAAGGGTTCGTGCCGCGCAGCAGCGATGCCGCTTTCGATCTCGATATCCGCCTGCCGCCGCCATGGCTGGCGATCCTGCCACTGGTCGGAGTGCTTGGCGTGTTCCTGGTGACGCAATCGCTAGGCAAATGGGCGCTGGTGGCAGCCCTCGCGACCGGCGTGATGCTGGCCTGCGTTGTCGGCGTGTCGCAACGCGAACGGTTTGGCGCGGCATTCTCGCGCGGGGCGACAGGCGCGGTCGTGGCGATCACCAACACCTGTGCGGTCGTCGGCTTTGGCTCTGTTGCCAAGCTGTCACCTGCCTTTGCCGAGGCCCTGGCCGCCGTGCAGGCAATCCCCGGCAGTCCCTTGATCGGCGCCGCCATCGCAGTGACAGTAATCGCAGGGCTCACCGGCAGTGCGTCGGGCGGGCAGACCATCGCCTTGCCGCTGATTGCGCCACACTACCTTGATGCCGGCGCCGATCCCCAGGAACTGCACCGCACGGTCGCCATCGCGTCGGGCGCGCTCGATAGCCTGCCGCACAACGGCTATGTCGTGACCACCATTCGCGCGGTTTGCGGCGAAACCCACGCGAGTGCCTACAAGGCGGTCGGCGCGACAACTGTAGTGGTCCCGATCATCGGCACGCTGCTGGCGCTGCTGCTGTTTAGCGTGTTCTGACTTGCCCGGCAGAGGTTTTTGCCTGCGTCTTTGCCGCTAGAGCCTGGGCAGGGTGACGCCTTGCTGCTTCATGTATTTGCCCGCCCGGTCGGCATAGCTCACCTCGCAAGGTTCATTGCCTTGCAGAAACAGGAACTGGCACGCGCCTTCGTTGGCATAGACTTTTGCCGGCAACGGCGTGGTGTTCGAAAATTCCAGCGTTACATGCCCTTCCCAGCCCGGTTCCAGCGGCGTGACATTGACGATGATCCCGCATCGGGCATAGGTCGACTTGCCAAGGCAGATGACCAGCACGTCGCGCGGAACACGGAAATACTCCACCGTGCGAGCCAGCGCGAAACTGTTGGGCGGAATGACGCACACGTCGGTCTTGCGATCGACAAAGCTGTTGGCGGCGAAATCCTTGGGGTCGACCACGGCGGAATCGACATTGGTGAAAATCTTGAATTCGTCGGCGACGCGCGCGTCATATCCGTAGGACGACAGTCCATAGGAAATGCACCCGTCGCGCCGTTGGCCTTCGACAAACGGTTCGATCATGCCGGTGGCGTGCGCCTGCTCGCGAATCCAGCGGTCCGATTGTATTGCCATGGTCGTTCCTGTTGCATGCGGCAGATCAGCCGCGAATATGAAGCACACAGATCAGCGTGAACAGCCGGCGGGCAGTCGCAAAATCTGTCTCCACCTTGCCGTCCAGCCGCTCCAGCAGCAGTTCTGCCGCCTGATTGTGGACACCGCGCCTTGCCATGTCGATGGTTTCGATTTCCTGCGCGCTCGCCTTGCGGATCGCCTGATAATAGCTGTCGCAGATGGCGAAATATTCGCGCACCGGGCGGCGCAGGCGGGCAAGGCCAAGGATCAGCGTCTCCAGTGTCTGATCTTGTTCATCGGCAATGACAACCGAGAGCCTGCCGTCCACCACCGACAGTTGCAGCCGGTAAGGTCCGGTATGTCCGGCTGAAAAGGAGCGCAGCGGCTTGAAGCAGTTCTCCTCGATCAGATCGAAAATCGCGATCCGCCGCTCCTGCTCGATATCGGGATTGCGCCACAATATCGTCGCCTCGTCCAGCGTGATGTCGATGATGCGCGGGTCTGCCATGGCCTGCCGCCATTGCAAATGCAGCCGCGCGGCACAAGCAGCCCGAGCAATCACTGCCCGCTTTGCTAATCAGCCTGCGATAGCCGCGCCAGGTCATCGGGCCGGTTGATGTTGCCGATCGCGCAGGCAGGGTCCACCATTCGCGCATGGCTGCGCCGTGCCAGGTTCATCATGGAATGCGAGCCGGAGCCAAGCAGGATATCTTCCAGCACGGGAAGAACGCAGACCGGCCACAATCCCACCACCGGCTGAGAGGCAAAGCACGCAGGTGCGGGCCGCAGCCGCTGCAGACTGTCCGGCGGCAGCCCCACGCTGTCGACGCCGCAAATCAGAACCTCTGCAAATCCAGCTTCGCGCGCATGACGAAGACCGGCGGCAATCCCGCCAAGCGGCCCCATGCCGGCACGCGGCCAGTCCGGGATCGTCACCACCGGCGCTATGCTGCGCCCTGCCACGACAACCGTACCGCACCATTGTGCCAGAACGGCGATCGCGTGATCCAGCAAGGTTTCCCCGTTGAGCAAGGCAAGCGCCTTGTCGCTGCCAAAGCGGCTGCCCTGCCCGCCTGCGAGGACGCACCCCAGCAGATTCCCGTCGATGGCTGCCTCCTGTTTTGATGATCGGATACATCAGCAGTTGACGAAACGCCTCAAGGCGAGTCAATCCGCACTGCCGCCGGGTTTTCCCGGTTCTTCCCCGGTCGGCAACAAGAAAGGCATGTACACGACAGATGTGGCGGCTCTATCAGTTCCCCCTGTGCCCGTTCAGCCGCAAGCTGCGCCTGTTGATGAGCGAAAAAAGCATCCGCTTTTCGCTTGAGCGCGAGAACCCGTGGGAAATGCGTGACGAGTTCTTTCTGATGAACCCGACCGGCCGCACGCCGGTGATCCAGCATGCCGAAAAGGACATCGTCCTGATCGACAGCCGCGCGATTTGCGAATATTTCGAAGAGACGGTGGGTAAGAACCCGATGATCAACGGCACTGCTGCTCGACGTGCGGAAATCCGCCGACTGGTTGCACTGTTTGATGAGAATTTCTACGGCGATGTCACCGCACCCCTTCTGATGGAGCGGATGACCAAGCGCATCGTGCTGCGAGAAGCACCCGATTCGCGCAATCTGCGGGCGGCCATGCGGTTGGCTGACGAACATCTGGACTACATCGATTATCTCATCGACAACCGACCGTGGCTTGCCGGCTCCACGATGAGCCTTGCTGATCTTGCCGCCGCAGCGCAATTGTCTGTCGCCGACTATCTCGGCGGGATCAACTGGTCAGGGCACGAACAGGCGCGCGGCTGGTACTCCACTTTCAAAAGCAGGCCCAGCTTTCAGCCTCTGCTGGCAGAGCGCATGGAAGGCGTGCAACCACCAAAGCATTACAGCGACATCAACGCCTGACCGAACATCTGCGGCACGCTTCCCGATCCGGTTACAGCCCGCGTGTGTCGGTGAAACGTCCGTGCTTGCGATAACGCAACATCCATCTGTCCAGAAACAGTGTCATCGGGTGGGTTGGGACACCGAGGTCGGCCATGCCGGGCATGGCATCATGCGCGACATTGCCCTGCGCCAGCATGGCGTATTGATCGGAGTTGATCGGTGCTCCCGGGAGCCAGCCGACTGCCTTGGCAAAGCCGCTGCCAACCTTGTCCGATAGCGGAACGAACATGCGGTCACGCCCCTGCGCCTCGGACAGGCGGCGATTGATCTCCAGCATCGACAGCTTTTCAGGGCCGGCGATCTCGTAGATGTGTCCGCCATGAAGATCAGGCCGGGTCAGTGCGGCGACTACTGCAGCAGCGGCATCGTTCACGAACAGCGGCTGCAGGCAGGCATCGGGCGCAAACACGGGCAACACCGGAAATTTTGCGATCAGGCCGGCAAACATGTTGAGAAAGGCGTCGTCCTCGCCAAACAGGATCGAAGGGCGCAGGATGGTAGCGGTGGGAAAAGCGTCGAGCACGCTGCGTTCGCCCACGCCCTTGCTGCGCTGGTAACCCAGCGATGAGTTCGCATCCGCGCCGATCGCGGAGATATGAACCAGCGCCTGCACGCCAGCAGCCTTGGCCGCAGCAGCCAGCCGCCCGGCGCCACTGCCCTGCACGGCATCGAGATCGCCCGAGAACGCACCCACCAGATTGACGACTGCATGCGCATCCTGAACGACCGCTCTCACGCTGTTTTCATCTTGAATGTCGCAACGGGAAAACTGGATCTGCCCCAGCTTGGCTAGCGGCTTGAGAGAATAGCTGCGTTCAGGATGACGGCTGGCAATCCGCAACCGCGCTCCTGCGGACAGCAGATCCTGCGCTACATGCGTTCCGAAAAATCCGCTGCCGCCGATCAGCGTTACCGGCCTGTCCGACAGTTTCGAGGACGTCATGCCCCGTCCCTTCCTTCAACAATGCGCTATCCCCGCATCGGGAATACTTCACGCATCGGGCCTTGGCACAGCCGCCGCCTGTCCTGCAAGCATGCAGATGGGTGCTGCTCGCCATGACCGTACATGGATCACACTGCCTGCACGTCCAGAAAGACCTTGCTCCGATTTGCCGACAAGGTCAGCGCGACCGTTCCGATCCCGGCGACTTCGATGTTGCCCGGCCGGTCCAGCGGCCCAGTACGCACGATATGATCGGCAATTCGCATGATCAGCTTTGCGCGCTCCGCACGGCTGGGCGCGCTGCCTGGCAATGCCGCTACTTCCTGTCCGGCAAGCGCGGTCAACCCCCTGCTGTGCATGGCGCCATCGGCATCCGCCCTGATCGAGATCAGCCCCAGCGCCGGAAATGCTCCGCCATTGAGCCATTGCCCAATGACCTCTTTGAAATACCCAGCGCCCATTATCGCACCGGAGGGGGGCCAGCAGAGTGCGATGCAGCCGGGCAATTGCGATAGCCGTAATGCGCCTGCGGCAAGCACACGCAGACGCGCAACCTGTGTGGCAGAAGCGCACATCGGTACGTCGTGCCCCTGGTGGGAGAACATCTGGCAAGGCTGCCGCAGCATCAAGGAAAACTCAGCTTTGCCAAGGCTTGCCGCGTCGACGCCATACAGGACATATCCCTGGCCCGTCGCTCCTTGCGGCGGAAGGGCAGCCATTTCAAAGCTGAATTCATCGGTGCCGATGCGCAGGAAAGTTCCTGCATGATCCTCTGCATCCGACCGGCACCTGAGAACCTCCAGATCCGCCATTTCCGCAGCAGCCGGCTTCAGATCGGCCAGCTTTAAATCGGCCAGCTTTGAATCAGGCAGCGCCGGACCGGCTGCCGTGACATCGCTCATGAAGCTGTCAGAGGCAAGGAACACCTCGATTCCGCTGCTTTCGGCAAAGCATGCTGCCTGTTCTATGACAGTTCTCCCCTCAGCCATGCAGCACGCTTTGCGGTCATTTGCGTGCGCTATCCGCCGGAGAGGGGATCCGTCGAGAGCCGTTGCCGGACTGTGCCCAAATCGAACTGTTTGGATGGCGCCGGCATGAACCTGCGATCAGAAGATGCCGAGACGTACGCCTTCTGCCATTGCGGCACCAAGTTCCCGACAGGGATCAAGCTGATCATCGTCCAGCTCCTTTCGCGCCAAAATCGCACCGGCATCCTGTGCATCGCAATTGATGATGACCGGTTCGGCAATGCGTTTCAGACGCCAGCCGGTGGCAATCCGGTCAATCTGCCGCGTGGCGCCTGTGCCGTCGGATCCTGCCGCAACCATCGTGGCATAAGCCCGCCCCTCGATCCGGCCGAGCACCGGATAATAGCAGCGGTCGAAGAACTCTTTCATGATGCCCGACATGGTGGCAAGATTTTCAGGACAGGCGAACAGCAGGGCAGCAGCGCCAAGCACATGACGAGGCTGTGCCTCGTGCGCAGGCAGCAGGCAGGTGCCGTGCCCACCCGCCGCCGCCGCCGCAGCTGCCATCTGGTGCGACGCGCCTGTACGACTGTGCCACACGATCAGCAGGCTGGTTCCTGCCGTTGACGCCATTTTGTTCATCTTGCGCAGCGCCCCTTGGATCGGCGATGTTAATGCGCCCGGGCAGACGCTGTCAGTCTGGACTACGGCATTTCCCAAAACTGCTCCACCCCGCTACTGCACGCGCATGACGAACAGATTTTCACAGCCTGCCTGCGGGGTCACGCACTCGCTGTCCGACCGCGCCTGGCGCTGGCGCGGCGGCAACATGGATGGCGCAGGCGAGCTCGATGCGGCTGATCTGGTCAGTCAGCTTTTGCTTTCGCGCGGAGTGTCGCCCGACGATCTTCTGCGCCACCGCCAGCCGACCATGCGCGGATTTCTTCCAGATCCATCGATCTTCGCCGATATGGACGCAGCAGCGCAGCGGCTTGCAGATGCGCTGACCACAGGCGAGACCGTGACCATCTATGGCGATTATGATGTAGACGGAGCGACAAGCGCTGCTCTTCTTATCAGAGTGCTGCGGATGCTGGGCGGCGATCCGGGCCACTATATTCCTGATCGCCTGCTGGAAGGATACGGACCGTCTGGCGAAGCACTGGTCAGGCTCGGCACGGCGGGCAGCAGCCTGATTGTCACGGTTGACTGCGGTGCGATGGCTTATGAGGCGCTGGAGATGGCGCATGATGCCGGCATCGACGTCATTGTGGTTGATCACCACAAATGCGCAAGCGTCCTCCCGCGGACCGCTGCGCTGGTAAACCCGAACCGGCTTGACGAAACAGGGGATGCGGCTGCGCACGGCCATCTGGCAGCAGTGGGCGTGGCGTTTCTCCTGGCAGTGGCGCTTGTCCGGCATCTGCGCGCCAGTGACTTCTTCAAGGATCGCGCCGAGCCCGATCTCATGCAATTGCTGGACCTTGTTGCTTTGGGCACGGTCGCCGATGTCGCGGCGCTACACGGGCTTAACAGGGCCTTTGTCGCGCAAGGCTTGAAGGTCATGGCACAGCGCCGCAACATCGGCATTGCCGCGCTGCTTGATGCCAGTGGCGTCAACAGGCCGCCGATCTGCAGCGATCTTGGCTTCGCCCTCGGGCCACGCATCAACGCCGGTGGGCGCGTGGGAGAGGCAACCCTGGGCGTGCGCCTGCTGACCACTCAAAGCGTTGATGAAGCGGCGGATATTGCGCGGCGGCTGGATACGCTCAACCAGGAGCGCCGCGCAATCGAGGCGGCCGTTCAGCACGAGGCAGAAGCACAGCTTGGCGCACAGCACAACCGCGCCATCGTCGTTGTCGCAGGACATGGCTGGCACCCAGGAGTCATCGGCATTGTTGCCGGGCGGATCAAGGAACAGGCGGGCCGCCCGGCGATCGTGATTGCGCTTGACGCGCCGACAGACAGCGCCGTCGATGAGCCGGCGCTGGGCAAGGGGTCAGGACGTTCGATCAGCGGGGTCGATTTAGGCGCAGCGGTGATCGCCGCGCAGGATCGGGGCCTGCTTGTGCAAGGCGGCGGCCACGCAATGGCTGCCGGCATGATTATCCGCGCCGACAAGCTGGAGGATTTTCGCGATTTTCTTGACGAGCGGCTTGGCCAGGACGTGGAACGCGCGCGCGGTGCGGCAGGCATCTCGGTTGATCTGAGCGTCGCACCGCGTGGACTTCGGCCGGATCTTGTCACAACTCTTGAAAGCGCAGGACCGTTCGGCATGGGCTGGCCAGCACCCAAGGTGGCCGTCGGGCCGGTCACGATCGTGAAGGCAGATGTGGTCGGCAACGGTCATGTCCGGATCATCGCATCAGGCGCGGATGGGGGACGCTTGAAGGCAATTGCGTTTCGGGCGGAAGAAAGCAGGCTTGGGCAGACGCTGCTGCACGGATCGCATGGCCGCAAACTGTGGCTGCTGGGTCGGGCGAAGATCGACGACTGGGGGAGAACCGCAGCGGCAGAATTGCATCTGGACGACGCAGCCTTTGCCGAGTGAGGGGGCAGCCGTCTTCACCGAGGCGGTATTTTGTTGCGGCAAGATCAAAACGGCTTGACCGGAGCGTGCTGCGCCCGTAATTGCCCGGCCAGCATCATGGCCCCTTCGTCTAGCGGTTAGGACGCGGCCCTTTCACGGCTGAAACACGGGTTCGATTCCCGTAGGGGTCACCACGATGCTGCACTTCTGGATGGCGATCTCAGTGCATGTCCGGCACGGCCCCTTCGTCTAGCGGTTAGGACGCGGCCCTCTCACGGCTGAAACACGGGTTCGATTCCCGTAGGGGTCACCAGAGCTTCCGTTCAATGCGTATGGCCGCAATCTTTTGATTGGCTCTGAAAAAGCGCTCTTCGGAGCACAGGCGCGCAGTGGCGCGCCGATCGATCGGCAGAAATGTACCCGGATACGCGCGCAGCGCCCTTACGTGCTTGAACTGCCAAACGCCAGGTCGATCTGGCAATGCGTTATCCTACCCCGGCGGTGGGCGTGACAGATGGTCGAGGATGGCCTGGCGCACTGCTGGCAGGTGGCTTGAGGAGACGGGCGGATCTTCTCGCTCTAGATCCCGTGCTTGGTCCGGTACTCCTGCAAGGGCGCAGGCACGCCGGCCTTCCCATGTGCGCAGCATTGCCCGTCCCATGAAACGCCTTGCCGAGCAAGACATCGAAGTCGATGGTGTCGATCAGCGGTGCAACGTAGATGCTGTTCACAGCGGTTTGCTGGCAGGAGCTTGGAGCGGACGAGATTGCCCAAGGCATCCGTCAGTGCCAGAATACGGGTTGGTATGCCGCCTTTGGAACGGCCAATGACCGGCCTCTCAGCCTCCTAGTTTGCGCCAAGGCCGTGCCGGTGAACTTTGACGATGGTGGCATCAACCATGGCGTATTTTCTGTCGGGTGCTTCTGACCCGGCAATCGAAAATCGGTTTGAAACCATCTGCTTCACGCCAGCCACGAAAGCGGCGAAACGTCGTGCTCCGGTTGCCGAACATCGGTGGCAAATCGCGCCACCGACTGCCCGTCCGGACCATCCACAGCACAGCCTTCATGAACAGCCGGTCGTTCCTACCGCTCCGTCACGGCCAGTCGGACGGTCAGTCGGCTTGCCCGGACAGTGTGGTTCCACCTTTGTCCATTGCGCATCGGTTAATACAAAGCGACCCAGCCAAAGCGGCAATCACCTGTTGGACAAAGTGGGAAACCTAAATCCTCGCAACTTTCAGACTGGTTGATGGCCGCCGCATCATTTCTGTGCCCGGCCTGACAGGTTTCGTGAGGTTTTGGCCGCAGACGAAGATGGCGGAGCGACGGAAGTTGTCACGCGATCGGCCTATGGCAAGCATCTGGACTTGACGAGATCAAGAGTTTTGAGGTTCAAGAAAGCCTCTTTCGGAACGGTACTTCTGTCGCAGTGCAGGCACGACTTAGTCCTTCATTTCGCAGCTGGATCGATGCCTGCTTACATACAGCTATATTGTCGGACCTGTTCAACACCGGCTTTCAAGGCCGCAGCGTATTGCAGGTGATACGCGCCGGCGGCCAATGGTGTTTTAGCCCGGCAATCAAAAGCAGGACCGGCATCGCGGCACCCAACCTACGTGACGCAGCTGCGCCTGCTGATCGACAACATCTTTTCGGAAAGGAATCGGATGTTATCAGCCGAATGCTCTGGTGAGATGCAGTACTGCGATCAGGCCGGTAAACTCGAGAGTTTGCCCCCGATCAGCCGGTCAAGGCTGGCAGGTCACCCGACCGAATTCCCGCCCCTTGCCTCCCCGAATGCCCTATATTTATCAGTTCTCACGCGGCATGAGCGTTTGCAAAGAAGATTGTGTGCCAATCTGACGCGACATACCAAATCTTTTCTAGGAGTTTTGCAGAACGACTAAATGTACAGGTGGCCTTTCAAAGGAAAGAGATTCTGTGCCAGTTCACATGCAATACCCTATGGTTACGCTAGGCGCTGGCCTTTTCGGCTGTTTTTCGGACAAGAGTGTGCTGGGTGAGCTGCAAAATGACCTTTGCGTCAACGATCCCTTGCTGGGTGCAGACGAGATGTTCTCGATATGACGCATAACGAATATTCGAATTGTTGCGGTGCGCTGTGATAGTCCCACCTTATCTGCAGTCCGTCGGATCTGGCGATCTGGCCTGCCTCGCCAGTGCGAGCGATCATCGACAATGTCTTGGGCAGACGACCACAAACAATGCGCACAGCGCAATCAATCTTGCTCGGTCTGACAGACCAATCCGGTCCATGGCGGCGATGTCATTGGCCACGTCGGACAGGAATGGAGAAAGACCGGCGCTCGTGCGGTCAGTTCGCTTTCCTCGATAAAGGATGATTCACTTCAAATAGATAGATTGCGCCAGCTTCAGCCGGATTTGTGACGCACCAAAATTTTTGGCTTGATAGCACTTGTCCGCGTTAATAATTGGTTAACTTATGAACATCCGGTGACTACAATGCTTCAAATACGAATGACGATGTTGTCAGTCTTCAAACTCGCTGCGTTTAGACAACAATAACATCCAAGATTCCTTAATCTAATCTACTATCATATCTTATCATGCTACAGGCCCGTGTATTTTGGTGTGATCTAAAACATCGATGGGTAATATTTTACGGCGATCCAGGACATTCTCGTGAAGATCAGTTTGCTGAGGGCCGCGGCGTTCAAACTAGCGATGCATTTTGCTGCGCCTGCTCCTGCGACGTACAGCGCTGCCTTCGCGAACGCCAAACGGTCGCTTCGAAAATTGAAGCCTTTTTCCCGTAAGGAGAGTGGCGGAGTTCCCGGTGCGACAGGTCACATGGCGAAGTATTGTGCATGTTCTGTTCTGTTTTCTGGCACCTTTGGTTGCTGCAACACCTCCCGAAGGAGGCCGCAACACCTCCTCTTCGGTAAAGATCGCTTTCGCGAGGAAACCGGTCTTGAAATTGCCGTCGGTGTTGCGCTGACCTGGCGGAACGGCGGGGTACCCGCAGGATGAGCGATGCCCGCAATCCGAAGGTAGGCGTTATCGTGCCCATGTACAATTCCGCCGCCACGATTGGCGAAGCTCTGATCAGCATCTGCGCACAAAGCTGGCAAAATCTTGACATTGTCGTGGTAGACGACGGATCTGAGGATGGCTCAAGTGAGATAGTGGCCGAACATGCGCGTCGCGATCCGCGCATTCGGATGATCAAACAGCGTAATTGTGGTGTTGCGGCTGCAAGAAACCGCGGCGCCGCTGAAACCGATGCCGATATCTTGTCCTTTATCGATGCAGATGATCTCTGGGCCCCGAACAAGATCGAGGCGCAACTGGCAGTCTCTACAGACGAGCAAGGTCTGCCCAATCTTGTCTATTGCTGGTTTGCCCGAACTGATCAGCATGGCCGCGCCTACAAGGTTGGCGAGCAGGAAATTGTCGAAGGCGATGTATTGCGCCGGATTTGTCGTGAAAACTTTGTCGGCAGTGGCAGTTCGCTATTGATGGCACGCCAGATTTTCGACCGCGTCGGCGGCTTTGATGTCAGCTTGCAGGCTGCAAACGCACAAGGATGCGAAGATCTGCTTTTTCTGGCGATAGCCGCCCGGTTCTTTTCATTCCGTGTCGTCCCCCGCTATCTGCTCGGCTATAGGCTGAGCCATACCAGCATGTCGAGCGATGCCGCGAGCATGTTGCGATCCTTCAGGATGGTCGCACAAAAAATGCTGGCGGTAGAACCGGCCTACAAGGCGGAATGGGACGCCCACCACGACGCCTTTGTCTTATGGCTGATGCGACGGGCAGTGACGGGCGGCCGCATTGCCGATGCCCGGTCCATCATGAAAAATCTGGGGCCGCATCATTCAAGCGCCAACGCTGCCATGCTTCCCGAACTGTTATCAATTTACACAAAGTCTGTCGCCATCCCCCGATCGGTAAAAAGTTTTGCGCAGCGATCACGCATCCAGAAAAAACGTGCTCGGTATCTGGATCTTGTCTGGTAGCGGGAGGTCGTCAGGTCAGGTCTGTTCAGCCACCACTGTCCAGCGGCGCGGCGGCGACAGCGCACCTGGCGCACCAATGGCATTCGTGATTGTCAACGGGTACGCGTGCCAGTGATAATCATAGGCGTACTCCCAGCCTGGATGGTAAATCCCGACGTTTACGAAATATTCGCCAGCTGCCAAATCCACCCTGTCCAGATTGAGGTAGATGGCGCCAGAAGCAATCTGGACGGGAACGGTGACCTCATCAGTTTCGCTGTTCACGTCGAGTGCGCTGTCGCCATCGGCGGTTCCGATGGAAACGCTGACAATCGGCATAGGATCAGTGCTGCCGGTGAAACTCACTTCCACACTCAGTGGATCGCCGCTGATGATCTCTCGGACAATGTGGCGATTCCTATCGCGGATGACCACAGCCTCTATTTGTCTTTCGAGTGAGCCGAAACGGTTTTGATGGGCGCGAAGCACAACGCCGCTCGAGGCGATTTTTTCTGCCATTTGAGGAGGAGTTCGGTCGCGCGTCTGCTGTGCCATTGCCGCGCGATATTCACCAACGATTACATCAGGCTCTCCCAATGCCACCACTTCTCCCTTGCGCAACCACAGGGCATTTGTGCACAATTTTTCTACATGAGAAAGGTCGTGCGTAATCAGTATTATCGCGGAGCCGTCATCCCGGTGTTTTCGGATCCGCTCAAGGCACTTGGCTTGAAAAGCGAGGTCTCCGACAGAAAGCACCTCATCGATCAGAATGACTCCGGGATCGGTGTGGATCGCAACGGAAAACCCCAGCCGCAAGCGCATGCCCATGCTGTAAGTCCGCACAGGGTTATCAATTGAATCTTCAAGCTCGGCAAAGGCGACGATCTGGGACAGACGTTCGCTCACCTGTCGCCGGGTCAATCCCGCAATGACGCCGCCAATCAGGATGTTGTCACGGCCGCTGAGTTCCGGGTGCATGCCAGCGTTCAGTTCCAGCAATCCGCTGACCCGGCCGGTGGTCGTTACCGACCCTGTATCAGATCGCATCACCCCGCCTACCATGCGCAGCATCGTCGATTTCCCGCTGCCATTATGGCCAATCACCCCAAGCATTTCGCCCGGTGCGACCTTGAAGCTGACACCTCGCAGCGCCCAGAACCGTTCGGTTACGCGTGCCTGCTGCAAGCCACGCCGCAGGAACTCTTTCATGGATCCGGCACGCTGCTGGTCATACCGCGCAAAGCGCTTGCCCAGATCGAGCACTTCAACCGAACCGCTCATCAAAGTTCCTCCAGGAAGCGATAACGTGCCCGGCTGAATGTGCGGATGCCAATGAAAAGCAAAACCCCCGAGACAAGCACCAACATGCCAAGCGCGCCAAAGTCCGGCCATGCCCCGTCCATGACAACCTCACGGTAGGAGGTGATGATCAAAGTCATCGGATTGGCCAGAAAGACCGGCTCAAACTCGCCAGGAACATTTGAAAGCGAAAAGAAGATCGGCGTTATGTAATATCCGAGTTGCAGCAGGATAGGCAGGATCTGCTCTATATCGCGCAACCCGACATTCAGCGCTGCAATGATGTACGAAATGGATAAAATGAAAAGAAACTGAGTGACGACGATGAGCGGTAATGCGGCAAGCGTCATCGTGAACTCTGCCCCGTCTGCCCAAGCCAGCAGCATCAGAAGCGGAAATGCAATCAGCAGGTTGAGAAGCGCCGACGCCACCGCGATGATTGGCATTGCGGCAATGGGAAAGCCAGGTTGCGCGACCAGGCCCTGATTTGCCGAGATGCTCGAAGCAGAGGCGAGCAGTGCCTGCTGGGTCCAGTTCCACACGATGATCCCGGTAAATGCAAAGGATGCATATTTCGGAATATCCAGATTGATGACCCGCTGGAACAGGAAGTAGAAGATCAGAAGAAACATGATCGGACTGGCTATCGACCATAGAACCCCGATCTTCGTGTGCTTGTAGCGACCGCGAAAATCGCGGCTCACCAGGAGCACGACAACGTCTTTCCAGTAGCTGATCTGCCTTGCCGTCATGAACCCTGCATCAATCATCCTGATAGAAAGCCTTGTGATCGCCGCCCCCGGAGCACTGGACAGTTCACAACTGAACGCGAGGCGAAAAATTGATTTGGCGTGTCGTCTGAGGCATCATCAAACAGGAAAACCGCGTCACGGCAAGAGCGGGCTTTTCATTCGACCAGTGTAGGGCGGCGGCATGCTTACCGCGCATCTTCTGAGCTTCATTTTTCACGCTGAAGGCGTAGTGTGGCTGACGCTTGTCGCCATGGCGAGCCGATCGTAGGTCTGCTCTACGCCATGAAGAAGGCAAGCTGATGGGTAATCCGCTACAGGCATCACAATTGCCGCGAACAAGGCAGCAGACCGAGGCCCATGCCGATATCCTTCGCCTCGACATCCAGTCGGGGCAGCGCCCGGTCGCGAGCCGGCGCACACTCGTCATCTTTGAAGCCGATAATCTACCTGTAGGACAGCGATGGGTTGAAGCAGGCGAGCCAGTGGTCATTCCCGATGACGTCACAGCGCGTGTCCTCACCCGCAGGAAGGCGCCGCAAGTCGACGCTTTTGCAGGTTCGACAAGCGTGGTCATATGCACGCGCGACCGACCGGACGAACTGGAACGCTGCCTGGCGAGTTTTTCACGACAAAGCCGGACGCCCGACGAACTGATCGTCGTCGACAATGCTTCACGGGGCGAGCGCACGCGCGAAGTCGTGCTTGCAGCGCACGCCACCTACGTCAGGGAGGATCGACCTGGCCTTGATTATGCGCGCAATGCCGGCGCGCGGGCGGCGAGCGGCGACATCGTGCTCTATACCGACGATGATACAGAACTTCACCCGCACTGGGTTGCCAACACCGCTGCTGCGTTCGACAAACCGGAAGTCATGGGCGTCACGGGGCTGGTCCTGCCCGCGGCACTGACCACCAAGGCACAATGGATCTTTGAAACCGAATGGGGGTTTGGCCGCGGCTTCGACCCGATCGACTTCGGGCGCGAATTCTTTCTTGCGACGCGCAAGGATGGCTGCCCGGCGTGGACCATCGGCGCGGGCGCCAATATGGCTTTCAGGCGCCGCATATTTGACGAGATCGGCTTCTTCGATGAGCGGCTCGATGTGGGCCAGGCTGGCTGTTCCGGCGATTCCGAATTCTGGTACCGCGTCTTGGCCGCAGGATATGTCTGCCGTTACGAACCGACCGCAGTGATGTATCATCATCACAGGCTTGAAATGGCGGGACTGGCCAGTCAGATCTATTTCTACATGCGGGGTCATACCGCCGCGCTGATGGTGCAATACCAGCGCACCGGCGAGAAAGGCAATCTCCGGCGTGCTTTTATCCTGCTGCCACGCTACTATCTTGGCCTCGGCTTTGACCGGCTGACCAGGCGCGTTTCGAAAGACCAGCACTTTGTAGGCAAGCAGATAGCAGGAGCGATCTCCGGCATCTGGTTCTTTGCCCGCAATTTCCGGCTGCCTTCTCCCTAAGGCACTTACGACATCATGTCCGCAGGAGGCGATCCGTCCGGCAGCGAAACACCCGGCTCGGGTTTGGCGCCTTTGGCGAGATATGCCGACCCTGCCGAGGAGCCGGGTTGTCCGCGCAGTTTCTGCCGAAGGAACTTGGCGCCAAGTTTGGCTCGCCGCGCGACCATGCGAAGCGGATTGGATTCTGGTCGGCGTTCGTGAATGAGTGTCATGCAGTTGTGCCAGTTCAGAGCAGTCATTTCACGCCATAACAGCCATTCGAGATAATGACGTCGACCCCAGTCCAATTCAAACAGGTATTCAGGGTGGCGTGCGGCCATTTCGTCGCGCACAATTGCATCGGAACGGAGCATTTGCGACACGTCCCCGGACATGGCGGCACTGGTCTGCCGGTAGCCGACAAGATAATCGGGTACGACGGCGAAATGAGTGCGTTCGGCCAGAAGCAAATAAAGCTTCCAATCTTCGCACCCTTGCGCCTTTCGCGCCCGCAATGTTGGATCATAGCCCCCTGCGGCAAGGATTGCCTCCTTGCGCATCAAAGCGGAACTGCCATTACCGACGAAATTGCCGTAGAACAATTGTGGCAGAACATCACCAGCGTGGGATGGCGTGCTCGAGCGTGAGATCACGTCGCCGTTTTCATCAATGGCTGCGCTCCAGCAATAAATGAGCCCGGTTTCCGGGCCGGCAGCGCGCAACGCCCGCAACTGCCGTTCGATCTTGCGTGGTCGCCACAGATCATCGGCATCGACCGGTGCGACAAACGCGCCGCGTGCCTGTTCTATGCCATGGTTACGGGCGACAGCCACCCCGCCGTTGGGCTGGCTGATCACGCGTATGCGCGGATCGAGGCTTGCCTGCCTTTCGCCGATCTCGCGCGTCCGGTCATGCGAACCATCGTCAATGACAATGATCTCGAGGTTGCGATGCGTCTGATCGCGCACGCTCAGCAGCGTTTCTTCAAGAGTGGCTGCAGCGTTGAACGCCGGTACGATTACGCTGACCAAATCTTCTTCTGGAGTGCTCGTCGCGATGGGGCACCTATCTTGCAGTTAAGGTTGATCTTTACATCAGCCCCGATGTTGAGCTTTCTGTCGGCAGGCGCAAGGCTGCAAAAATGAATTTCGACAGCGCCATACTGGGCTTACTACACGAAATCGACGTTCAGGTGCTGTCAGTCTGATCCATATTGCAGATCAGTCGCTCTGGCATCCTCTGCTTCGCAAATAGAACGATACGGACGGTTCAGCCACACCCCCACAAAATGAACTGTCGAGGCTGCAAATTCTGGCTGTCGACGAGATGTCACGGCAACTGACCTGAGTGACCTGAATGCATTGAAACAGGCTTGTCTGCATAGCCTCTTCTTCCGGTGAAGGCGTTTCATACCCGCTTTGGCTGTAAACGCGGCGCGATGAAGGGCTGTGTTCCCAGCTGGTGCCTGCCCAGGGTCATGGCCTTGGTGGTGCAGGCATTGCCCAATACGTTTCTTGCTGCTCCAGGTCGGAATCTTTGTGTCGATCAACGTCTCCAGCAGACCATGACACCCCTTCTGATCGAAGCTCGTGCCGCATAACAGATCTGGCAGGATTGGCGCACTTCTCGTTGGCCATGGCATCAAAGGCGCGCCTTGTTGCGGCGCTACCGCCGCAGTTGGCCAACATCGCTACTGAGGCCAGCACCGCTACTGAGGCCGGTATCATGCGGCGTTTGCCTGCCTTTGCAGTGATGCTGAACCGTTGCAGAGGTGACAGATTTTCGCATTATCAGGCGCGGGACGAAAAATGTTCTCGCACCCGCCATTGGCAGTTGGCATGAGCCCGGTTGAGGATCAGCTTGGAAGTCTGCTTACGCCCGGACAGCGAAACATGACGTTTGATACTGCCTTGATATTCGCAGCTCCGGCTTCATGCCTGCCGCGAATTTCCTATTATTCCGCTGGACAGGCGGCGCTACAGAATCGGCGATAAAGCAGGATTACGCAATGACACGCATCGGAATAGTCGGTTCTGCCGGTCAAATGGGCAAGGCGCTGAAGGAAGCCATTGCAGCTGCCGGACATGATCTTGCCGGCGGCGTGGATCAGGCGGACGGCGATGTGGCTGGCCGTGTTCAAGAAGTTGCGAGGCAAAGCGATGTCCTGGTCGATTTCTCCGCTCCTGACGCATTGTCCGCGACGCTGGCGGCGGCGGTGGCGGCAGAGGTGCCGGTGCTCATCGGCACGACCGGGCTTGATGCTGCGCATCTTGCGGCAATCGACCGGGCGGCATCAAGGATCGCGGTGCTGCAGACCGGAAATACTTCGCTTGGCGTCGCCATGCTGGCGCATGTTGTGCGTGAAACAGCAGCGCGTCTTGGTCCGCAATTCGATATCGAGATCGTGGAGATGCACCACCGGATGAAGATCGACGCACCTTCGGGCACCGCGCTGCTGCTGGCGCAAGCCGCGGCGCAGGGGCGCGGGATCGCACTTGCCGATCACATGGAACGCGGGCGCGACGGGTCAGGCGCAGCGCGGGACAGGGGCGCGATCGGCTTTGCTTCGCTGAGAGGCGGCACGGTTGCAGGAGAGCACAGCGTGATCTTTGCAGGCGATGATGAGCGTGTGGTCCTGTCTCACCAGGCCGAAAACCGCATGGTGTTCGCGCGCGGGGCCGTGCGGGCAGCCTGCTGGCTCATTGGCAAGCCGCCCGGCCGGTTCACCATGGCGCAGGTGCTGGACCTGCAATGACGGGCAACCCGTCGCCCTCTGCAAGCGGCCATGCCCCGCGCACCAAAGCCGATGTGTTCGCTTTTTTCGAACTGCTTGCGCAAGACAATCCCGATCCGGCCAGCGAACTTACCTACGGCAATGATTACCAGCTGCTGGTCGCGGTCGTACTGTCTGCGCAAGCGACCGATGCGGGCGTCAATCGGGCTACGCGCGAACTGTTCAGGACGGTCGCTACTGCGGAGGATATGCTGGAACTGGGCGAAGCGGGCCTGAAGCAGCATATAAGGACGATTGGCCTTTTCAACACCAAGGCCAGCAACATCATGGCGCTGTCGGCCATGCTGATCGAGCGGCACAACGGCCGTGTTCCGCAAGATCGTGACGCCCTTGTTGCTCTGCCGGGTGTTGGCCGCAAGACTGCCAATGTGGTGATGAATTGTGCGTTCGGGATGGAAACGTTCGCAGTGGACACGCATGTATTTCGCGTGGCGAACAGGACCGGACTTGCGCGTGGCAAGACACCCGATGCCGTCGAGTTGAAACTCGACAAGCTTGTTCCGCAGCCATTCCGCATGGGTGCGCATCACTGGCTGATTCTGCATGGACGTTACGTATGCAAGGCGCGCACTCCCGAATGCTGGCGCTGTGTCGTCAAGGATTTATGTGGCTACAAGCACAAGGTTCTGGAACCACGCGGGCGGTCTGCGACTTAAGGCAGCAAGGAGAATTGCTGCCATGTCGATTGCTAGCGCCCACCTCCATCATCGCGATGGTCATCAATATGCGCCATCCGCCCAGCCGCAGGGCGCAGCAGGATTGCTCCGGCTCCGATTGCCTGCAATCCTCGCGCTTGGCGCCGCTGCTGCAAGCCTTGCAGGATGTGCCCCGGCGAAGGACATGACCAATTTCGTCGATGACAAGGCTCCGCCCGCGGTGGTCAGCGGCAAGCCGGTTTCATGCATTCCGCTGGTCGGCATTCGGGAAAGCCGGGTGCGATCCGACTATACCATCGACTTTGTCACCAGCGGCAACGACATCTACCGCAACACCCTTGCCAATCGCTGCTCCGGTCTGGGGTTCGAGCAACGTTTCAGCTATTCCACTTCGCTCAGTCAATTGTGCAACACGGAAATCATAACCATCCTTGACAGCAGCGGCTATCCGCTCGGTTCGTGCGGCCTGGGCGACTTCGTTCCCGTCACGCTTGTCGATGCGCCCAACTAGCGAAAAGCCGGCTTTAGATAGCGCCATGCCGGGCCGAAACCGCTCTGCCGATGCGCGGCTGAACAGATTATCATTGACCTTGCCCTGCATTGCGCAGAGTGGCTGCTCATGTTTTGCGCATGAGGGGTATAATGATGGCTGGTTCCGCACTCAGATGGTCTGCTTCATTTGCAGCAGTGACGCTTGCAACCGGAATGACCAGCCCTCTGGTCCATGCCCAGATGGTCGAACCGACTGTTGCGCAACCCACCACAGGCGAAATCATCGTCACCGCCCGGCGGCGCGAGGAACGCCTGCAGGATGTGCCGATCGCCATCAGCGCCATCGGACAGGAGGCACTGGAGTCGCGCGGCTATGATTCTGTAACCGACGTGCAGCAGACTGTACCCAATCTGACCTTCACGCCAGGACAGGGCGGCAACAGCGGCGGCATTGCGCCCTTTATTCGTGGGGTCGGTGAAAACGACTTTATCATCACCGCCGACCCGGCCGTTGGCCTTTACATCGACGGTGTTTACGTTGCCCGCACCTTTGGCGCCACGACCGAACTGCTTGGCATCGATCGCATCGAGGTCCTGCGCGGTCCCCAAGGCTCCCTGTTTGGAAAGAACACCATTGGTGGCGCCATCAACGTCGTCAGCAGCATCCCGGGCAATTACACCCGGCTGAGCGGGGATGTGCGGTATGGATCGTACAACACCGTGCGGGTCCGCGCCAATGTGGAAACGCCGATAAGCGACACCTTGGCCTTTGGTGTATCAGGCCTGAGCGAGTTCGGCGAAGGTTGGCAAAAAATACCTTCGGGCGACAATCTGGGCAACAAGAACGTGATCGCCGGTCGCGCGATCCTGCATTACGACAATGCCGATCTCGATGCAGTGTTAAGCGTGGACGGGCTGCGCCGGCGGCAGAACTCTGCCCCCCACTCCCTGCTTGCCTTCAACGATCAGGCATTTTTTGCCGTGTTGCAAAATGTGTTTCTCGAGCCGTGCTGCACGGTTCCGGACCGGATCGACCGGACCGACTCCACGCCGGAACTGAACCGCGACGACACAGATGCCTTCAATGCGGGCCTGACCCTTTCCTACGGGCTGGGCGATGCAACGCTCAAGTCGATCAGCGGTTACCGCTGGGTCAGTGCAGAGTTTGGCAGGGACGGCGATGCATCGGCCAGCATCAATTACGCAGGCGATTTCCATGATGAGGAGGCAGAACAGTTCAGCCAGGAGTTCCAGCTGACCACTCCGCTGTTCAACGATCGTGGTAATCTGCTCGTTGGCGGCTATTTCTTCCGCGAGAATACCCGCGACGATACGCGGCTGATCGTCGCCGATGGGCTGTTGGCTGCCCTGCAGTCTGCGCCGCAGGAATTGCTGGATCTGTTCGGCTTTGCGCCTGAAGCGCTGCCGTTCCTCGATTTCAACGTCGATTTCGAAAATCGGCAGAAAACCACCAATTACGCAGCCTTTGCCAATTTTACCTATGACGTTACCGATGCCCTGACGGTGGAGGCCGGCGGACGCTACACTTACGAAAAGAAGCGTTTTTCACAAAATTCGGTGCGGATCGCCAGCGGCCTGCCGCTGATCCCAGGCGTGGTTCCTTACACACTTGAGGAGAACTGGGACGCTTTCAGCCCGCGTCTTTCGGTAGGGTACGATATCACGCCTGATGTCCTTGCCTATGCATCCTGGTCGCGCGGATTTCGCAGCGGCGGCTTCAACGGCCGCCCCACGTCTGCAGCCGAGGTCGGCTCCTATGATCCTGAGTTTCTCACCGCTTATGAGGTCGGTCTGAAAAGCGTGATCGGACCCGTCGTGTTGAATGTCGCTGTGTTCCGCAATGAATACGAGGACCAGCAATTGCTGGTAAACGAAAACAATCTGAACGTGGCGTTCGAGAATGCGGGCAAATCGCGGATCCAGGGGCTCGAACTGGAGCTTGCCGCCAAGGTCACACCGCGTTTTCAGGTCAGCGGCTCTCTGGGGTTGCTGGATGCAAAATATCTGGAGTTCGAATCCTTTGTGAACGGCGTCCTTACGGATCTTACGGACCGCGAACTTAAGAATGCGCCGGATATTACAGGCAGCCTCAGCCTTGCCTATGTGCTGCCCATGACAGACCGGCTAGACGCCCGCCTGCGCGCAGATGTCAGCTATCGGACAGAAGCCTTTGTCGATATCGAAAACTCACCCTTGCGGTCGCCTGATCATGCAGTGCTCAACATAAGCGGAGAGTTCGACCTGCCCTGGCGAGGAACCGCGCTGCGGCTTGGCGTGGACAATGTCACCGACAAGCAGGTGATCATTGCCGGGTTCGACGGCACCGCAAGCTTTGGCTTCCTTGAAGGCTACTACAGCGACCCGCGCCGTTTTTCGGCAACCCTGTCTTTTGACCTGATGCCGTAAACAGGACTTGTCGAGAGAACCTACGCCGGTGGCTCCACGATACTTTCTGCCGGGGTGGATCGCCTCTTTCCGGCGAACGGCTGGTCAGGAAAGCCGTGGCTTGATGCAGGTTACGGCTGCCCTTGTCGCGCTCCTGCTGCTGAACGGTTGCCAGTATCTCGATCCGCCGGCGCTCTACTACAGCCGTGCGCCCTTGCCGGCGCAATCGTCAGCCGCTGCTGAAACACTGCAGGACGGTGAAAGCACCACTTTTTCCGTGCTGGTCTACAACGTCGAAGGGCTCGCATGGCCGGCCCGCTCCAACCGCGGTCCAAATCTGGTTCGTATCGGCGAAGCGCTTGAGTATTGGCGCAATCTTGGGAACGGGCCTGACATCGTGCTCCTCCAGGAAGCGTTCAGCCGCGAGGCAATCGCTATCGCGGAGCGATCCGGCTACGCAAATGCACTGCCCGGACCTTCCACCAGAGACCGGCGGGAAATTGCAGCAGCAGACGTCAGTGCTGATTTCAAGAAGGCCCGCCGCCGCTTCAAGGGCGAGCGGCTTGGCAAGCGCGCCAACAGCGGCCTTTACATACTCACCGATTTTCCGGTTCTGACAGCTGCCTCGCAGCCATTTTCGCGAAGGGCCTGCGCGGGCTTCGATTGTCTGGCAAACAAGGGTATTCTTCTCGCCCGCATCCAGGTTCCCGGAACGCAAGCCGTCATCGATGTTTACAACGGCCATTTCAACTCACGCGGTGCGACCGGGGTAAATGTTTATCGCGCTGACCGCGCCCATGCCTTCCAGGTCTATGAAAGCGCTATTTTCCTTAACGAAACGCATCGGCCGGCCAACCCCATCATCTACGGCGGGGATTTCAACACCAAGCATGCACAGAACCGGTTCGATGCGCTGCGCGAAGGACGCCAACTTGAGATTGCGCATCGGCAATGCATCATCGCCGAACCGCTGTGCAAAGTGATTATCTCGCAAGATGGCGACGAACCATGGCTCGATACGCAGGATCTGCAGTTCTACAGCAACAGTCCTCGGTGGAAACTCGAACCGATCCGCGTCCAGGCGATCTTTGACACTCCCGCGGATGGGGCCAAATTATCAGACCATGATGGCCTGATGGTCACCTATCGTATCATCCGCACGGGCTGATCCGCCTGCATGACAACGGCCGCGAACAATATGGTGCGCCCGACAGGATTCGAACCTGTGGCCCCCAGATTAGGAATCTGGTGCTCTATCCTGCTGAGCTACGGGCGCGACCATGGCTGCCATAAGGTTGCGATATGGGAAACGCAATCATCAAGCGGAGTTCAGTTCACGCTGTCGGGTGGTGCAAGCGGGAACAGGATTGGCGCAACCTCCACCCCTTCGTCAGCCAGTTCCCGCGCCTGTTTGGCCGATGCCTGACCGTGGATCAGTTCAGGCTCCTGTTCACCGTAATGCATGGCCCGGGCCTGATCGGCAAAGGCAGGACCGACCCAACGCGACTTTGACAGTGCCTCACGTTGCATGTCGACAAAAGCGCTCAGCACCTTGCGTGCTTCGGCAGGCAAGGGACTGGGGGCGGCAGGGGCACTTATCTGCTTGCCCGACATAGCTGGAGAAGGCTCGTCGCTGGTCTGCCTTTGAGGGTCGGCGCTGTTGCCCTTGCGGGAAACCGCCGGAGCCATGACTGCCTTTTGCACATTATTGTTGCCACATTGCGGGCACAGCAGCAGACCGCGGGTCTGTTGCTGTGCAAAATCGGCAGACGATCGGAACCATGTCTCGAAACGGTGTTCGCAAAGGCAGCAGGACAGGTCGAAAACAATCATGATGGCGCTGCTGTATCGACAACCTGTCGATTGGCAAGGCTGGGTATCTGGCGTCGCACGGCTTCCGTCCGCTCAAGATCCACTTCGGCAAAACCCAGCGTCTTGCCGGCGCTTCCCATGTCGAGCACCACCTTGCCCCACGGATCGACGACAAGGCTGTGGCCATAAGTGCTCCGGCCATCCTCGTGCCCGCCTTCCTGTGCAGCGGCAATGACCCACGCGCTCGCTTCAATCGCGCGGGCCCGAAGCAGGACGTGCCAGTGAGCCTGTCCGGTAGGCACGGTAAATGCAGCCGGAACCGCGATGACGTCGCAGTGCCTGTCACCCAGGGCTGCGAACAATGCGGGGAAGCGCAGATCATAGCAGATGGACAGGCCCAGCAGACCAAGCGGCGTCTGCGTTGAGACAGCCTTGTTGCCGGCAGCGTAGACAGCGGATTCCCGCCACTGCTCGCCATCATCAAGATCAACATCGAACATGTGTATCTTGTCGTATCGCGCGGTGATGCGCCCGGCGGCGTCAATGACGAAGCTGCGGTTGACGAGCCGCCCGTCCCCGCGCCGGATCGCTACGGAGCCAAGCGTTACCCAGATCCTGTGTCGGGCGGCAGCGGCGCATGCGGCACCAAGCACCGGGTCGTCTGCTTCAGCCTTGATCGCGGCCGCAGCACGGCTGCGTTGCCTGTCGAGCAGGCCGACCATTTCAGGCGTGAACAGCATCTTGGCCCCGCCGTCTGCCGCTTGCCGGATTGCTCCTTCAACATCTGCTGCGTTGGTTGCAGGATCAATGCCGGTATTTGCCTGGTAAAGGGCAATCCGCACGCTCACCTGCCGAGCAAGGCATCAAGCTTGCCGCTGGATTCCAGCGCCATCAACTCGTCAGAGCCACCCACCGGCTGATCATCGATGAAAATCTGCGGAACCGTGCGTGCATCGGGTCTGCGGCTTTGCATCTCGTCACGGCGAGGCCCGCCGCCCGAGATGTCATACTCCTCGAAAGCAACATTCTTCTTGTTCAGCAAGGCCACTGCGCGATGGCAGTAAGGACAGCCATATTTGGTGTAGATTTCCACTTTCGGGCTGGCGCCTGCTTGTGATTGTTGTTCCGTCATTGTTTTTCCCTTGCAGTTTGTATGACACTGGCTCGCCGGTTCATCAGGGGACTTGAAGCCGGCCTTCCCGTTACCAGATATAGGACGGTCGTGACATGCCGAAAGGGTGCGCGACGATACTGAACCAAGTCTTGTAGGAATGACCGGGCGCAACGCCGCACAGGGTGGTGCCCAGGTCGTGAATTGCTTCTTTCGGAGGATTTGCACAATGAACCGTTTCGATTTTACCCCTTACCGGCGCAGCACCGTTGGCTTCGATCGTGTTTTCGATCTGCTGGAAAACCATGGCCGCGCTGGCAACAATGACAATTACCCGCCTTTCAATATCGAACGGCGCGGCGACGATGCTTACAGGGTTACTCTGGCGGTAGCCGGCTTCCGGCGCTCCGACATCGATATTACAGCACAGCAGAACCTGCTCGTCGTGACGGGTCGCAAGGGCGAGGAAGAGCAGCAGGGACAATTCCTGCACGTGGGCATTGCTCAGCGCGGTTTCGAACGCCGCTTCGAACTTGCTGATTTCGTCCTGGTCAAAAATGCGCGCCTGCAAGATGGCATGCTTACCATCGATCTGGCGCGCGAAGTGCCCGAAGCCATGCGACCCAAGACGATCGTTATTGATGACGCCGGATCGCCCGATCGCGATGCGATGCTGGTCGCGGACAACAAGAGCGATGAGCCATCCGAACATGCCGCCTGAGCAGTCAGGCATTTTGAAGCCATAATAAAAGGGCGCGCTTCGTAATGAGGCGCGCCCTTCTTGCCATGGTATTCAGAAGAGCGCCTGCCGATTGATCAGACAAGCCGCGACTGTTCGACGGCGGCAGCAATGAAGCCGACGAACAGCGGATGAGGGGCGAATGGGCGGCTTTTGAGTTCGGGGTGGAACTGTACGCCGATAAAGAAAGGATGATCCGGCCGTTCCACGATTTCGGGCAGCAGGCCGTCAGGCGACATGCCGCTGAACAGCAGGCCGCCGGTTGCCAATGGTTCACGATAGGCACTGTTTACTTCGTAACGATGGCGATGCCGTTCTGAAATGGTGGTGGCGCCGTAAAGCTGTGCGGCGCGGCTGCCCTTGGCCAGTTCGGCCGGGTAGGCGCCAAGCCGCATGGTGCCGCCAAGATCCTGATTTTCAGCCCGACGCTCCAACCCCTCTGCGGTCATCCATTCGGTTATGATGCCCACCACCGGCTCGTGCGTTTCGCCAAATTCGGTGGATGAGGCAAGGTTCACGCCGGCGGTGTTGCGCGCCGCTTCGATGCAGGCAAGCTGCATGCCAAGGCAGATGCCAAGGAACGGCACGTTGCGTTCGCGGGCAAACCGTACGCTGGCGATCTTCCCCTCGCTCCCCCGCTCCCCGAAGCCGCCGGGCACCAGAATGCCATGCAGCGGCTCAAGCTGGGCAATGATCGTGTCGTCTTCCTGCGAGAACAGTTCTGCGTCGATCCAGCGCAGATTGACCTTGACCCGATTGGCCATGCCGCCGTGGATCAAGGCCTCGTTCAGCGATTTGTAGGCATCGGGAAGACCGACATACTTGCCCACGACGCCGATCGTCACCTCGCCTTCGGGATGCTCGAACCTGTCGACGATGTCTGTCCAGCGGGACAGGTCGGGCAGGACAGATTGCATGCCGAAATGGCGCAGCACCTCTGCATCCAGCCCTTCTGCGTGATATTGCAGCGGCACCGCATAGATACTGGTGGCGTCAAGCGCGGGAATGACCGCTTCGGTACGCACATTGCAGAACTGCGCGATCTTGCGCCGCTCGCCATGAGGCAGGGGCCGCTCGCACCGGCACAGCAACATGTCGGGCTGCACGCCGAGGCTGGTCAGTTCGCGCACCGAATGCTGCGTTGGCTTGGTCTTCAGCTCCCCCGCAGCGCTGATATACGGCACCAGCGTTACGTGGATGGCGAGCGTGTCTTCGCGCGGCATGTCGTTGCGCAACTGGCGGATCGCTTCGATGAACGGAAGGCCTTCGATATCGCCGACCGTGCCGCCGAATTCGCACAGCACGAAATCCAGCCCGTCTGTATCCGCGCGGGCAAATTGCTTTATCGCGTCGGTGACATGGGGAATGACCTGGACTGTCGCCCCGAGGTAGTCGCCACGCCGTTCCCGCGCGATGATCGACTGGTAAATGCGGCCCGAGGTGATGTTGTCGCTTTGATGTGCGGAGACGCCGGTGAAGCGTTCGTAATGCCCGAGGTCGAGATCGGTCTCGGCGCCGTCATCAGTCACGAACACCTCGCCATGCTGATACGGGCTCATCGTGCCGGGATCGACGTTGAGGTAGGGGTCGAACTTGCGAATACGGACCTTGTAGCCGCGCGCTTGCAACAGGGCCGCAAGACTCGCCGCCATCAGACCCTTGCCAAGCGAGGAAACCACGCCGCCGGTGATGAAAATATACCGCGCCATGGGAGCTATGCCTTATGTCATTGCCGGGTTTGTACGCAAGCGAAAGCTGTCGCTGCCGGTCGGAAGCGGGAGCCGATTGATCGTGCAGTTACCGGTGGAGCGTCTTTTGATCAAAACCGCGCAAAGCTACTGACCGGCGAGCGGATCAATGTCTGCAGGGGCAGGTTGCGGTGCCACAGGTTCAGCCGGGAGAGGATCGGTCTGACCCAGCGGATCGGGCGCCGCAGCCGGCAAGGACCGGTCAAGCGATGTATCGATTGTGCCGGCCGAAGTGGCCTCTACCGAAACGGCCGCCAGAGCGATCGAGAGGATGACGAACACCAAGGCAAGAATGGCGGTTGCCCTGGTCAGGAAATCTGCCGCGCCGCGTGCGGACATAAGGCCCGACGGACTGCCGCCGACACCAAGCCCGCCTCCTTCCGATCTCTGCATCAGGATAACCCCGACCAGCGCGGCACCCACCAGCGCCTGAATGATCGTCAGAAAGAAGAAAAGCGACATGAACGTCAATCCTGCAAGACTAGCGACAGATCCATAAGGCTACACACCGTGGTGAATGGAACGGGGGCAATCAGCTTTATGACCACCCCGCGTCCAGTCCTGCCCGGTTGTGTTCATCCCGGCACTGTCAGCCGTCCTTATCGCCGCGACCGGCCGAGCGCAACCCATGCCCCCGGCGGCTGGCGGACGACCCTGCCCTTGGAGCGCCAGCCGTGCCGGACCATGAGAGACAAGCGGTTCAGGCCAGTTCGGCAGCGGCGGCAAGGATCGGAACGAACGCATCGGCTGTCAGGCTGGCACCACCGACCAATGCGCCGCCTACTTCAGCCACGCTCAGCAGGTCTGCCGCATTGTTGCCATTTACAGAACCGCCGTAAAGGATACGGACGGCTGCACCAGCTTCGCCATATGCTTGAGCAAGCGCGCTTCGCAGGCGCTTGTGCATGGCAGCGATATCCTCGATCGAGGGAACGCGGCCGGTGCCGATCGCCCACACCGGTTCATAAGCCACTGACAGCCGGTCTGCCGAACCCGGCAGCGACGCAGCCAATTGTCGTGCGACCACTTGCTCCGCCTCGCCGGCGTCACGCTGTGCCTCACTCTCGCCGACGCACACGATCACGCCCATGCCGGCTGCCTGCACTGCTTCGGCCCGAGCCTTGACCATGGCATCTGTCTCGCCATGATCGGCGCGACGTTCGGAATGGCCCACGATCACAAATTCAACCCCGCTCTCGCGCAGCATTGCGGCGGACAGGTCACCGGTATGCGCGCCTTTTTCCGCCGAATGGCAGGTTTGCGCCCCGATGCCGATATTCTCGACCGCTTCGCGCATGGCTGCAATCAGCGTCACTGGCGGTGCGACCGCCACCTCCACCTTGGGCAGACGCTGCGCCGCCCTATCGATCGCACGCGCTTCAGGCAGCGCGGTGCGCATGCCATTCATTTTCCAGTTGCCGACGATATAGTAACGTTGGGCCATTGCATTACTCTTGTAAGAAAATCAGGCAAATCCCTGCCTTGCCGGCATTCAGGCGGCTAGACCAAAGGCGGCACAGTGTCAAAGCTGGACAGCCCCCGAGGACAGGATTCGTGCCTTGGGCTGCGGCGGCGCTGCTAGGCTGATTGTAGCCCGGATCCCCGCGTGCACCGGCCCCGTGTTGCAGGAGCGGCAAGACCCGCCTAAAGGCGCTGATGAATGCGCGATGGAGCCGATATACAAAGGGTCCTGTGTGCGTGACACGATCAATCGGAACACAGGCAATCGGAACGCAGGCAGATGATCCAGGGATTTCGCAAGCTTTTCAAGTCGAAGATCGGCCTTGCTCTCGTGCTTGCGTTCGTGGGGCTCATTGCGCTCGCTTTTGCCAGTGCGGATATCACAGGCTTCGGCTTTGGCGGGGTGGCCGGCACTGAACGGGCTGCCAAAGTAGGCGACGAGACGATCACGACGGGCGATCTTCGTCAGACCGTCGCCGGCGCCTATGATGCGGCAAGGCAGGAACGTCCGGACCTCACCATGCAGGAGTTTGTCGCAACAGGCGGCGTCGATGCAGTGCTCGACCAGATGATCGAACGTGCTGCACTCTATGATTTTGGACGGCAGAACGGCGTAAGGATCGGCGATGCACTGGTAGGCAGTGAATTGACCCGCATTGGAGTGTTCCGCGGTCCTGACGGCAATTTCAGCGAGCAGGCCTATCGCCAGGCCCTTGTGCAGCAAGGAATCAGCGAGGCAATCCTGCGGGCGGACATCGAAGGCGGCCTTGTCGCGCGTGTCATCCTGGAAGCTTCGACCTTTGGTGGCGATACGCCTGCACTTCTGGCACGGCGCTATGCGATGCTCCTGACCGAGCGGCGGGAGGGTGCCATTGCCCTGCTCCCTTCTGCGGCTTTTGCAGGCACGAAACCTATTTCAGATGCCACCTTGCAGGATTATCTTGGCGCCAATCGTGAACGTTATCTCCTGCCCGAGAGGCGGACTATCCGCTATGCGGTAATCGACAGCGGCAATGTTGTGGATGTCACGGCCACGCCGGCCGAGATCGCTGCGCAATACAGGCAAGATGCCGTCCTTTACGAAGGATCGGAGCTGCGCAATCTGTCGCAACTGGTCTTGCCGACCGAGGCTGCGGCGCAAGCGGTGCTGAAAAGCGTAGATGGCGGCGCCTCGCTTGACGCTGCTGCGAAAAACGCCGGGTTGAGCACCGCGCAGCTTACCCGGCAAAGCCGCGAGGCGCTTGCCGCTGCCACTACCGAAGCTGTGGCACAGGCTGCCTTTGCCACTGCGAAGGGCGAGCTTGCGGGACCGATACGCGGGCCTCTGGGCTGGTACGTGTTGCGGGTCGACAGCATCGAGAGCAAGCCTGCACGCAGCCTTGCACAGGTGCGCGCAGAACTTGCCGAGACAGTCACTGCGCAAAAGCGTCGCGACGCACTTGCCGATCTTGCAGCCCGGGCGGAGGAGCAACTGGTTGGCGGGGCAAGTCTTGCAGAGGTCGCCCGATCGCTGGATGTGCCCATCCGCACGACGGGGCTCGTTCTTGAAAATGGCAGTGCCTTCGGTTCCGATGAAGCGCCGCTCGCGCAGATCGCGCGCATCGCGCCAGCAGCCTTCGCCATGGATGAGGACAGCGATCCTCAGATCGCGGCGGGTGAAGATGGCACAAGCTATGTCCTCTACGCACCGGGCGAGATCCGCAGGTCGGCGCCGCCGGAGTTTGCCGATCTGCGGAGCAGGCTGGTGGCCGATTACCGCCTTGAGCAAGGCGAGAAACTTGCCAGATCGGCAGCCGACCGGGTGATTGCAGCAGTAACACGCGGCGCCTCTCTTGGAGAGGCCCTGCGTATGCTTGAGACAAAGGTACCGCCGCCGGAAACGGTCGCACTCTCGCGTCAGCAACTGGTGTCGAGTGGGCAATCGGTACCGCCGCCGCTTGCCTTGATGTTCACCATGGCCAAGGGAGCACCCAAGAAAATTACGGCACCAGGCAATCAGGGCTGGTACGTCGTCGCGCTGAACGAGATTGAAACCCGTGACATCGAGGCTGGCAATCCGTTGCTGGCGCAGATGCAGCAGGAGTTGACGCGCCTGCGCCGCGAGGAATACGCCCAGCAGCTTGGCCGCGCGATCATGCTTCAAACCAGCATCAGGCGCAGCGACAGTGCCATCGGCGCAGTCCGCACGCAGCTGGTCGGGCAGAACTAGGTTCTGGTGGTGTCACAGGGAAAGGTGCTAGGATCGGGCAATGGAGCGGATGACGGTCCTGACTGGGATGAGCGCGCACGCGCTTGTCTGGATAGCGGCCAGGCAGGTGTGGTATGGCGGCGCGTGATTGCGGATTGCGAAACGCCGGTATCCGCCGCGCTCAAGCTGATGGTCGAGGGGCGGGGCGACTTCCTGCTCGAATCGGTAGAAGGCGGTGAAACACGCGGACGATACAGTCTGGTCGGCATCGACCCGGATCTGGTGTTCCGCGCCAGCGGCAACACTGCCTGGGTAAACGCGCAATGGCAGCAGGACGCAGACGCGTTTGAAGTGGCCAGTGGCGACCCGCTCCAGTCATTGCGCGCGTTGGCTGCACAGTGCCGCTACGATGTGCCTGATCCCCTGCCACCCGCCCTGTCCAGCCTGGTCGGGTATCTCGGTTACGAGACGATCGGTCTGGTCGAAAAGATCGAGCGACCCGAGGCAAATCCGCTTGAATTGCCTGACATGCTTTTCGTGCGACCCACTCTGGTGCTCGTGTTCGACAGCCTCAAGGCAGATATGTTCTGCATCGCCCCGCTTTGGCCGGGCAGCGGGAACACCGCGTCAGCGCTTGTTGCTGATGCCGCAGAACGGATCGATAGCTGCCTCGCCCGGCTCGGGGGCACGCTGGTGCGCGATGCGGTTGCAGGCATGGCTTGTGCACCGTTGGCAGACGGGTCACTACCTGAACCTTTGCCTGATCCTTTCGCGACACCCTGTCTGCCTTCCGGCGAATATCACCGCATGGTCGATCGCGCGAAAGACTATATCCTGGCGGGAGATATCTTCCAGGTCGTGCTGGCGCAGCGATTCACTGCGCCCTTCCCGCTTCCGCCGCTATCGCTTTACCGGGCACTGCGCCGGATCAATCCATCGCCTTTCCTTTATTTCCTCGACCTGCCTGGCTTTTCCCTCATTGGCAGCAGCCCGGAAATCCTCGTGCGCGTGCGCGATGGAGAAGTGACAATCCGGCCCATTGCCGGCACCCGTCCCCGGGGCAGGACCCCCGCAGCGGATGAAGTGAACCGGGCAAGCCTGCTTGCCGACCCCAAGGAGCGTGCCGAACATCTGATGCTGCTTGATCTTGGCCGCAATGACACCGGACGCGTGGCGGCGGCAGGGAGCGTGCGCGTGACCGATAGCTACAGCGTGGAAAAATACAGCCATGTCATGCATATCGTGTCGAATGTGACCGGCACCCTGCGTTCCGGTCTGGACGCTGTGGACGCGCTGCTCGCCGGGTTTCCAGCAGGTACGGTCAGCGGCGCACCCAAGGTTCGCGCCTGCCAGATCATCGCTGAACTGGAAAACGAGACGCGCGGCGCCTATGCCGGCGGCGTCGGCTATTTTGCGCCGGATGGTTCCGTTGATAGCTGTATCGTGCTGCGAACCGCGGTTGTGAAGGATGGCGTCATGCATGTGCAGTCGGGGGCGGGGATCGTTGCCGACAGCACGCCTGAATACGAACAGCAGGAATGCGAAGCCAAGGCAGGTGCCCTGTTTGCAGCCGCCAGAGAAGCTGTGCGGCTTGCCAGTCTGACCGGGTTTGGCCAGTGAAGACCGGACAATCAGGGCAGGCCTTGCGCCTGTCCGGTATTTTGCTCGTGGTTCTTCTGGCGCTTGGCGGCTGCGAGCCGATGGGCTCGTCGGCAGCGCGGACAGCAGATGACAGCACCGCCGCCTGTATCAAGGAAGCGTTCGAAGGCAGCAGCTTTACCCATTGCCTTGCCGACCCGCAGCAGCATGCCATCGCGCTTTATCTTGCAGGTGCAGACAGCCTGCCGTTGCGATCGTTCGGAGCCTTGCGATCAGCGCTTGGCGAAGATGCCGCAACGGTGGTGTTTGCTGCCAACGCCGGGATGTTCGATACAGATGGGCGGCCAATCGGGCTTTATGTTGAGCACGGTAAAGTGCTGAAATCCTTGAACCGCAACGAAGGCGCGGGCAATTTCCACCTTCTGCCAAATGGCGTTTTTCTGGTCGACGATTCCGGCTGGCAGGTCCTGACCACGCAGGATTTCGCGATGCGCGACACAGATGTCGCGTTTGCCACGCAATCGGGCCCTATGCTGGTGATCGACGGAAAACTGCACCCCGAATTTGCGCCTGACGGAACTTCCATCAACTACCGCAACGGTGTCGGGGTTGACCAGGAGGGGCGAGCACATTTCGTGATCAGCGACGACCCGGTTTCATTCGGTCGCTTTGCGCGGTTTTTTCGTGACCGGGCAGAGACACCGAATGCGCTATATCTGGATGGCGCGGTGTCGGCGCTGTGGGATCCGGCGTCTGCGCGTATCGATGCTGCCCCGCCGCTTGGGCCCTTGATCGCGGTTCAGGATCGGGCAAGGACGCTGCCATGATCCTTGTTATCGATAATTATGACAGCTTCACCTGGAACCTTGTCCATTACCTTATGGAACTTGGCGCGAAGGTTGAAGTGGCGCGTAACGACGCATTGTCCGCCAGCGACGCCATTGCGACTGGAGCAGAAGGGTTCCTGCTGTCGCCTGGCCCCTGCACACCTGATGAAGCCGGCATCAGCCTGGATCTGGTCGCTGCCTGCGCACAATCGGGCCGGCCATTGCTGGGCGTGTGCCTTGGCCACCAGGCGATCGGCCAGCATTTTGGCGGCATCGTGCGGCGCGGCGGTCTGATGCATGGCAAGACATCGCTTGTCACGCATGACGCCAGCGGTGTCTTTGCCGGACTGCCATCGCCTTTTGCCGCCACCCGCTATCACAGCCTGGTGGTGGAGGACGTTCCTTCGTGCCTTCATGTCAATGCGCGCACGCCGCGCAGCGATGGTACGGACGGCGATGCACTGGACGGCGACGCGCATGTCATGGGGTTTCGCCACACCGACCTGCCCATCCATGGCGTGCAGTTCCATCCCGAAAGCATTGCAACCGAGCATGGTCATGCCGTGCTTGCCAATTTCCTCGGCATCTGCGGTATCGATGCAGGAATGCCGTCATGAGCATG
The DNA here is from genome assembly GCF_031846435.1 of Croceicoccus esteveae. Taxonomy (NCBI): domain Bacteria; kingdom Pseudomonadati; phylum Pseudomonadota; class Alphaproteobacteria; order Sphingomonadales; family Erythrobacteraceae; genus Croceicoccus; species Croceicoccus esteveae. The sequence goes on from NZ_JAVRHS010000002.1 coordinate 383,763, forward strand.
TCCATGGCGCAGACCGAAGAAGTGTTTGGCCAAATGCTCGATGGCATGATGGATGACGAGGCAATTGCAGACCTGTTGAGCGCAATGGCCACGCGCGGCGAAACTGCCGAAGAAATGGCTGGCGCTGCAAAGGCGCTGCGCAGACGCATGCTCCCTGTAAAAGCGCCAGTAAATGCCATTGATGTTTGCGGCACGGGCGGAGACGGTCAGCACAGCCTCAACATATCCACCGCAGTCGCGCTGGTGGTGGCAGCCTGCGACGTCCCGGTCGCCAAGCATGGCAATCGTGCAGCGTCGAGCCAATCGGGCGGAGCGGACACTCTGGAGACGCTGGGCCTCAACCTGGCGCGAGCAGGTCACATGGCGCAGGCGACGTTGCCCGATCTCAACATCGCGTTCCTGTTTGCCCAGGCGCATCACCCGGCCCTTGCGCGGCTGGCGCCGATCCGCAAGGCGCTTGGCAGACGCACGATCTTCAACCTGGTCGGCCCGCTTGCCAATCCTGCGTCGGTTGATCGGCAACTGGTCGGTGTTGCGTCGCCCGAGCTTGTAGATCGTTATGCAGAGGCAATGCGTCTGCTGGGTATCGGGCATGCGTTGGTCATATCGGGCATGGAAGGTCTGGACGAGCTTTCCATTGCAGGCCCCTCGCGCGCGAAAGGCATCGGGCTTGATGTTCCCGACACCATCGTGCCTGAAGATGCGGGCCTGCCTCGCCACCCGCTTGACGCGCTGCGCGGCGGAGATTGCGAGCACAATGCCGCGGCGTTGCGGCGGCTGCTGCTGGGCGAACAGGGTGCTTACCGCGACGCAGTCCTCCTCAACAGCGCGGGGGCATTGCTGGTGGCAGGAGCGGTCGACAATCTGGCCAGCGGGGCCGAGGAAGCAGCAGAGGCATTGGACAAGGGACTGGCCAATGCTCTTCTGAACTGCTGGATCGAGAGTGTGAAATGACTGTCAAGCCAGAAGGAAAACTGGGTGAAATCTGCCAGACGAAGCGCGCCGAAGTTGCTGCGCGCAAGCAGGCGCGCTCGCTTGACATGCTCGACAGCGTGGCACGCGCGCAGGAACCGCCGCGCGGGTTCGAACGACGCCTGCGCGATGCTGCGCACGTCGGTTTCGGCCTCATCGCAGAGATAAAGCGGGCTTCACCATCCAAGGGGTTGATCCGTACAGACTTCGACCCTGCCGCCCATGCGCGGGATTATGCCGCCGGCGGTGCGAGCTGCCTGTCGGTGTTGACCGACGCACCGTATTTCCAGGGGCACGAGGATTATCTGGTGCTCGCACGAGATGCATGCACGTTGCCGGTGCTGCGCAAGGATTTCATGGTCGATCCGTGGCAGGTTGCCGAAGCACGAGCAATAGGTGCCGATGCCATCCTGATCATCGTGGCGGCGCTTGACCTTGAAACCATGCAGGACCTCGAAGCAGCCGCAACGGAGCGTGGCATGGATGTGCTTGTCGAAGTGCATGATGAAGCTGAGATGGAGCTTGCCCTGCAGCTTGACAGCCGGTTGATCGGCATCAACAACCGCGATCTGCGCAGCTTTGCGACCGATCTGGGCGTGACGGAACGGCTTGCATCCATGGCTCCTGAAGACGCATTGCTGGTCAGCGAAAGCGGGATCAGCGGGCCGGCTGATTGCCAGCGACTCGCACAAGGCGGGGTGCGCTGCTTTCTTGTCGGAGAAAGCCTGATGCGACAGACCGATGTGCAAAGCGCCACGCGGGCATTGCTCCACCCGTGAACACCCTGACCCATCTCGATGCATCAGGCGCTGCCCGAATGGTGGATGTCAGCGGCAAGGATGTTACCCGGCGCACCGCAGTGGCGCGCGGCCATATCACGCTGTCACCAGCCGCTCTCGATGCAATCCGGGCCGGCACGATGCGCAAGGGCGACGTGCTCGCAACGGCACGGATCGCCGGGATCATGGCGGGCAAGAAGACGGCCGATCTCATTCCGCTGTGTCATCCGCTCGGTCTCGACGCGATGGAAGTCGCCTTTGCGTTCGAAGATGATGCGATCAGCTGCACAGCCAGTGCCACCCTTGCGGCACGCACAGGTGTCGAAATGGAGGCCATGACCGCCGTTTCGGTAGCTTTGCTGACCATTTATGACATGGCCAAGGCGGTGGACCGTGGCATGGTGATCAGCGCAGTTCGCCTTATTGCAAAAGACGGTGGCAAGTCAGGCAGATGGCGCGCAGCGGGGCACGAGGACCTGATGGCATGAAGCCGCTGCTGGCCTTGGCAGAGGCGCAACGCCACCTGCTCTGGCGCTTGTCGGGCGGACAACAAATGTGCACCTCCAAGTTGGACAGGCGCTCGGTCACTATCTGACCGAGCCGCTGGTCGCGCGCAGAACGCAGCCTCTCCGGCCCCGTCCGCCATGGATGGTTGGGCAGTGCAGCCGGCCGATGTGCCTGAGCTGCAGAGCGGGTCCGGCGCATGGCAGATCGTGGGCGACAGCGCGGCAGATCGCCCGTACGAGACAGCACGCTTGCGGCCGGTGCAGCGGTGCGCATTTCGGCAGGTGCGGTGCTGCCCGGTGGGGCCGATATGATGCTGGTGCGGGAAGACTGCCGGACCAGCGGCGCGCTGTCGAGGTTCAGCGGCTCACCTCCCCGTCCGCCCGGACGGCACATCCATCAACCGGACCTTGATTTCAATACCGGGCACATGGTCGCACGCGCTGGTGGTCATATCACCCCTGCCCGGCTTGCATTTGCCGTTAGTGCCGATCTGGATCGACTGCAGGTTGGCTGCGCGCCCCAGGTGGCGGCGATCGACAGCGGCACTGAATTGCGCGCACAAGCCGCGCCGGATGATCTGAGGCCCGGAGACATTCCTGCGAACAACGGTCTCATGCTGGCCGGTTATCCCTGCGCTGCGCAAAGAATCGCTCCTGTCAGTGATGACAAGGCGGTGCTGCAGGCCGCTTCGCCAGCGTAACGGATGCAACCATTGTAATCACCAGCAACGGTGTCTTTATAAGGAGCACGATCTTGTCCGGCCGGTGATCGCCGAGATGGGAAGCACGGTCGAGTTCCGGTGCGTCGCGAGCAAACCGGTCATGGTGGCAAGTCGGCAGGATCAGCTGATCGTCGGTCTGCCGGGTAATTCCGTTTTCTGCTTTGTCATCGCAATGCTGTTTGCGCTCCCCTGCCGCGCGCAGTGCTGGAGGCAGGATCGGCCCATACCGGTGCTCGACAGTCAGAACAGTGGTGCGCTCTTGCCGCTGGCATTGGCAGACGCGCTGATTGTTCGCGCATCACACTGGCCGAAGCGGGCGGCAGGCGAAAAAATCGCAATACACCGCATCTGAGTTTCGTCCTTGTTGACGCAGGCTGTTTTTGTTGCTTAATTGTTCCGTGTTCGTTCAAAGGCACAGGTGCGAAACGGGCGAAGAGGAACCGTTTGATGCTTACACGCAAACAGCATGAACTGCTGACTTTCATTCAGCTGCGGCTTGAGGACGGCGGCATTTCGCCTTCTTTTGAAGAAATGAAGGATGCGCTTGATCTCAAATCCAAATCTGGCGTGCATCGCCTTATCTCGGCGCTGGAAGAACGGGGCTTTATCCGTCGCCTGCCCAATCGCGCCCGCGCGCTTGAGGTCATAAGGAACGCGGACGCACAGGGAACATCGTTGCGCAGACCATCTGATGGAACGCTGAACGTTGGCATTAATGGACAGGCAGGCGACATCCGGACGCAATTGAGGAACCCCGCCAATGATGTGGTGGAAATCCCGCTGCATGGGCGGATCGCCGCGGGCGTTCCGATCGAGGCGCTGGAGGACACCAGAACCCTGCCGGTGCCGGCCGCCCTGCTTGGTTCAGGAGAACATTATGCGCTGGAAGTGGCAGGTGATTCCATGATTGATGCCGGGATCCTTGATGGAGATCTTGCTCTCATCCGGCGGACCCACATCGCCGACGATGGCGCGATTGTCGTGGCCCTCGTAAGGGATGAGGAAGCCACGCTCAAATATCTGCGTCGCGACAATGGTCGGATCCGGCTTGACCCTGCCAATGCCTCCTTTCCCTCGCAGATCTATGACGCAGCGGAGGTCAAGATCCAGGGGCGATTGGCGGGATTGCTGCGCCAGTATCACTGATCGAGAACGAGAGAGCCGGCCGTGATGGCAGGGGCGCCGGCTCCTTCAAGAAGGCGCTTGGTTTGCTGCCTCCGACTCTGCCTTACATCCAGCCGTGACGGTCTCGTGCCGGACGGGCTGATCGGATCACGCCTGTCTGCAGGTTCATTGTCACGCCGCCCCGGCGCGTAAGCAAGGGCTGGTCGATCTTTGCCATTCGCGGGCGGCAATGTTCGGGCAGCTTGCGCTCTGCGACAACCACGTCGCTCGCCGCGCATGCTGCCAGCAGCGTCGCATAGTCGACATCCGAGCGGCGGCGCGAGATCAGGAGCACGCGGTGGCGGTGCGTCAGCAGGCAGAAATCGCGGTTGCAATCGGCCCCCGGCCATTGGGTAATGGCTTGCACATCTTGTTCAGAAGCGGCGTCGAAGCCCGCCTCTTCCAGCAATTGGTCATGCGCAAAACCGCGGCGGTTCCTGAGAAGGAATATCTGCCCCTCGTCATTGGCGATCGCGACATGCCGCCCTTCTGCCGCGACCATGAGGTCGGGCGGAGTTGCAACGGCGAAACCTGCAAGCCCCGCAAGCGCAGGCAGCACACCCCAGACCCGCACCCGTCCTTCCCACAAGGCGAGCCACAGAAACCCGCTCACAAACAACAGCGCCGCCCACAGAGGAATGGCAGGCACCAGCAGGATGGATCCGTCAATGGAGCTGACAAACTGCGCGATCCCGATCAGCAGTTCGAGCGCCTTGCCAGTGACGAACCATGCCGGCCAGCCAAGACCGACGAGGTCGAGCAGCAGCGCCACTCCCAGCGCTGGCATGATCACAGTCGTGGTAAGCGGGATGGCAACAAGATTTGCAAGAGCGCCGAGTACGCCCGACCGGTGAAAATGGAAAAGCACCAGCGGTGCCAGCGCCGCTTCCACGACCAGACCCGTAATGAGCAACGCCAGCGCCGCCCGCGCCAGCCGCATTGCCGCGCCATGCTCCCCACGGGCGACGAGTGCACGCATGGGGGCGCTGTTATGCAGGGCGACGATGGCGATGACCGCGGCAAAACTGAACTGAAAGGATGGCCCCACCACCGCCTCTGGCCAGAACAGCATCACGGTGATGGCAGCAAGCGCGATCAGCCGCATGGACAGTGCCTGCCGCCCCAGCGCAAGAGCCGCCATGACCAGCAATGCAGCGATGCATGCGCGGATCGTCGGCACCGCGGCGCCCGTCATCAAGGTATACGCAACAGCAGCGACAGCGCCGCCCGCGCTGGCGACAAGCGGCAACCGCGTCCTGAGCGCCAGCGCGGGAAAGAGCGCCAGCGTCTTCATCATTGCAAACCACACGATACCGACCACTGCGCCGACATGCAGACCGCTGATCGACAGCAGATGGGCCAGCCCTGCATCGCGCATGGCAAGCGCATCATCGTCATTGATCGCACCACGATCGCCGCTGGCCAGCGTGGCGGCAATAGCTGCATGTGCCCCGTCACTGCCGGTCGCACTTGCAACGCTGGTGCGCACATGCCGGGCAAGGTCGCGACGATACAGCGCCATGCCACTTGCCTGCGCTTCTGCAGGAGAAGCCAGGACAGGCGGGTCGATTGCAGAACCTGTCGCGGCAATCCCGTCAAACCAGGCAATGCGTGCAAAGTCATATCCGCCGGGCAGGACGGGATGCGTCGGCGGCGTCAAGCGTGCGCGCACATTTATGACCGCCCCTTCCTGCAGGAAAGGGCGGTCATCGACAGCCGAGATGTTGATGCGGGCACGGATCGCCCGGTCCCTCTGTGGATCCTGCGTGGCGACCACCAGCCGTACCCTGTTGCGCGCGGGCTGCTCCTCTCGTTCAAGGATCAAGGCGTGCAGCCGCGTGACGACTGGTGCTTCGATCGGATGTGTGCCCACCAGTTCGGAACGCAGCCATGCAAGCAGACAGCCGGCCGCCACCATGACCGCGACTGCCATTATGGCAGCACGCAGAACCGCAGTGTCCTCATCCTGCCACCAGGCCCAGCCACATCCCGCGACAAGACCGCACAGCCCTGTCAGGACAAGCCATTCTGCCGGTCCGGGAAGCAGGAACCACAGGCCCGTGCCTGCCAGCATCGCAACCGCCAGCCAAGGCATGCGTTCAAACGGCCGGCTCGCGAGGAACGCTTCTGCTGCGTGGAGCACACTGGACAAACCGCCCCGCCTGCGCCATTGCCGCAACAGCGAAGAAGGGCGGTTTTCCGCTTCTGGTTGGTCCGCGACGGGAATGGCCGCATGCGCTGCGAGGTTTTCGTATCCCGGTATCAGCGGCCTGCCCATGGCACTATAGGAAAGGAAGCGGGAGCAGATGGCAAGCGGCAACAATGATCCCGACCGCAGCATGGCGGATCACAACGGTCGGATCGTGACCAGGTTTGCCCCCTCCCCCACTGGCTTCCTGCATATCGGCGGCGCACGCACGGCGCTCTTCAACTGGCTTTTTGCACGGCATCACGGTGGTAAGGTGCTGCTGCGGATCGAAGACACCGATCAGACCCGATCCACCCGCCCGGCCATCGATGCGATTATCGACGGGCTGGACTGGCTCGGCATCGACTTCGACGCGCCGCCTGTATTTCAGTCGCAACGCGCCGACCGTCATGCCGAGGTTGCGAACATGCTGCTCGACGCAGGTCATGCTTACAGATGCTATGCTTCGGCGGACGAACTTGAAGAAATGCGTGCCGCTCAGCGGGCAGCAAAGCAGCCGATGCGTTATGACAATCGGTGGCGCGACCGCGACCCTGCCGATGCACCTGCGGGCAAGCCGTTCGTGGTGCGGCTTAGAACGCCTTCCACCGGGCAGAGCGTCATAGAAGACGCAGTTCAGGGTGGTGTTACGGTGCAGAATGCCGAGATCGACGATTACGTCTTGCTGCGCTCCGACGGCACGCCGACCTACATGCTCGCCGTGGTGGTCGACGATCATGACATGGGCGTGACGCATGTCATTCGCGGTGACGATCATCTCAACAATGCGTTCCGGCAGCTGCCGATCATTCACGCCATGGATGCAATCACTGGCGGCGACTGGCCGGAGCCTGTCTATGCGCATATTCCGCTGATCCACGGCGCCGACGGTGCCAAGCTGTCGAAACGGCACGGTGCCATGGGTGTCGATGCCTACCGCGATGAACTGGGCCTGCTGCCCGAAGCGGTGGTCAATTACCTGCTGCGGCTGGGGTGGGGATATGGTGACGAGGAAATCATCGAGCCTGCACGGGCCATAGAACTGTTCGACCTTGACGGTGTCGGCAAGAGCCCGTCGCGGTTTGACATGAAGAAGCTGGCCAGCCTCAACGCGCATTACATGCATGCAGCGCAGGACGCACGGCTTGCCGACCTTGTCAGCAGGCGGATCGCGGCACTGGAACCCCGCTTCAATGCCGAAACGGACCATGACCTTCTGGTCCAAGCCATGCCGGTGTTCAAGGAGCGGGCCAGGAACCTTGATGAACTGGCCGCAGCGATGCTGTTCCTGTTCAAGACACGGCCCTTGCAGCTGGAGCCCAAGGCCGCGGCCTTGCTGACACAAGACGCGCGTACGCTGCTTCAGGCGGTTCATGAGCGGCTGACCGCACTGGCCGAATGGCAGGACGATACGCTGGAAGACAGCCTCAAGCAGATGGCAGAGGAACGCAGTGTGGGGTTGGGCAAGCTTGCACAGCCGTTGCGCGCGGCCCTGACCGGTCAGACCACCTCACCCGGCATTTTCGATGTGCTGGCTCTGCTGGGACGGGAAGAAAGTCTGGAGCGCATTGCGGCCCAGGCCCACAGCATCACGCAGGCTCATGACAACACGCAGGCGCAAGGCACCACCGCAGGTGCCGCATCGCCGGACAGATGACATTCAGAGGAGACAGACGAGTGGCGGACAATCACGCAATCTTGAGCGTCAAGGGCAAGGATCACGAATTCGGGATCAAGAGCGGCACGCTTGGCCCCGATGTCGTTGATATTCGCAAGCTTTACGCGAATACCGGAATGTTCACCTATGATCCGGGTTTCACCTCGACCGCCAGCTGCGATTCCGCGCTGACGTTCATCGATGGTGAGGAAGGCGTGCTGCTGCATCGTGGCTACCCCATCGGTCAGCTGGCGGAGCATTCAAGCTTCATGGAAGTGTCGCACCTCCTGCTGAACGGCGAATTGCCGACGCGCGAGGAGCTTGACGATTTTACCTATACCATCACGCGCCATACCATGCTGCACGACCAGCTGCGCGGGTTCTACCAGGGGTTCCGTCGCGATGCACACCCCATGGCGATCATGTGCGGGGTCGTGGGCGCCCTCTCCGCCTTCTACCATGACAGCACCGACATTTCGGACCCGGAACACCGCAAGATCAGTTCGCACCGGCTGATTGCCAAGATGCCGACCATCGCGGCCATGGCCTTCAAATATTCGAGCGGGCAGCCGTTCCTCTATCCCGACAACACGCTGTCCTATACGGGTAATTTCCTGCGCATGACCTTTGGCGTCCCGGCGGAGGATTACGTGGTGCATCCGGTGATCGAGCGCGCGCTCGACCGGATCTTCATCCTGCATGCGGATCATGAGCAGAACGCATCCACATCGACCGTGCGCCTGGCCGGATCGTCCGGCGCCAACCCGTTCGCCTGCATCGCGGCGGGCATTGCGTGCCTGTGGGGTCCGGCGCACGGCGGTGCGAACGAGGCAGCGCTTAACATGCTGCATGAAATCGGGCACCCCGACCGCATTCCTGAATATCTCGCCCGCGCCAAGGACAAGGACGATCCGTTCCGCCTGATGGGATTTGGCCACCGGGTGTACAAGAACTACGATCCGCGTGCGACGGTCATGCAAAAGACAGTGCGCGAGGTATTCGAAGCTTTGCAGGTTAGCGATCCTGTGTTCGACGTTGCCCTGCAGCTTGAGGAAATGGCGCTCAATGATGATTATTTCATCGAAAAGAAGCTCTTTCCCAATGTCGATTTCTATTCGGGCGTGATCCTTTCGGCGATCGGTTTTCCGACCACCATGTTCACCGCGCTGTTCGCGCTGGCCCGCACGGTTGGCTGGGTGGCGCAATGGAACGAGATGATTTCCGATCCTGCCCAGCGGATCGGTCGCCCACGTCAGCTTTACACCGGACCGACGAAGCGGGATTATGTGCCCGTTTCGGAGCGTTGACGATCGATAAACACTGACGATCGCTAAAGGCTGAGATAATTTGGGCTGGCAAGAAAGGAACTGAGGCAATGCTGAAGTTGGTTTTGCAGATTTTCGGCATTGCTCTTGTTCTTGTCGGTGGGCTGTGGACGCTGCAAGGCTCAGGCCTTCTTTCCTGGCCTCAAGAAAGCTTCATGCTCGGGCAGGGCGAATGGGCCATATACGGCCTCATCGCCCTCGCCGCCGGTCTGGTGCTGCTGTGGCTGGCAAGACGGTCATCACGAAGGCCGCCACCGCGGCGCTGATATACCGATCGGCTTGAGCCGAACCGGTTCAGTCCTGCGCGCTATCACCGGCGCCATTGTTGTCCGGGGCATCGCCTGGCGCTGATCCGGATCGGCGATAATCCGCGCCTAGCCAAAACAGCAGGATCAGCACGGGCACAGCCGCTGTGGCGAATACAGGCGCACCAACAAGAGCGCCTGCGGCAAGGATCAGCGTCAGCACAAGACGGTCTGCCAACCACCTCCGGAGCCACGCGGCAGCCACATGGCGCTGCGCGATCCGCACCACAGCGACCATGACGAATGCCACAAACCAGTTCAGTGCAAAAGGCGCATTGCTGGCCATCATGAACCCCGCTGACGCCAGCACGCCTGCATCCAGCGCTGCAAGAGCAGGCGCAGGCTTGACAGGTGGTCGCGGCCGGACAAGGCGGCCTTGCATCACCGCCTCGTGCAACAGGGCCGCCATCTGGCCAAGCAGGAACGAAGAACCCAGCAGAACCATGGCAAGCGCCCCCCACTCAAGCCATGCCAGCAAGGGTGCAAGGACAAGCAGGAGCACTGCCACCCACAACAGGCGCACGGCCGCTCCTTTCGTGGCCAATAATCTGTTACCCAGACCATGCAGGGCAAGCTGCGCCAGGCGCGGACCCGGCGTACCGGCACCTGCTTCGCGCAATTGCCGGCTCAGCCGACCCTGTTCCAGCACCTGCACCTCAATGGTGTCCAGAACCAGCATCCAGCCATCATTTTCAAGCAGATCGACCGGCAGCGACCGCATCGCGACGCCGTTCATCAGAGCAATGCGCAGCAGCGAGGAGCCGACATCGCAATCGGCAGGCAGCTGCCGCAATTTCTCGCAGAGCGCTCCTGCAACCACCAGCAGGCCTGCCCAAGCCCATCGGGCGTCGATCCGCTCGAAACCGAGCGCCATGGCAGGATCGACCGGCAAGACGGCAACCCCTGCCCCGTGCTCCAGGATGGCAAGCGCAACGCTGGCGTCGGGCAGGAGGCAGTCGGCCACTACGGCCAGTTCATCGGCGCTCGTCACCTGGGCACACATTGCATGCGCATCGGCAACCATGATGGCCTCCATACCCATGCGGCGGGCACTCTCCACCACCTCATGCACCGCGTTCATCTGTGGATCGGCAAGCAACAACAGGCGTTGCGCGCCCCAGGCTGACATCACATCGAGCTGACTCTCGATCAGTTTGCGGCCGAGCACGGACTGTGTCGCGCGCGGTGTGTGCCGGTCCGACGCCAGCGGCTCGAGCAAGGATAGCACTGCAATGCGCACGATAGTGTCTTTCCGGCTCCAATCAGTGCCATCCCGTCTGGAAGGCTGTGTCGTCAAAGCAGCTTTTGGATAAGCACACCCGATCAGGCAAGGGTGAAGCGGTCACCATGCGGGAAATGCCTGTGCCGGAGCAGGACCTGCCGAAGAAGGAAAACAGGCGGAAGCGGGCATAACCGGGCGCAACAGGGTTTCGGTCGATTAAAACCGTGCTAGGCAATTTCACCATGACGGAAGAACGCAAGATCGTGCCGCTGGGCACTGACGAGCAGGCAGGCGAACCGCAGCAACGCGATGAGAACCTGCACTACCCGCAGGCCCATGCTGTTGCGCCGGATGAGCCAGGAGCGGTTGAACGCGCGAACCCCAGGGCATTTGCCCTGCTCACTGCGACTGCGATGATCCTCATCGCTGTTTGGACAGCATTGCTGGTGGCAGCAGTGCTGCCCGAGGTCGGGAACGGCGCAACGGTGGCGCAATGGGCCGGCTGGCTGCGGGACTGGACCATGCCTGTCCTGCTCATCGTTACGGTCTGGGCGCTGCTGCTGTTCGGCTTCGGGGCCGGGACGACGCGGCTTGCTGGCAACGCTGCACGGCTGCGTGAGGATGCCCGCATTCTCGAAGACCAGCTCACCCGCGTCAATGGCGAGCTCAGCATTGCTCGTGAGTTTCTGACCTATCAAGCGCGCGACCTGGAATCGCTTGGCCGGGTCACCGTGGACCGGATCGACGAAAGTGCCACCAGGATGGAAGCGCTCATTGCCCACAATGCTGCTCGGGTGCAGACCTTGCAGGATGTAAGCAGCGCCGCGCTTCACAATATGGAGCAGATGCGCGGACAGGTGCCTGTGCTGACCAACACGGCGCGCGACCTTGCCAATGCGGTAGGACAGGTCGGCACGCATGCGCAGGAGCAGGTCAGGCAGCTTGTCACCAGGCTGGAGACGCTTGACCAGCAGGGCGAGGCAAGCACGGTTCGTCTGGCCGAAATGCAGCGCCTGCTCGAAAGCGCAGCCGCGCAGGCGCAGGCGCTGGCAACTCAAGTTGACGATATCTCGCACGACAGCATGACGCAACTTGAAACCAGGCTGGTCGCCACTGCGGAACAGGCACACGCTGCCTTCAACAACATGGATGCGCAGACCGCCGCGATGCTCGGCACCGCCGAAAAGCGTATCGCCGCTGCGGCAGCCGACATCAGCAACCTGCACGAGGATCTTTCCCGACAGGGTGAGGCGATGGATGCCCAGATTGCGCAGCGACGCACGGAAAGCGGTGAGCTGAACGAGGCGCTGATCGAGCGGCTCGCCGCCAGACTGGCAGAAATCGATGCCGAACTGGAAGAGCGGCGGCGGCAGCACGACAAGGCGACGCAGGCCCTCGCACGATCCGCGCAGGAGATTGCCCATAACCTCGATGCCTACGCCCGCACGATGCAGCTTGCCGCCCAACAGGGTGCCCGATCCGAAGAAACCGTGCTGACCGGGCTCGACACGGTGGAGGATCGGCTGGCGGCGAGCCGAGAGGCGCTCGTCGACATCGACCGCACGATCGCCAGAGCATCGCAACAAGGCGCCCATCTTCTCGAAATGGTAGAGCAAAGCAGCCTGCGGACCCGTGATGCACTGCCGGTCGCCTTTGCCGATGCTCAACAAATGCTCGAGGGGCTGAACACCGGCGTTGAAACGGTACGCAACCTGCTGATCGAAGCCAATGATGATGGACGTTCACTGGGCGAAATGCTCGCCCGGACGGGTGAGACGACATCGCTCGCCATGGCGCAGATGCACAATCTGCACGACACGATCCAGGTGCGCGGATCCGAACATGCCGAGCAGCTGGGCGAATTGCAGGACATGCTCGCCGCCGTGCGCAGCGACAGCGCCGCTCTGGCCGATTCTGCCGAGCAGGCTCTGGCAGGCCAACTGACGCAGCTTCGCGAAGCAGGGCCCTTGGCTTTGCAGGGTCTGGAGACTGACATGATCGCCACGGTGCAGCAAATCAGCCGGCAGCTTGCCGATGAAGCGTCAGCTGCGCTCGCCAATGCACTTGAGGACACCACCGACAGTACGGCGAGGGAACTCAATACCGTGGTGGCTGGCGCGATCAACGCGGCCAGCGATGCAAGCGCGGATCTTGCACGCCGGCTGGCGCAGGTGGAGGAAGTGACACGATCCCTTGATCAGCGGATTGCCAAGGCGCGTGACGCAACGCGGACCGATGTGGATGTGCAGTTTGCCCGGCGTGTGTCGCTGATCGTGACAATGCTGAATGCCACTTCGCTTGATCTTCAACGGATATTTGCCGCGGATGTCAGCGACAGTGCCTGGCATGAATATCTGAGAGGTGACGCGGGCATATTTACCCGGCGCGCAGTCCGGCTGCTGGGCCAGGATGAAGCGCGGATGGTGCATTCGCTTTATGCAACCGACGCGGCATTTCGTGAACATGTGACGCTATACATCAGCAAGTTTGAAGATCTGCTGCGCGATCTTCTTGCCACCGGCGAGGGCGAAGCGCTGGCGGTCACGCTTGTGTCGTCGGACATGGGCAAGCTTTACGTTGCCTTGGCGCAGGGGATTGACCGCCTGCGCCATTGAATTGCCTAACGGGCAGTCTGCTTATCGATGTATTCAGGCGGATCGGGTAGCAGGTTCAGATCATCGATCCCGACCCAACCCGCCTGATAATTGGCGTAGAACAGCCCGAAGGCTACCAGAGAGACGAGCGTTGCGCGGATTATGATCCGCATCGGCCGGAAATCTACAGGCGCACTGTCTGCTTGCCCCTGCACCCTGTCTGTTCCCGCTTCAGCGTTGGTTCTGACGCCAAACGGCAGCACGACAAAAGCGCTCATCACCCAGAAAAGGAAATAGATCGCAAGTATCGAGGTAAGCTTCATGAACCTATCCGGCATCCATGGTGAGCACCGCCACTTGCGGATTCTTGCCGGACCAACGCCGTGCTGCCCGCCGCGCTGCCAGCCGAACCGCTTCGTGGAGCGCGTTCTGGCCCGATCCGCCTGAGGCATCCCTGCCCTTGCTTCCACCGCTACCGCCGCGCTGCCGCGCGGGCTTGCCTCGACCACCATTTTCCTGGCGCTTCATCACCTTGGCCACGTCCGCCTGCGTTTCTGCAACGAACTCGGCCATGTCTTCCTCGAGCGGCAGGCCGACGGCGTTGACAAGGGCAGGGACGTGCGATCCAGCAGGTGGCAGCACAATCGTCACATGACCGTTCTGCGCCAACCGACGCCGCATTGCTATCGCCTCGCCGTCTGCCGGGATGATGATGTCCCCATCGAGCAACAGGCGGCCGGTACGCGCCTCGCCGATCTTCTCGGGACCATCGGGTGCCAGGCGAATGATGTCGCCATTGCCCTGCACGATCGCCTTGGGAATGCCGGCTTCGCGCCCGACGCTCGCCTGCTCTCGCATGTGACGCGTTTCGCCATGAACGGGGATCAGTATTTGAGGCTTCAGCCACCCATACAGCGTTTCCAGCTCCGGTCGGCCGGGATGACCCGATACATGGATCAACTCCTGCCGGTCGGTAACCATCTCGATATTCTTGGCCGCAAGCTGGTTCATGATGTAGCCGATGGCAAGCTCGTTACCGGGGATCTGCCGGCTGGAAAACAGGACCACATCTCCCTCGCTAAGCTTCAACGGGTGATTGTTGGCTGCAATCCGGCCAAGCGCGGCGCGCGGCTCCCCCTGCCCGCCGGTGGCAATGATCAGCACATCGCCGCGTGGCAGGTCCATCGCTTCATCGAAGCTGATGGTATCGGGGAAATCCTGAAGATAACCCGCCCCCTTGGCTACACCGATGATCCGGTCAAGTGACCGGCCGGCAACACACAATTGGCGCCCGCTTTCGATCGCGACCCGGCCAAGCGTCTGCAGTCGTGCAACATTGGACGCAAAAGTCGTGACAAGGACGCGCTTGCCGGCGTGCTTTGTCACCTCGCGTTCCAGCGCGACACGCACGGCACCTTCGGACCCCGATGCCGCCGGATTGAAAACGTTGGTGGAATCACAGACCAGCGCCAGCACGCCATCCTCGCCAATCCTGCGCAATTCTTCAGGAGTGCTGGGGACGCCGACCTGCGGATCCTCGTCGAGCTTCCAGTCACCGGTATGGAACACCCGGCCATAAGGAGTGTCAATGACCAGCGCGTTGCCTTCGGCGATGGAATGCGCAAGCGGCACGTAGCGCACGTTGAAGGGCCCCACGTCAAAGGCATCAAGATGATCAATGATGATCAGTTCGACCTCGTCTACCAGCCCCGCCTCCTCCAGCTTGAGCCGGATGAGTTCGGCGGTAAAAGGTGTTGCATAAAGCGGCACCTTCAGCTCGGCCGCGAAATAGGGTATCGCGCCGATGTGATCCTCATGCGCATGCGTCAGGACAATGCCGGCAAGGTCCTTTGCCCGTTCCTCGATGAACTCCAGGTCAGCGAAGACCAGATCGACTCCGGGATATCCCGGATCGGCAAAAGTCATGCCAAGGTCGACCATGAGCCACTTGCCGTCACAGCCATAAAGATTGACGTTCATGCCAATTTCGCCGGAGCCGCCAAGGGCAAGGAAAAGAAGTTCGTTTTTCGGTGTCATGTCTGCTTTCCGGCCCGGTCTGCCAACAGCGCGAGCCCATGTAGAGTAAGATCAACCTCAACAAGGTCGAAGATTTGCGTATGCTTGTCGAACAGGATGGCAAGGCCGCCTGTCGCGATAACCTTGGCCGGACGGCCGATTTCCTTCTTCAAACGCGCCACCAGCCCCTCCAGCATCGCGACATAGCCCCAGTACACACCGATGTGCATCTGCGCCTCGGTGTTGCGGCCGATGACAGAGACAGTCTGTGTCGGCGCTTCGATCGCGATGCGCGGCAAGCGCGCCGCTGCATTGATCAAGGCATCGAGCGAAAGATTGATGCCAGGCGCGATGATACCGCCTTTGTATGCGCCGCCAAAATCGACCACATCAAGCGTGGTGGCAGTGCCGAAATCAATCACGATCAGATCGCCTGCCACCCGTTCATGCGCCGCAATTGCGTTCACGGCACGATCGGCGCCAAGCGATCCAGGCTCATCCACATCAATCGCGATTGTCCAGGAGGCAGCGCCTTCTCCTGCAAACCAGGCTGGTACACTGAAGTATTTCTTTGCAAGAACTGCAATGTTGTGCCTTGCGGCAGGCACCACGGTCGACACAATGACCTGTTCGATTGCTTTGAAATCGTATCCTTCCAGGCCAAAAAGCTGCATGAGCCAGACAGCATACTCATCAGCGGTGCGGCGCGCGTCGGTTGCAAGTCGCCAGCGCGTGCAGACCTTGCCTTCCTTCATCAGCGCAAAGACGATATTGGTATTCCCGACATCGATCGCAAGCAGCATCGATCAGCGTCCTTCTTCTATTTCGCCCGAGTGAACCGCTCTGACCGTACCATCGGGCATTTGCAGCAGTAGGGCTCCGTCCGGTGCAACCCCGTGGAACAATCCGGTGGTGCCCGTCGTCCCTGCCGAAGTTCCGGTGCCTGCCGACACGACGCCGTTGCCGGAAGCCTCGGAAACGATGATCGGCGTCTGCGCTGCCGGGCCGCGTTCGAGCCACGCATCAGTCATGGCAGCAAAGCCTGAGCGGCGCCAGACAAGAACCTGCCGCGCCACCTGCACCGCCACTGTCCGTGCGACCAGATCCCGATCACCCGTGCCGCCTATTTCAACAAGCGCAGCAGTGCGTCGGTCGGGCAGCGATGGTGCGGTGCGCAGATTGATCCCCACCCCGACAATCGCCACATTGTCACTCGCCTGAACGAGAATGCCGGCAAGCTTGGCACCGCGCCAGTGCAGATCGTTGGGCCATTTAAGCGCCAGCCCATCGCTGCACGGCACCAGGCTGGCTACAGCGTCGAACACAGCGATGCCAACAACCAGAGCCAGGGTTTGCATCGGTGGATCGGCGGGTTCGCGAACGATAGCGGTCGAGCCCATGAAATTGCCCGCGCCATCATGCCATTCACGGCCCAGCCGACCCCGCCCTGCGGTCTGCCGATCTGCTATGAGCCAGTGGTTCTCGACCGGCTGCTCGGCCGACCTGAGCCGGTCGAGCATTTCGGCATTGGTTGAGCCAATGCTACCAACGATTTCAAGGACTGGCGCAGCAGCCACCTGCGCCCCCGGATCAGACGACAAAGAACAGCGATGATGATGCCTTGTCTGCTAACGCACCCAACCATGGGGTCAGCAAATATCCCAGCGGTGAAATGATCAGACAGCTGAGCAGCAGCAACACCTTGTGCGAGACAGGAGCGCCAGTGGCATTGCGTCCGCTAGGAGCGTCGAAGAAAGCAACCTTCACGATCTTGATGTAGTAAAAAGCGCCGATCACGCTGGCTGCGATGCCCAGGGCAGCCAGAACGATCAGATCTGCATTGACTGCTGCTTGGAATACCACAAACTTGGCCCAGAACCCGAATAGCGGCGGAATGCCCGCCAGGCTGAACATGACGGCCAGCAAAGCCCAGGCTAGCGCGGGTCGAGCCTGCGACAGACCGGCAAGATCGGCGATCGCTTCGATGGGCCGGCCCTCGTCGTCACGCAGCATCAGGACCACGACAAACCCGGCAATCGACATGAACACGTAGATCACCAGGTAAACGAGCATCGCCGATGCACCTTCGGCGGTTCCGGTCGCCAGACCGATGAGCAGGAACCCGACATTGTTGATGGAGGAATAGGCGAGCAAACGCTTGATGTTCACCTGCCCGATCGCACCGAGCGCCCCGACGATGATTGACGCCAGCGCCATGAAAATGATGATCTGCTGCCACGCACCTGCCTGTTCGCCAAAGGCATCGAACGCCACCCGCATCGTAAGCGCCAGCGCCGCAACCTTGGGGGCGGTGGCAAAGAACGTGGTCACAGGCGTTGGTGCGCCTTCGTACACGTCCGGCGTCCACATGTGGAACGGCACTGCACTGATCTTGAAAGCCAGCCCTGCAAAGACAAAGATGATCCCGAACAGCGCGCCTGTTGACAAGGGACCGGTGAGGGCAAGGCGCACCACGGCAAAATCCGTGCTGCCGGTGAAGCCATATGTCAGGCTCATGCCAAACAGGATGATGCCGCTGGCAAGTGCGCCAAGCACGAAGTACTTCAGCCCGGCCTCCGCGGAGCGTTCATCGGTGCGCAGGAATGCGGCCAGAACATACGCAGTGAGGCTGTTGAGTTCCAGACCAATGTACAAGGTCATCAGATCAGTGGCGGAAACCATCATGTTCATGCCCAGCACCGCCAGCAGGATGAGCACGGGATATTCCGCCCGCATCGCTCCCACTCGGCCGAAGAAGGCGGGTGCCACGATCAGGGCCACTGCGGCTGATATGTAGATGAGCAGCTTGGCAAAGGCAGCAAAAGCGTCGGCAGTGAACTGTCCCATGAACGCCACCCGGTCGAGGCCACCGGCTCCTTGTGCCAAAGCCGGAACGGTGATGATGGCGCATACGGCAAGCACGCCTACGGCAATGATCGAGATCGACCGCGAAGCCTTGTCGCCAATCCAGGCTGTCACCAGCAGCAGGACCAACGCCGACACCATCAGCACCAGCTCTGCAGCGATCAGATTCAGTGAGTGTCCGTAGGTTTCCATCAGTGCGCCTCCTGCACAGGAACACGCTGCACAGTTGCAGGCAACCCACTCGGCGGGCCATTGCTTGCCGGCATCATCAGCTTTGCATCGCCTGCAGGTGAAGCGACCGCCAGCCTTTCGTTCAGCCAGCGGATGTCAGCACGCATCGGAGCGAGAAAGCTTTCAGGATAGACGCCCATCCACAGGGTCACTGCGGCCAGCGGCACCAACATGGCCCATTCGCGCCGGTCAAGGTCGGGTAATGCGGCTGCGTCCGGGTTGCGCGACACGCCGAAAACCACACGGCGGTAAAGGTAAAGCATGTATGCAGCCCCAAGAATGATGCCGGTGGTGCAAACAAAGGCAAGCCAGCTCGAAACGGCATACATGCCGGCGAGGCTGAGGAACTCCCCGACAAAGCCACTGGTGCCGGGCAAGCCGATCGAAGCCATGGTGAACAGGAGGAAGAATACGGCATATCGCGGCATGTTAATCGCAAGGCCGCCATAGCGGTCAATCTCGCGGGTATGCAGCCGGTCGTAGATGATGCCGACGCACAGGAACAAGGCGCCCGACACGAGACCATGACTGAGCATGACGATCATGGCTCCGTCCAGTCCCACGACATTGAAAGAGAACAGCGCCCCGGTCACGATCGCCATATGGGCAACCGAGGAATAGGCGATGAGCTTCTTCATGTCATGCTGCACCAGCGCCACCAGGCTGGTATAAACCACGGCGATCATGGACAACGCAAAGACCAGCCAGGCCAGTTCGCCGGAAGCTTCCGGCAGCATCGGCAGCGAAAAGCGGATGAAGCCATAGCCGCCCATCTTTAGCAGCACGCCGGCCAGGATGATCGAGCCGGCCGTCGGTGCCTGCACGTGGGCATCGGGCAGCCAGGTGTGCACCGGCCACATCGGCATCTTGACTGCAAAGCTGGCAAAGAATGCCAGCCACAGCCAGGTTTGCGCCCCGGCCGGAAAGTCGTGAACCATCAACGCCGGAATGGACGTGGTGCCCGCCTCGTTCGCCATCCAGAACATCGCGATCAGCATCAACACGGAGCCGAGCAGCGTATAAAGGAAGAACTTGTAGGAAGCGTAGATTCGATTGTCGCCGCCCCACACACCGATGATAAGATACATCGGGATGAGACCCGCTTCAAAGAAGATATAGAACAGGAACAGATCCTGCGCTGCGAAGACGCCGATCATCAGCATTTCCATCAGCAGGAACGCAGCCATGTACTCGCCTACGCGGGTCTTGATCGACAGCCAGCTGGCCCCGATGCACACCGGCATCAGAAAAACCGACAGCATGATCAGCATAAGGGCGATGCCATCGATGCCCAGCGCATAGGAGAAGCCAGCGAACAGATCGGCCCGCTCCGTAAACTGCCATTGTGCGTCGTCGATGTCGTAATTGGCCCAGAGAATAACCCCGAGCACGAAATTGATCAGCGTGGTAACAAGCGCGATGCGACGCGCAGTCGCAGCCTGCGAAAACAGGCAGGCAATCGCGCCAAGGAGCGGCACGACCAGCATGATGGACAGGATGGGAAAACCGTTCATTGTGTTGACCAGCCCCGCCTTAACGCACGATAGCCCAGGTGATGCCAGCCACCAAACCAAGCAGCATCACCAGCGCATAGCTGTAGAGATATCCCGACTGCACCCGCGCAGCATAGCGCGTTCCAGCCGAAACGAGAGAAGCTGCACCGTCAGGCCCGAATCGGTCGATCGTTCCCACGTCACCACCTTTCCAGAACACACGCCCGATACGAAAGGCCGGTTTCACAAACACGCGGTCGTACAGTTCGTCGAAGTACCATTTGTTTTTCACAAATACATAGATCGGATGAAAGCGCGCCACGAACCGGGCGGGTGCATCAGGATCGCGGATGTAATTGTTCCAGGCAATGAACAGGCCGATGGCCATGACGATGAACGGCGTCAGCTTGACCCACAGCGGCACGGCATGCATCGCGTGCACAAGATGTTCATCATAGATAATGCTGTTCTGCCAGAAGGCAGCGCTGTCGATGAAAGCGGGCTGGAAAACAAAACCTGCGAAAATTGCTCCGATCGACAGGATGGCAAGTGGCACAAGCATCGTCCAGGGGCTTTCATGCGGATGATAACCCGCCGTGCCATCCATGGCCCGATCGGTCGCAAGCACCGGTCCATGCGGATCATGGCCAGCATCTTCCTGCCGCGCCGGATTGGCCTCATCCGGATCATCAGCACCATGATGCACCGCGTGGCGTACATGCTCTGACTGGTTCCACCGGGGCGTGCCCCAGAAGGTGAGGAACATCAGCCGCCAGCTGTAAAAACTGGTCAGTAAGGCAGCAAATGCGCCAAGCCCGAACGCCAGCATCGACACATCAGTTCCGGCCGCGAAGGCCGCTTCGAGGATCGCATCCTTGGAATAGAAGCCGGCAAAACCGAAGACACCCAGGATGCCGACGCCGGTGATCGCAAGCGTGCCTGCCAGCATGGCCCAGAAAGTCAGCGGGATCTTCTTTCTCAATCCGCCAAAATACCGCATGTCCTGTTCATGATGCATCGCATGGATTACCGATCCTGCGCCAAGGAACAGAAGCGCCTTGAAGAAGGCATGGGTGAACAGATGGAACATCGCGGCACCATAGGCGCCGACACCTGCTGCAAAGAACATGTAACCAAGCTGTGAACAGGTGGAATAGGCGATCACCCGCTTGATGTCGGTCTGCGTCGTCCCGATCGTCGCGGCGAAGATGCAGGTGGCGGCACCGATCACCGTCACGAACACGAGCGCTGATGGCGCGGCCTCGAACATCGGCGACAGGCGGCATACCATGAACACTCCTGCCGTGACCATTGTTGCCGCATGGATCAGCGCGGACACCGGCGTCGGGCCTTCCATCGCGTCAGGAAGCCAGGTGTGAAGGCCAAGCTGGGCCGACTTGCCCATTGCGCCGATGAACAGCAGCAGACACAGGATAGTCATTGTATCCAGCCGCATGCCAAGAAAGCCGATGGTGGACCCTGCCATTGCCGGAGCGGCCGCCAGGATTTCGGGTATGGACACCGTGCCGAACACCAGAAAAGTGCCGAAAATCCCGAGCATGAAACCAAGGTCGCCAACGCGGTTCACGACAAACGCCTTGATTGCAGCAGCAGCCGCGGATGGTTTGCGGAACCAGAACCCAATCAGGAGGTAGGAGGCCAATCCGACACCTTCCCAGCCGAAGAACATCTGCACCAGATTATTGGCGGTCACCAGCATCAACATGGCAAAGGTGAACAGCGA
The DNA here is from genome assembly GCF_031846435.1 of Croceicoccus esteveae. Lineage (NCBI taxonomy): Bacteria > Pseudomonadati > Pseudomonadota > Alphaproteobacteria > Sphingomonadales > Erythrobacteraceae > Croceicoccus > Croceicoccus esteveae. The sequence goes on from NZ_JAVRHS010000002.1 coordinate 405,546, forward strand.
GAGATAGGCAAAGAAACGGGGCTGATCCGGATCCTCGTCCATGTAGCCCCAGCTGTAGAGGTGAACCAGCGCAGACACGGTAGTGATCACGACCAGCATGATTGCCGTCAGCGTGTCTACGCGCAGCGCCCAGTCAAACGCCATGTCACCCGACTGCACCCATTTGAGCACCGGAACGACATATGCGGCAGCGTCCCCGGATATAAAGGCAAGAAACACCGGCCAAGACAGAGCGCAGGAGACGAAAAGCGCACCTGTCGTAATCAGCTTTGCGCCCGTGCGACCCAGCGCATGATTGCCCAGGCCGGCAACGATTGCTGCCAGCAGCGGCAGGAACGTGATGACGATAATCGAGGACACGTGCCGTCTATCCCTTCATGCGGTTGACGTCATCGACTGCAATCGTCCCGCGGCTGCGGAAGTAGATCACCAGGATGGCAAGACCGATAGCCGCCTCGCTGGCCGCAACGGTCAGGACGAACATCGCGAACACCTGGCCTGTCATGTCGTTCAGAAAAGCGCTGAATGCCACCAGGTTGATGTTCACAGCCAGAAGCATCAACTCGATCGCCATGAGAATGACGATGATGTTTTTGCGGTTGAGGAAGATACCCAGCACGCCCAGCACGAACAGGATCGAGCTGACCGTGATGTAATGTTCTATTCCGATCACAGCTTTACACCTTGACCAACTGGCGGACGGGCGTTGAACGTCGCGTCCTGAGGACGGCGTGCGATCTGGGCCGATACGTTCTGCTTCTTAGCATCGGCTCGGTGGCGAAGCGTGAGGACAATTGCGCCGACCATCGCAACCAGCAGGATAAGGCCCGCCGCTTCGAACAGAAACAGATAGCGGGTGTAAAGCAGGATGCCGAGCGACTCGATGTTGCTCTGCCCGATCAGCGGTGCGGCCGCGCCATCGGGCACGCCAAGAACGACACCACCTGCGCCATATGCGCCGATGCCGAGCACCAGTTCCGCCAGCAGCACGAGGGCCAGCGCTACTCCCAGCGGAAAATTCTTGATGAAGCCACCGCGCAATTCGGAAAAATCGATGTCGAGCATCATGACCACAAACAGGAACAGGACAGCGACTGCACCGACATAGACGATCACCAGCAGCATGGCGATGAACTCGGCCCCGACGAGCACCATGAGACCAGCTGCATTGAAGAAGCACAGGATCAACCACAGCACGGAATGCACTGGATTGCGCGCCATGATGACGAACACTGCGGATGCAATCAGCAGCACCGCAAACAGGTAAAAGGCAAGGGTCTGGATCATTGCTTCTGGTGCTCCCGCGCCGCGCTCCTAGCGGTAGGGCGCGTCCGCTTCAAGGTTTGCGGCAAGCGCACGTTCCCACTTGTCCCCATTTGCCAGCAACTTGGCCTTGTCGTAGAGCAATTCCTCGCGCGTTTCAGTGGCATATTCAAAGTTCGGACCTTCGACAATGGCGTCGACCGGGCACGCTTCCTGACAAAAACCGCAATAGATGCACTTGGTCATATCGATATCGTAGCGCGTCGTGCGGCGCGATCCATCCTCGCGCGGTTCTGCCTCGATGGTGATTGCCTGAGCGGGGCAGACGGCTTCGCATAATTTGCAGGCAATGCACCGCTCTTCCCCATTGGGGTAGCGGCGCAGTGCATGCTCTCCCCTGAACCGCGGCGACAAGGGACTTTTTTCGAAGGGGTAGTTGATCGTGACCTTGGGCTTGAAAAAATACTTCAGCGTAAGGGCGTGCGCCTTGAGAAATTCCCACAAGGTGAAGCTCTTGATGAGCTGTGTAACTGTCATCAATTGAAGTCTTTCGTAGCATGGCACCTTTGGGGTGGCGTAAGCACTTTTTCACTACCCTTAACGCCTACATGGTGCACCACTGAAGGTATACTTCCATCTTCATATCGCCGCCACCAACGTTCAATCTGCTCACCAGTGATCTCGACACTATAAAACGCTTCGATGCATCCGGTAGCACTATCTAGCAAAAGGGGAGGCATCTCTCCGTCACTAGGATAGAACTTGTAGCGGCCAATCTGGTTGCCTTTTAGCTCGGCTGCGTCCCTGTTGAAAACGTTCTTATGAATCGATCCTTCTTCAGAACAAGAGCTTGTGATCAAAGCTGCCGGCACCAAAACCATAGCTAAACAAGAGCCTCTCACCCATACCTCGTGATCATCAGCCAGCCCGATGTCAGGATAACAAATCCGAGGCTGAGTGGGAGGAATATCTTCCAGCCAAGACGCATGAGCTGGTCGTAGCGGAACCGGGGCACCGTCGCCTTGATCCAGCTGAAGATGAAGAAGAAGAACAGGATCTTGCCCAGGAACCAGAAGATACCCGGAATGTCGAACCAGGGGATGAGATCTATATTGAGCGGCGGCAACCAGCCACCAAAAAACAGAATGGCATTGAGCGCACACATCAGGAGAACGTTTGCGTATTCGCCAAGCCAGAACAGCGCAAAGCTCATCGAGGAATATTCGGTCTGATAGCCGGCGACCAGCTCAGATTCCGCTTCGGTCAGGTCGAATGGCGCCCGTGCGGTTTCGGCCAGCGACGATATCAGGAACAGCACCCACATCGGGAACAGCAGCAGGTTGGACACAAAGCCGTTCACGATGCCAAACCCGTGCCCGACCTGCGCCAGGATGATGCCGTTCAGATTGCTGGTGCCGGCATAAAGGATTACGCAGATAAGGATGAACCCGATCGATACCTCGTAGGAGATCATCTGCGCGGCTGCCCGCAAGGCGGAAAAGAAGGGATATTTCGAGTTGGATGCCCAGCCTGCGATGATCACGCCGTAAACGCCAAGCGAACTGATCGCGAGCACGTACAGCAGGCCGATATTGATATCTGCCAACACCATGCCTGGCCCGAACGGTATCACTGCCCATGCCAGCAATGCGACAGCGAAAGTAAGGATCGGTGCAATGAGGAACAGGCCCTTGTTTGCCGCCGACGGCACGATGGTTTCTTGCAGGAATACTTTCAATCCATCGGCAAAGCTTTGCAGCAGGCCAAATGGACCGACCACGTTAGGGCCGCGGCGCAGCGCAATTGCAGCCCAGATCTTACGGTCAGCATAGATGACCATTGCAACGCCGAGCATCAGCGGAAGGGCGATCAGCAGGATGCCGGCAAAAGTCGCCAGGAACCACGCCCAACCATAGGACATGCCAAGATCATGGAAGAAGCTGGTCATTCGGCGGCCTCCGCCATCGGCGCGTCGTGGAGAAGCTCTGCCGAACATTGTTGCATCGTGGGACTGGCGCGGCAGATCACGTTGGTGAGATAGTAATCCCTGACCGGATAAGCCTCGATCAAGCCTGCCGCATCACCGCTGCCTGAGGGCAATGATCCATCACCGAACCCGATTAGACCTTCTTTGCCAAGCTCAGGTACAGCATCGTGCAGGGCGGTGCGCAATTGGGCGAAGCTGTCAAATCCGACATTCACGTCGAGGACGTCGGCAAGTGCGCGAAAGATAGTCCAGTCCTCACGCGCATCACCGGGGGCAAAGACCGACTTCTCGGAACGCTGGACCCTGCCTTCGATATTGACGAAAGTGCCGTGCTTTTCAGTGTAGGCGGCACCGGGAAGAATGACATCGGCCGCATGCGCACCCCTGTCGCCGTGATGACCGACATAAACCTTCAGGCTGTCGGCAAACGGCGCGTAATCCATCTCATCCGCGCCAAGCGACAGCAGCACCCGTGGTCGGGCAGCGGCAATGCCTGCAAGCCCGTCCCGGTGCGCATAGCCAAGCATCAGCCCGCCCATGCGTGCGGCAGGCACGTGCAGCACATTGAACCCGTTCCACCTGTCGCCGGCGTCTGTGTCGCGCACAAGGTTCCATTTGCCCGCCAGCGCCAGAAGTGGGCCGAGCGCCCCGCGCGCAAGCGCCGCGCCGCCTGCGATGATCGCGGGACGCGCTGCGTTCTTCATCGCATCGGCAAGTTCGGACGCAGGGTCATTGAGGCAGCCAAGATCATTGCCGATAAACAATGCGGGATAGGTCGTCTCCCATTCCGGCCCGACAATGAACACTTTGGCTCCACGCTTTACTGCCTTGCGCAGCCGCACGTTGAGCAGGGGTGCTTCGTGCCGGATCTGGCTGCCGACGACGAGCACGCAATCGGCTGTCTCGATGCCGGCAAGCGTGGTGTTGAAGGTGAGTGCGCCCAGATCGGAAGTGTCGTATGCCATGCCGTTCTGACGCCCCTCCATGAGGTCAGAGCCAAGCGCCGACAGCAATGCACGCGCCGCGAACATTGTTTCACAATCCACAAGATCACCATGCACGGCGGCGATGCTGCCATCGGGACGCGCATCGCGGATCATGGCGAAGGCCTCGTTCCAATCGGCCGGGTGCAACCGGCCATCACGGCGGATCCAGACGCGATCGAGCCGGCGGCGGGTCAACCCGTCCAGCGCATGACGGGCCTTGTCGGACAGCCATTCCTCGTTCACGTCATCATTGATGCGCGGCAGGATGCGGAGCACCTCGCGCCCACGGCTGTCGATCCGGATGTTGGACCCGATGCCGTCCATCACGTCGATCCCGGGCACCTTTTTAAGCTCCCATGGACGCGCTTCATATGCATAGGGCCTGCTGGTCAGCGCGCCGACCGGGCACAGGTCCACCACATTGGCGGACAGCTCGTGCTTCGCTGCCTGTTCAAGATAGGTGGTAATCTGCATGTCTTCGCCGCGATACAGCGCGCCGATTTCGTCGACCCCGGCGACCTCCTCGGAAAAGCGCACGCAGCGGGTGCAGTGGATGCAGCGGGTCATGATCGTCTTGATCAACGGACCCATGTATTTTTCGGTCACCGCCCGCTTGTTCTCGTGGTAACGCGACGCGCCCCGACCATAGGCCATCGCCTGATCCTGCAAGTCGCATTCGCCGCCCTGATCGCAGATGGGGCAGTCGAGCGGATGGTTGATGAGCAGGAACTCCATCACCCCTTCGCGCGCCTTTTTCACCATCTCGCTGTCGGTGCGGATCTCCTGACCCTCGGCCGCGGGCAGTGCACAGGACGCCTGCGGCTTGGGCGGGCCGGGCTTCACCTCGACCAGGCACATGCGGCAATTGCCGGCAATCGACAGCCGTTCGTGATAACAGAAGCGCGGGATTTCCTTGCCGGCAAGCTCACACGCCTGGAGCACGGTGGCACCATCGGGAACTTCGATTTGCTGACCATCTACGGTTACATTCGGCATGATGCTGCTCGGCTTTGCTGTTCGGACAGGCGCGCGGTCATTCCGCCGCCTCCGCAATGATGCCGCCGCGTTGCGCGATGCGGCGTTCAAGTTCGGGCCTGAAGTGGCGGATCAAACCCTGGATCGGCCAGGCCGCTGCATCGCCCAGCGCGCAGATGGTGTGGCCTTCGACCTGCTTGGTGACTTCAAACAGCATGTCGATCTCTTCTGCCGCCGCATCGCCCGTGCGCAGCCGTTCCATGACGCGCCACATCCACCCGGTGCCTTCGCGGCACGGCGTGCACTGGCCGCAGCTTTCATGCTTGTAGAAATAGGAAATGCGGCTGATCGCCCGCACGATGTCCGTCGAGCGGTCCATCACGATCACTGCGGCCGTGCCAAGGCCGGAGCCCAGCGCCTTCAGCCCGTCGAAATCCATTGGCGCGTCCATGATTTCAGCTGCCGGTACCAGCGGCACCGAAGATCCGCCGGGGATCACCGCGAGCAGATTGTCCCAGCCGCCGCGGATGCCGCCACAATGCTTATCGATCAGTTCCCTGAACGGAATGCTCATCGCTTCTTCGACGACGCACGGCCGCTCCACATGGCCGGAAACCTGGAACAGCTTGGTCCCCTTGTTGTTATCCCGCCCGAAACTGGAGAACCAGGCTGCGCCACGCCGCAATATGGTCGGTGCAACCGCAATCGATTCCACATTGTTTACCGTCGTCGGGCAGCCGTAAAGCCCCGCACCCGCCGGGAACGGCGGCTTCAACCGAGGTTGACCCTTCTTCCCTTCGAGGCTTTCGATCATCGCGGTTTCCTCGCCGCAGATGTATGCGCCCGCGCCACGGTGGACGAACACGTCGAAGTCATAGCCCGAACCGCTGGCGTTCTTGCCGATCAGCCCGGCGTCATAGGCCTGCTGCACGGCGGCGAACAGCACTTCGGCCTCGCGGATGTATTCACCGCGAATGTAGATATAGGCCGCTCGCGCCCGCATGGCGAAGCCGGCGACCAGCGCCCCTTCGATCAGCTTGTGCGGATCATGGCGGATGATCTCGCGGTCCTTGCATGAACCGGGCTCGGATTCGTCAGCGTTGATGACCAGGAAACTGGGCCGCCCATCGCGTGCTTCCTTGGGCATGAAGGACCATTTCATACCAGTCGGGAAGCCTGCCCCGCCGCGCCCGCGAAGGCCCGACGCCTTGATTTCGTCGATGATGGCATCCTGCCCACGCGCCAGGAGTGCGCGGGTGTCATCCCAATCGCCCCGCGCCTGCGCTGCTTTCAGGCCCCAGTCCTGAAAACCGTAAAGGTTGGTAAAGATGCGATCCTTGTCCGCCAGCATCACGCTTGTCCTTGCCACAATCTTTCAGAGCCGCAGCGCACCATCCTGCGCTCCCCGGTCGCGAGACATGACGATCCCAAGATCGACCGACCGGCAGCGCACATGGCCATTATGCCGTTCAGAAGCAATGCGCCACGGGCGGTAAGTTTGCGCCCCATCACGACAGACCGCCAAGCACGAACAACGCCGCCGCAAGCAGGATCGACAGCAGCGCCAGCGTCTTGAATGCGCCTTTGAGGAACTTCCAGACGATGATGACTGCGCCTGCCGCGACCAGAAGCGTGGGGACAAGCTCCATCACCAATCACTCCGGTAATCGTGATTGGCATCGACCATTTCGCGCAACGTTGTCGGTCCGCCCACCGGCTCCGACGTATGCCGGCCGGGCTCCTGCGTGCCGGCTTCGGGGGTGGTGCCGGCGGCCAGAGCATTCAGGACCGCGTCCAGCCGCTCCGGCGTCAGATCCTCGTAATTATCGTCATTGATCTGCACCATGGGTGCCGTCGCACAACTGCCAAGGCACTCCACCTCGGTCAAGGTCCACATTCCGTCCGGTGTCGTCTGCCCCACGGCCATGCCACGCGCGCGGCACGTTGCCATGACGGCATCCGATCCGCGCAACATGCACGGGGTTGTCCCGCACACCTGGACGTGAAACTTTCCGACCGGAGCAAGATTGTACATCGTGTAGAATGTTGCGACCTCCACGACGCGGATGGCAGGCATGGCGAGGCAGTCGGCAACATATTCCATCACCGGAATGGGAAGCCATCCCTGCGTTCCGGTCTGCGCCCCGACCTGCCGTTGCGCAAGATCAAGCAGCGGCATCACCGCTGATCTTTGCCGCCCTTCGGGGTAGCGTGCGATGATCTTTTCCGCCTGCGCGGCATTTTCATCCGTCCACGCAAAGGATCCCCAGCGTGCGCGCAGTTCCGGCGTATCGGCTTCGATGTGACGCGCAGCCATTACCGGTCACACTCGCCGAACACGACATCGATCGCGCCCAAGATCGCAGTGGCATCAGGCAGCATGTGACCCTTGCACATGAAATCCATTGCCTGAAGATGCGAAAATGCCGTGGGTCTGATCTTGCAGCGATAGGGTTTGTTCGACCCGTCGGAGATCAGATAGACGCCGAACTCGCCCTTAGGACTTTCGGTCGCGACATACACTTCACCCGCCGGCACGTGGAACCCCTCGGTATACAGCTTGAAATGATGGATCAGCGCCTCCATCGATTGCTTCATCTCGGCCCGGTTGGGAGGCGCGACCTTGCGATCGTCGGATGCAACCGGCCCGGCTGGCATTTCAGCAAGACACTGGCGGATGATCCGCGCAGATTGATGAACTTCCTCCACCCGCACCATGAACCGGTCATAACAATCGGAGTTGGTGCCGACAGGAATCTCGAAATCCATGCGGTCATAAACATCGTATGGCTGCGATTTGCGCAGATCCCACGCAATGCCTGCTGCTCGGATCATCGGCCCCGAAAAGCCCCAGGCAATGGCATCGTCGCGGCTGACTTTGGCAATATCAACATTGCGCTGCTTGAAGATGCGATTGTCCACCACCAGGCTCATCGCATCGCCAAACAGTTCCGGCAGGCGCGTGTCGATCCAGTCACCAATGTCGGCAAGCAGCTTGAGCGGCACATCCTGATGGACCCCGCCAGGCCTGAACCAGGCGCTGTGCATGCGCGCACCCGACGCACGTTCGAAGAAGTTCATGCAGTCTTCGCGCAGTTCGAAGACCCAGAGATTGGGCGTCATTGCGCCCACATCCATGACATGCGCACCGATGTTGAGCAGATGATTGGAAATCCGCGTCAGTTCGGCGAACAGCACGCGCAGATATTGCGCGCGGATCGGCACCTCGACGTTCAGCAGTTTTTCGATGGCGAGAACATAGCTGTGCTCCATGCACAGCGGGCTGCAGTAATCGAGCCGGTCGAAATAGGGCAGCGCCTGAAGATAGGTCTTGTGCTCGATAAGCTTTTCAGTGCCGCGATGCAGCAGTCCGACATGCGGATCGACCCGCTCGATGATTTCGCCGTCAAGCTCCATCACCATGCGCAGCACGCCATGCGCGGCCGGATGCTGCGGCCCGAAGTTTATCGTGTAGTTGGCAATCGTCTCATCACCGGTGGTCGGCGATTGTTCAAGGCTCAGGCTCACACGCTGTCTCCATCGGCATCGGCGCGCGGATCGCTTGGCTTCACTTCGGTCGCACTGCCGGTCCGCTGGGTTGTACCCGCTCTTGGTGCCTGCCGCGGCCGGCTCTCGGTAGGATCGGGTGCAACGGGCCGCTCGCCAGCATCCTGCTTTGCCGGACCACCGGCACTCACCGTTTGCGCCGCTTCTGCATCGGCCTTTGGACCTGCGCCGGTTTGCGCTGGCCCACTTGTGGTCTTGGGCTCGTCAACTTTTGGGGCGCCGCGCGTCTCTGCTTCGACAGGTGGCGCTTTTTCATCGCCGGGCAAGACGTAATCCGCGCCTTCCCAAGGACTCAGAAAGTCAAACTGGCGCAGATCCTGCGCCAGCTCGACCGGTTCGTACACAACGCGCTTCTCGTCCTCTGAATAACGCAGCTCGGTATAGCCGGTCAGCGGGAAATCCTTGCGAAACGGATGGCCTTCAAATCCATAATCAGTGAGGATACGACGTAAATCGGTGTTGCCGGCGAATAGCACGCCGAACAGGTCGAAAACTTCACGCTCCAGCCAACCCGCATTCGGCCAAAGATGCGTGACAGTCGGCACCGGGGTCGCTTCGTCAGTGCGCACCTTCACGATGATACGGTGGTTCTTCGTCAGGGACAGCAGGCAGTAGCACAGCTCGAACCGATCGGCCCGCTGCGGGTAATCGACGCCCGCAATTTCCATCAACTGCTGGTAGGCGTGCTCATCGCGCAGCAGCCGCAAAGCATCAGGCAAATCATCACGCTGCACCGAAAGCAGGATCTCGCCATGCTCCTCGTGTGCATCGACCAGCATTGGGCCAAGTGCGGCCGCAAGCGTGTCCCTCGCGCCGGTAATGAGAGCGGTGCGGGGAGCGGAATGTACAATCGCCATCAGCGTTCCACCGTGCCGGCGCGGCGGATCTTGCGCTGCAATTGCATCACGCCGTAAAGGAGCGCCTCGGCCGTGGGCGGACAGCCGGGGACGTAGATATCCACCGGTACGATCCGGTCACAGCCGCGCACCACCGAATAGCTGTAGTGATAATATCCACCGCCATTGGCGCAGCTGCCCATGGAAATGACGTATTTGGGATCTGACATCTGGTCGTAGACCTTGCGCAAGGCAGGCGCCATCTTGTTGCACAAGGTGCCGGCAACGATCATCACATCGGACTGGCGCGGGCTGGCGCGCGGGGCGACGCCGAAACGTTCCATGTCATAGCGCGGCATGTTGACGTGGATCATCTCGACCGCGCAGCAGGCAAGCCCGAATGTCATCCACCAAAGGCTGCCGGTGCGCGCCCACTGAAACAGATCCTCAGTGCTGGTGACAAGAAAACCCTTGTCGGAAACCTCGGCATTGACGGCGTTGAAATAGCCACCTTCGGGTGCCCGTTCGCCGTGAATGGCCGGATTGTGCGCGGCGCCAGTGACAGTCGAGCCGGGCGGGTTCGGCGTCCTGGGGCTGGCAGCGAGCGGTGTGTCGTTCAATCCCATTCCAGCGCACCTTTCTTCCATTCATAGGCAAAGCCGACTGTGAGTATCGTGAGAAAGACCATCATCCCGATCCAGCCAGCCCATAAGGTCACATCAAGGCTGACCGCCCATGGGAACAGGAACGCAGCCTCCAGGTCGAAAATGATGAACAGGATGGCCACAAGGTAGAAGCGCACATCAAATTGGCTGCGCGGGTCTTCGAATGCGGGAAAGCCGCACTCGTACTCGGACAGCTTTTCGGCATCGGGATTGTGCGTTCCTGTCAGCCGTGCGACGCCCATGGGCAGAAACACGAACAGGGACGACAACGCCAGGGCAACCCCGATGAAGATCAGGATGGGCAGATATTGCGAAAGATCGACCAAAACAAGACTCGCCAGAATGACTGAACCAGACAATGCCCTGCATCATAACGACAAACGGCACTGATGCGACACGATCGCCCTACGCATTGGCCTGACCGCGCGCAAGAGGCGGCTTGTCAGGATTGTCGCCAAGCAGAACCGGTTGCAATCATGCTGCCAACCGGTGCCGGATCAGGGGTCACCATCACCCCATAGCCGGTCCGCGCTGATATAACCACGATAGTCCCCGATCGCAATGGCGCACCAGCCATCGCTGCATCCATCAAGGCTGCCGACGACGCCTGGCGCTGCCTTCCACCGGAGCGGGGCAGCAGCATCCGGGCCGGCCCGGATGGGTGTCGGATCGCCAGGCGTGACAATTACCGTTCGATCTTCCGACAGGAAGCGGGCGACAATCCAACCGCGATCTCCGTCCGGATCTTCTATGAGCCGCCATCCGCTCAACCTGCGCACGACCTTCACCGGCAGATCTTCACGCTGGTAAACCCACTCCACCTTATAATTGCGGCCAGGACCGGACCGGGCATTCGCCCGCTCTGCACGCACTGACGCCCAGTAAGGCACTTCATCGGCAGCAAATGCAGGCGAAGGAGCCGGCAGGATGGCGAGACCTGCCGCAATGGCCATCGCACGCGCGGCAGGAACAGGGACGGCAGGAACAGGGACGGCAGAAATCCAGACAGCGGAATCCCGCACTTTTGCAAAGGCCGCGAATACGCGGGCCATCAGTGCACGGGCGGGCGGGATGGGAAGGTTCATGGTTGTTCGCGCATAGCCAAGGACACGCCTGTGCCGCAAGCTTCACAGCACTTGACCACACACCGTCCTGCGCTTTAGCTCCCCAGACATGGCGAACGAACCCTCCCCGCGACGCATTGCCGGCAAGCCCAGCGTCGTGGTGACGCGCACTCTCATGCCGCAGACGCAAACCCGGATGGCAGAGCTGTTCGATGTGACACTCAACGATGACGATCGGGAACTATCCCGCACAGAGATCCTGCACAGGTGCCAGAATGCCGATGTGATCGTGCCAACCGTGACAGACAGGATCGACGCGCAGCTGATCGCGCAGTTGCCGCAACGGCTTCGCCTCATTGCAAGCTATGGTTCGGGCACCGATCACATCGACCTGGCTGCCGCACGATCACGACACATCATCGTCACGAACACGCCCGGCGTTTTCACCGACGATACCGCCGACATGACCATGGCACTGATGATCGGCGTCATGCGCCGGATGCGCGAAGGGACCATGCTCGTGCGCCGCAATCTGTGGACCGGCTGGGCGCCCTCGGCGATGCTGGGCCGCCGCATGGGCGACAAGGTTCTCGGCATCGTCGGCATGGGCCGCATTGGCCAGGCGGTTGCTCATCGCGCGCGCGCGTTCGGCATGCAGATCATCTACCACAACCGACGCCGGCTGCCCGAATCGGTAGAGCGGATGTTCGGCGCCAGCCATTGCGAGACATTGGATGAACTGCTCACAGCAGCAGACATTGTCACCCTGCATTGCCCGGCCAGCGCCACAAGCCGCCAGCTTGTAGGTGAAAGGCAGATCGGTTTGATGAAAGATGGCGCAGTGCTGATAAACACCGCGCGTGGCGATATCGTCGATTATGAGGCGCTGATCACTGCGCTTGAGGCCGGGGCGTTATGGGGAGCAGGTCTCGACGTGTATCCTGGCGAGCCGCGGGTGGACGAGCGGCTGCTCTCCCACCCCAATGTCGTGACGCAGCCACACATCGGCAGCGCCACCGAAGAAGGTCGTGCCGCTTCCGGCGAAAGGGTTATCGCGAACATACGCGTATGGGCCGACGGACACCGGCCTCCCGACCAGGTTCTGGAAGGATGGACCTGAACGCACCCCGCGATCCGCTCAAACGTGGGGATCTTGCCCGCGCACGACATGGTTGATCAACTCTTTCAGTCGCCAATGAGGATCCTGTCGACCAGTTCCTGCACCGTGGGCGTGTAATTGTTGGAATAGAACGGGTCCTTGCGAAACCGAAAAGCGGAATGTCCCGCGAACATCAGATTTTGCTCCACCGGATCACCATGGGCAATATCCTGCAGAGTTTTCTGGATGCAGAAACTGCGTGGATCGGCAAGCCTCCCAGTGGTGTAATCATCATGGTCTTTCCAGGACGAGAAGGCACAATGCGACAGGCAGCCCATGCAGGCAGCCTGATCCTCGCGAATCGTGCCGCGTTCTTCGGGCGTGACGAACACGACCGTATCGTCGGGTGTTTTCAATGCATCGACATGGCCCTGCGCTGCCCATTCGTGCGCACGTGCACGGTCCTTGGGCGTAACCCAGAAGTTCTTTCCCTTGACGCCGACGTCGAGTTGCACGGTGTGTTCGCCTGCTTCCACCCGTGAATAGGGGATCTGACGTTCCGAACGTGCCTGCAGATTGCGCAGAAAGCTGTTCAGGACAGCGGATGAGTAAAATCCGGTCGGCGAAAACTTGTGCAGCAGGATATCGCCCGGTTCCAGTGTCCGCAGCGCATCTTTCCATTCCTGAGGAATCGGGCTTTCCTTTGTCAGCAGGGGTCGGGTGCCGAACTGGAATGCTATGCGGCCAAGTTCCGGATTGTCGATCCAGTCGGTCCACTCGCGCAGACACCAGACGCCGCCTGCCATGACGATGGGGACCTCAGGCGCAATTCCCTCGGCCGTCATCACATCGCGAAGAGCCTTGACCCGCGGGTAAGGATCTTCGGGTTTTAGCGGATCCTCGGCATTGGAAAGACCATTGTGTCCACCTGCAAGCCAGGGGTCCTCGTATACCACTGCTGCAAGCAGATCGGGGATCTTGGAATAAGAACGCTTCCACAGGGCGCGAAAAGCCCTGCCGCTGCTGATGATGGGCAGATAGTGCACATTATGACGCTGCGCGATCTCGGCAAGCTTGTAGGGCATGCCCGCTCCACAGGTGACGCCGGTCACAAGGCTGCCAACACGTGACAAGATGCCTTCCAGCACTTCCTGCGCCCCGCCCATTTCCCACAGGACATTGATGTTGATCGCGCCTTTGCCGCTAGCAATATCATGCGCGCGCTGCACCTGTTCGACCCCCCCATCGATGGCATAGCGGATCAGTTGCTCGTGACGCTCCTTGCGGGTCATCTGTTCATAGACCTGCGGAATGATCTTGCCTTCCGCGTCGTAGCTGTCGGCGTTGACCGCGCTGATCGTGCCAATGCCGCCTGCCGCTGCCCATGCCCCCGAACTGGCATGATTGCTGGCCGAAACGCCCTTGCCTCCCTCGATCAAGGGCCACACTTCGCGCCCGCCATAGGTGATCGGATCCAGACCCTTGAAACTCATGATGGTACGTCCTTGCCGGCTGACGGCATTGTTGCTTCAGCCATATTGTTCCTCATCCGCGATCCGGCAATGTCCTGCCTGCAAGCCTTGATCTCGTCCGGCTCCGGCCGGTTGCCTGCGCTTTCGAAGCGGGCGTAATATCCTGCGATATCAGGCCTGCGGTTAAAAGCAGCCAACCGGAACCCCACTGCCTGAAATTCGCAGAACAACAGCTTGGGCGCAATCCCATGCGCATCGCTCTGCCGGTCAGCATCAACCACGATGATCTGGCCACCTGCCTTCAGTGCAGGATGAAGGCGCCACAGGAAGGCGTAAGGCTCAGCCACTTCATGATACATGTGCACCAGAAATATCCGGTCGAAGCTCTCGGCGGGCAAACCGGGATCGTCCGGACGCCCAAGCTTGATCGAAACATTGTCCAGACGCTCGCGCTCGACCCGCTGACCAAGCTGGTCGACGGTGTCGCTGTCGATGTCCTGCGCCAGAACGCGCCCGGACGAGCCGACCCGTTCCGCCAGTCTTACGGTGTAATACCCCTCGCCCGCCCCGATATCCGCAACCGTCATGCCGGGACGGATATCAGCCATTTCCATGACAATGGCCGCTTCGCTCCGTTCATCCCGCGCACGTTCCGTCGAAAACCGGTTGCTGCCGATTTGCGATACCGGTCTGTCCGGTTCTGGAAATGCGCGAGCCGACGCCGGCCGGTCAGTGCCCGCCTCACGTATTTCGCACGCGGTCAGCAGCGCCGTTGCGGATGCAAGCGCTACAATTGCAGCGAAACGCCGCAGAGATGCCGACGCGGCTGCCATTGTCACTCGTCGTCCTGCACTTCGACCTTTTCGCCCGTAACCTGCTGCGCCAGGGCAGCTGAAATGAACGGGTCCAGTGCACCATCAAGCACTTCTGCCGGATTGGTCGAAACATGCCCGGTACGCAGATCCTTCACCTGCTGATAGGGTTGCAGGACGTAAGAGCGGATCTGGTGACCCCAGCCAATGTCCGTCTTGGCCTGGTACTCGCCGCTTGCCTCTGCTTCACGTTTCGCCAGTTCAGCTTCGTACAGCCGGGCCTTGAGCATGTTCATGGCCGTGGCCCGGTTCTTGTGCTGCGAACGGTCGTTCTGGCTGGCTACCACTATGCCGGTCGGCACATGCGTGATCCGCACCGCCGAATCTGTCGTGTTGACATGCTGACCGCCCGCACCCGATGCGCGATAGGTGTCGATCTTCAAGTCGGCCGGGTTGATGTCGACGTCGATATCGTCGTCGATGACCGGATAAACCCAGATGCTCGAAAAGCTGGTGTGCCGCCGCGCCGAACTGTCATACGGACTGATCCGGACCAGCCGGTGAACACCGCTTTCTGTCTTGGCATAGCCATAAGCATTGTCACCCTTGATCAACAATGTCGCCGATTTGATGCCGGCCTGTTCGCCTGCGTGATAGTCCACGATCTCCACCTTGAAGCCGCGCCGTTCGGCCCAGCGCGCATACATGCGCTGCAGCATTTCAGCCCAATCCTGGCTTTCGGTGCCACCTGCGCCGGCATGCACCTCAAGATAGGTGTCGTAACTGTCCGCTTCGCCCGATAGCAGTGCCTGCACCTTGTCCGTATCCGCTCGTTCAGCCAGCATGGACAGCGAACGGAGCCCTTCAGCGACCACGCTGTCATCGCCTTCTGCCTCACCCAGCTCTACAAACTCGACGGCGTCGGCCATTTCGGCAGAAATGTCGCGCACGGCGCCAGTGGCGCTTTCAAGCCGGCCACGCTCGCGCATGACTTCCTCCGCTCCCTTGGGATCATCCCACAAGGACGGATCTTCGACCCGTGCGTTCAACTCGTCGAGACGTCGCACCGCTCGGTCCCAATCAAGGGACCGGCGGATGAGCTCCAGTGCCGCTACAATGCGATCGACATGTGCTTGCCCTTCGGCACGCATGCAAACTTCTCCTGAAAGAGGGCTGCTTCTGCCTTGCCCTCGTCATGCCAACCGGTCCTGCCGCGCCGATCCCGGTCAACCGATCCGATTACAAGGCAGCAGGCGTATGTACCGCAGCAGTTACACTATGCTGCATACGCCATCAATTGCCCCGCTCTAGAAGCGGTATGCGCCTGAAGCAAGCTACGCACGCACAGCAGGGCACAGTCCTTACGGGCTGTCGATGAGCCGCACTGGAGCGGATCGCCAAGGTGAGCGGTTCAGTAGATGCCGCCCTGCTCTTCGAGGAAGCTGTCATCAACGCGGCGCGCCTGCGATCTTGTGGTGCCTTGCTGCTGGTCGGGCCGATCCCGCATCAACGCGCGCAGCGAGGAAACCGCTGCCATCCGCCGCTCCTCCAAGGTTTGACGGTTGGTGGAGCGGCGCGGCTCAGTGTCTGCCTTGAAAGCTTCCCAGATGATGGCAGGCTTGGCCTCGCCGGTCGGCCAGCCATCGAAAACCCGCTTGCCCGACCGTCTGTCGATGCGGACCATGCGCACGCCCTGAGGGGCGCGCACCGGCATCACTGGCCAGCGCTCCTTGGTTTCGGCAATCAACTGCTTGACGATTGGTGCGGCAAGCGTACCGCCCTGAGCATAACCACCCATGTTGCGCGGCTGGTCAAAGCCCATGTACACACCCGCGACCAGATCGGCCGAACCGCCTACAAACCACACGTTGGTGGGGCCGTTGGTGGTGCCAGTTTTCCCGAACAGCGGCAGATCGAGATCGCGCAGGACCGTTGCCGTTCCGCGCTG
Source organism: Croceicoccus esteveae (assembly GCF_031846435.1). NCBI lineage: Bacteria > Pseudomonadati > Pseudomonadota > Alphaproteobacteria > Sphingomonadales > Erythrobacteraceae > Croceicoccus > Croceicoccus esteveae. The sequence continues at coordinate 422,220 of NZ_JAVRHS010000002.1, forward strand.
AACCACCCCTTCAAGCATGTGCACTGTCTGATACGCTGTGGCAGGATCCATTACCAGCCGCCCGGCAGGCTTGAGCCTTGGCATCGGCTTGCCATCAAATTCTGGCATATTGCATCCGATGCAGGGCCGTTCGTCTGCCCGCCAGATCACCTTGCCATCGCGATCCTGCACGAAATCGATAACGGTGGGTTCATACTGCCGACCGAGATTTGCAAGTGTAGCATAAGCGTTCACCATCTGCGTGACAGTCGTTTCACCAGCGCCAAGAGCAAAGGAAAGATATGGGTCGTAATCACCGATGCCGACCTGCTTGAAGGTGTTCACCACCTTGTCCATGCCGCTGTCGTTGGCAATATGGATAGTCATGAGGTTGCGGGATTGCTCCAGCCCCCAACGCATGGTCTGCGGACCGGCACCACGCTGATTGCCGAAATTCTGAAAGCATTTGTTACCCAGACGAGCCCCCTGCCAAACGCAGAACGGTCCATCCACCACCTTGGTCGCCGGTGTCATTCCGCTGTCCAGCCCGGTCGCATAGACAAAAGGCTTGATCGTGGACCCCGGTTGCCGGGCCGCCTGTGTGGCGCGGTTGAAGCTGCCCAGCTGCGAATCGAATCCGCCCTGCATCGCCATGATGCGACCGGTGTGTACATCCTCCACCACGAGTCCGCCCGACACTTCGGGCACCGTGCGCACGCGCCATCCACTTCCTTCTGGCGAAGCCACGATTACATCGCCTGCGGCAAGTGCATCGGGAATGGCGGACAAGGTGTGGGTTTCGCCATCGGTGAAGCCGATCCGGGCTGCGCCGCCGCTACTTTGCGTCACCACACCCACGCGCCAGTCGCGGTAATCCACAGCGAGGTTGGACACGATCAGCTGTGTCTGCCAATCCTCGTCCATGTCAACGGTAGCAATGGGGCCGTTCCAGCCGCGACTTCCATGATATCGGAGCAGTCCTGCCCGCAGGGCATCGCGCGCGGATCTTTGCAACTGGGTGTCCATCGATGTCCGCACCCACAGACCGCCAGCATACACCGAATTGGATCCGTCTTCTGCGTTTTCGCCATAGCGATCGATGAGACGCCGGCGCACTTCCTCGACAAAATAACCCGATGCACGATCATATTCAGTGATTCTGCGCGGTTGCAGCCCCAGTGGCTGCGCGATCGCTGCATCCACCTGCGCCTGCGTAGCCCAGCCATTGCTGCCCATCTGCTGCAAGACGTAATTGCGGCGGGCGATCGCCAGATCGGCATGTTTCTGGCGACTGTACCGTTCCGGCGCCTTGGGCAGAATGGCAAGGAAGGCCGCTTCATGCAGGTCAAGCTTCGCAACATCCTTGTCGAAATAAGCCCGACTGGCGGCTTGTACGCCGAAGCTCTGCCGACCAAGAGGGATTTCGTTCAGATACAATTCGAGGATCTGCTGCTTGGGCAGGACACCTTCAATTCTGCGCGCAAGGATCATCTCTTTCAGTTTGCGCGTGACGGAATATTCATCGCCAACAAGAATATTTTTCGCGACCTGCTGCGTAATGGTCGAGCCGCCCTTTGCCCTCTGGCCCGAACCCATCTTGCTGACGTAATCGACCACCGCCCCGGCAAGCCCGGTGTAATCCACTCCGCCATGAGTCCAGAAGGTCTTGTCCTCCGCCGACAGAAACGCGTTAATCAGCGGTTCGGGCAGGTCGACAAAACGCAGCTGCACTCGCCGTTCTCGGGCGTAACTGTTGATGATCTCCCCATCGGCACCGCGTACCATCGTGGGCAGAGGCGGCTGATAGGTCAGCAGGCGGTTGGCAGATGGCAATCCGGCGCCCAAAGCGACATATCCTGCGATGAACAGCGCGACCGCCGCAGCCAGGCCAATCGTCAGCCAACGCAGCAGCCGGTTTGCTTCCCAGATATTGCGCAGCCTCGCCAAGGAAGCGGAAGACCGGTTTTCGGGCGAAGCGGGAGGAGCCGTAGGTTCATTAATAGCTTGCATCGGGCAAGGCGAATAGCACGGGCGCAGGTGCGCTGGAAAGCCGATTTGCACCGGTTTGACAGGCAAGGTGATGCAGCGCTGCAAACACAGCACTGCGCAGGCCGGAGTGTTGATGCTTTTTATTGCCGGATGCTTCGCCGGGTGCTAGCGCGGGTCAACCGGTGGCAGATCCGGCAGGCATTTATTTTTGCCGGCCACTGCCCGCATGACCCGCGTGCTCCTGCTCGATTGGACGCCGGGTTTGCGCGTGTCATGCGCGGAACTGTCGTTCAGCAGGCCGGTTAGCCATGTCCTTGTCGACGGCGTGCACCTTATGTGTCGTGCGCGCGAAAACAAAGGCCAGGCCGGTAAGGTGATGATTGGTATGTTTCAGGTTAGTTCGATTGCTGCGCTCATGCTGCCCTGCAGGCAGTTTGCGTGTCGCACGAATGGGAAGCCTGCCATGACCTTGCCTGCTGACGACTCAGGGTTGGATATCGGGATCGGGGTGGCCCTGCCGTCGCTGGTGTCCCGTCAATTTTCGCCGTCGGAAGCGTGGTCCCCACGCTGGTCCGGCTTTCTTACGCATCGCGCTGATGCGGACAGATGCGCAGCGCGCATTCCCTTCAGCGCACCCCAGAACAGACGCGCGGCATCTGCCCGGCCCCTCAGGAGGCTGGCTGATGATCTGTGCGCACGGAGATACAATGATGACATCGCGCATGCTGATCGACGCGCGCCACCAGGAAGAAACCAGGGTGGCAGTGCTGAATGGCAACAGGATTGAAGAATTCGATTTCGAATCGAGTGACCACAAGCAGATCAAGGGCAACATCTATCTGGCAAAGGTAACGCGGGTTGAACCCTCGTTGCAGGCAGCTTTCGTGGATTTCGGCGGCAACCGTCACGGTTTCCTGGCCTTCAGCGAAATTCATCCCGATTATTATCAAATCCCCAAGCAGGACCGCGATGCCCTGCTGGCCGAAGAGCGCGAGCATGCAGAAGAGGAAGCGCGCCTGCGAGCAGCCGAGGACGACAACGACAGCGATGATGAAGACGACCTCGACGACAATGATGAAGACGGCGACAGCGGTGATGATGCCGATGCCGAAGACAGCGATGATGATGACTGCCAGGACGATGGGTCCGACGCCTTTGCCAACGAGATCGCCGACGATGAAGGGCTGACCGAAATAGACACGTCCGAAAAGGACGATGTTTCCACGATCGAAGACGGATCGGTTTCGGACGATACACAGGATGGCGAAGACGACGGCTCGGATCGCAGCGGCCGAGGCCGCGGCCGGCGACAGGGGCGCAATCGCAGCAGGAGCCAGGGGCGTGGATCGGGTCGCGCGAAGCCACGCGCGGCTGACGAAGCCCGCGCCAAGCGCCTTGCTCTACGCCGCCGCTACAAGATACAGGACGTGATCCAGCGCCGACAAGTGTTGCTTGTTCAGGTGGTCAAGGAAGAGCGCGGCAACAAGGGTGCAGCACTCACAACCTATCTCAGCCTCGCCGGCCGCTATTGCGTGCTCATGCCCAATTCCAACCATGGTGGCGGTATCAGCCGCAAGATCAGCTCCGCTGCGGATCGCAGCCGGCTCAAGCAGATCGTGGCCGAGATGGACCTGCCACGCAGCATGGGTTGCATCGTGCGTACGGCCGGGCTGTCGCGCACCAAGACCGAAATCAAGCGCGACTTCGACTATCTTGCGCGCCTCTGGGACGAGATCCGCGAACGGACGATGGAGTCCAGCGCCCCTGCCCTGATTCATTCCGACAGCGATCTGGTGAAACGCGCCATCCGCGACATCTACAATCGCGACATCGAGGAAGTCGTCGTCGAAGGCACGCAAGGGTACACCGCGGCAAGGGAGTTCATGAAGCTTCTGATGCCAAGCCATGTCCGCCGTGTGAAGCAATATGCAGACCCCGTTCCCCTGTTCCAACGGTACGGCGCCGAAGACCAGCTGACCGCGATGTACGAGCCTGTCGTGCAGCTCAAGTCGGGTGGTTACCTTGTCATCAACCCGACAGAAGCGCTGGTGTCGATCGATATCAACTCGGGCCGTTCCACCAAGGAACACGGCATCGAGCAGACCGCGCTCGCCACCAATCTGGAGGCGGCCAAGGAAATTGCCCGGCAATTGCGCCTGCGCGACATGGCCGGGCTGGTGGTGATCGACTTTATTGACATGGAGAACAATTCTTCCATTCGCAAAGTCGAGAAATGCCTCAAGGACAGTCTGAAGGCTGACCGGGCGCGTATCCAGGTCGGGCGCATTTCAAGCTTTGGGCTGCTCGAAATGAGCCGGCAGCGCCTGCGCACCGGGGTTTTGGAAGCAAGCACGCGCGATTGCCCGCATTGCGACGGCATCGGGCTTGTGCGCACAGCATCGAGTGCAGGCCTGTCTGCCCTCCGGCTGATCGAGGATGAAGCCGCCAAGGGCAAGGGCAGCATGATCAGCCTTCATGCAAGCATGGAAGCGGCGGTTTACCTGCTGAATGCAAAGCGGGCGGACCTGGTCGAGATCGAGCAACGCTACGGCGTCGTGGTCGAGGTCAATCCCGAAGGCGAGAACGAAGGCGCCAAGATGCGCGTTGCATCATCAGGCCCGCGTCCAGAACCCGTAGCACGACCGGCGCCCGCAATCGTGACCGAACTGCTCGACGAAGATCCTGTCGAGCACATCGCTGATGATGAGGATGAGTACACGGATAACGTGCGCGAAGAAGCCTCCGCCAATGATGATGATGGTGGCGGTGATGATGATGGTGATGTCGATCAGCCGAAACGGCGTCGGCGCAGGCGCGGTGGTCGGCGCAATCGATCGCGCAATGGCGACGATCAGCGCAGTGCCGCAGATGGAAAAGCTCCAGGCCAGGACGGTGCGCCCGAAGCTGATCCCGATGACGCAGACAAGGCGGACGATGCCCGTTCTAATGACGACACCAGTCCTGCCGTGCATGACAACGCACAGGATGAGCCAACCACGACGGCTGAGCAAAACCTTCCGCAGGATGGACAGGGTGCCGACACTGGTGCAGAAACTGCACCCAAGAAGCGCCGCCGGTCTCGCCGCAAGCCCGCCGGTGACGAGCCGGAGCAGGTAAACGTTGAGCCAGCCGGCATGGACGATGCCGCCGGTGAGAAGCAGGATTCCGTTGCTGAAGAAGCGAGCACAGAACCGGCACAATCCGGCCAGGATGATGATGCAGCGCCCAAGCCACGTCGTCGCACCCGTCGCAAGCCTGCCGCCGCTGTCAAGGAAGGGGAGCAGGAAAGCGAGACAGGCGCTGCGCCGGAAAAACCGCGCGCTCGCCGCCCTCGCCGGAAAAAAGGCGAAGGCGTTCAGGAAGCTGCAGACCAGACCGCGAATGCAGAACGGGTTCCTGAAGCGCAGCCTTCTGCCGCGGATGCAGGCACAGCAGCGTCGGCACCTGATGCCTCGCCCCAACTTGCAACTGCCGAACCCACGAGGAGGGATCTGCCAGCGTAGCGACGGAGCAGAAGGATGATGCGGCCCAGGCGCCACGTCGTGGCTGGTGGCAACGCACCTTCGGCGCCTGATAGCAAAGACGTACGCCAGGGAGTGCCGGCTGGCTGCCGTCAGTTCGGCCGCAGCAATCCGGACAGGGTCCGCCTGTAATGGGCGGGCCCGCCGGGCGGTTCCGAACGTGTCACCAGGCTATTTTGCTGCCATCGAAAGCAACGAAGCTGCCGCTGTCTTCGGCTTGCAAGGCACTTGCCACATCAAGCAGCTTTGCAGCAGCATTGTCCGGGGTGAAAAGCTTCTGTTCGGCGGTCGAACCGGTAAACGGTTCCGACAGTCCCGTCCTTACCGTTCCCGGATGATAAGCCACCGCAACAGCGCCAGGGTTGACCCGCTCCAGTTCGATGGCAACATTGCGCACGATCATGTTGAGCGCAGCCTTTGACGCACGGTAGCTGTGCCACCCGCCCAACCGATTGTCGCCGACAGATCCCACGCGGGCCGAGATGGCGAGAAACACTGAAGCTGCATCCTTGCGCATGATGGGCACGAAGTGCTTCGCTGCCAGTGCAGGCCCGATGGTGTTGACCATGAAGACCTCTGCCATGGCGTCAGCATCGATGGAGCGCCAGCTGCGTTCGGGACGGATCTGCGGCAGGCTTTGCAAAACGCCGGTTGCCACCACGCACAGGTCCACAGGGCCAGCCTGCGCAATTTGAGCGGCAGCTTTTTCCAGGCTCGTTTCATCCGCATAATCAAAGAAAAACGGGCGTATTGCTGCAATGCTCGCGACATCGGCGAGAGCCGGGGCGGTGCGCCCGCCTGCGTGGATCACCTTGGGGCCAGTGTCTCCGGCAAGCCTGGCGCAGATCGCCGCGCCGACGCCACCTGAAGCGCCGAGGACGACGCAATTCGTGAACCGTTTGTAAGCCATGGCGATAAGGCTTTCCGCTCCTGTCAGGTTTCTGTGCAAGCTTCAGGGTGGGTCATCGTTCGGCATTGCACAATCGTTTTGTGATCCTAACTACATAGTCACACATCACGGTTCAAACCGCTGACCGGCTGCTGGCGCAGGAGCAACATTCGTGCCAACGCTTGACTTGCGGGCTGTGCTGCTATTGATGGATCAACGCTTTCGACCAGATTATGGACATGAACCATGGCAACTTTCACGCTTCCCAAGAACAGCAGGATAACCGGGGAAAGCAGAACCCATGCTGCCGAAACAACGGGCAATCTGAAACAGTTCAAAGTCTACCGCTACGATCCCGATAGCGGCGAAAACCCGCGTTACGATCATTTCTCGATTGATCTGGACAGTTGCGGCCCGATGGTGCTCGACGCGCTGATCAAGATGAAGAACGAGCAGGACGCGAGCCTGACGTTCCGCCGGTCCTGTCGTGAGGGTATCTGCGGATCATGCTCAATGAACATCAATGGTCGCAATGCCCTTGCCTGCACCACCTCCATCGAGGATTGCGGTGCAGGAGAGGTTCGGATTACGCCGCTGCCGCACATGGCAGTGGTGAAGGATCTGGTGCCTGATTTTACCCATTTTTACGCGCAATATGCCTCCATCCGGCCATGGCTGCAGACAGTTACGCCCGCTCCTGCCGGCAAGGAGCGCCTGCAGTCGCCGGAACAGCGGGCCCAGCTTGACGGTCTTTACGAGTGCATCTTGTGCGCGTGCTGCTCCACCGCGTGCCCGAGCTATTGGTGGAATTCCGATCGGTTCCTCGGTCCAGCGATCCTGCTGCAGGCTTACAGGTGGCTGGCGGACAGCCGGGACGAGATGACCGGCGAGCGGTTGGACGAACTCGAGGATCCATTTCGGCTTTACCGATGCCATACCATCATGAATTGCGCGAACGTCTGCCCCAAGGGGCTCAATCCAGCAAAGGCGATTGCGGAAATCAAGAAGATGGAAGCTGAACGGTTGGTCTGAGCGTTCTTGATTGCAGCCACCAATATCCGCCAGCCGGCCGGCACTTACCCGGTGCAGTTGGCGTCCATCACCTGTAACGCATTGCGCTGCCGGCGGGCCGGGCGCCTAATTGGTCGCGTAATGACATGATGATGACGGTGCTGCGATGACGGTGCTATTATGACCGGGCTGATCGAACGTTATGAGGTGCTGGTCGCGACAGGCGAGTTGAAGCCTGATGCCGAGCAGCGTCAGTGCGTCGTCGCGCTGAGCCGACTGCAGAATGAACTCGAACAGGCTGCTCCGCAAAAAAGGGGTGTGCTGAATCGTCTGTTCAGAACGTCGGTATCGGCGCCTCCTGGCGGGATTTACATGTGGGGCGGCGTCGGACGCGGCAAGTCCATGCTGATGGACCTTTTTCATGAAACACTGGCAATAGAGGCGAAGCGGCGGGTCCATTTCCACGAGTTCATGCTCGAGGTACATGAACGGCTGCGGCAGGAACGGCTCAGGGAGCTTGGCGACCCCATCCAGCCGGTCGCCGCTGCGCTGGCGAGCGCGTTACGCTGCCTTGCCTTTGACGAGATGGTCGTGAACAATTCGGCCGATGCGATGATCATGAGCCGCCTGTTTACCGCGCTTATGGATCAAGGCGTCACCATCGTGACGACATCCAACCGGCCACCAGGCGACCTGTACAAGGATGGGCTGAACCGGGAGCATTTCCTGCCCTTTGTCGAACTCATCCGGCAACGGCTGGAGGTAATCGCGCTCAACGGTCCGGTGGACTACCGCCTGCAACGGCTGGGCGGAATGGACATGTGGCACTATCCGTTGGGAGAAGAGGCGACCGACAAAGCGCGTGATGCGTTTTTCCGGCTTACCGACTATCCACCCGAGGATGCCGACAATGTCAGCGGAACCGATCTGGCAGTGAGCAACGGCAGGACTATCTGGGTGCCCAAAAGCCTCAAAGGCGTAGCGGCGTTCTCGTTCAAGAGATTATGCGAACAACCACGTGGCGCTGCGGATTACCTCGCGATTGCGCGCAACTACCACACCGTGATCATTGTCGGTATTCCGCAGCTCGGACCAGATAGCCGCAATGAAGCGGCCCGGTTTGTCACACTTATTGATGCGCTCTATGAAAACGGCGTCAAGCTGATTGTCGCAGCGCAAACCGCTCCTGAGCAATTGTATAAAGCCGGCGACGGCAGCTTCGAATTCGAGCGCACCGTCAGCCGGCTTAATGAAATGCAATCGGCCGAATATCTGGCTTTGGGGCATGGTGCCCAATGACTGATCGCATCTAATCTGCATTGTCATGTGCAGTCAGCAGCAGGTGGTAACTACACGCGGCTGACGCACTCCCAACGCTGCTCGAGCTTGCGTCTTGAGTGATCCACCTGGCACCGCATCCTGCCCTAAGCTAAGTTTTGGGTCCGTCGACAACTTGCGCCGCCTTGCGGTCGGCGGCGGGATATTCACTCGGGCTCACCTGTGAATTGAACTTGGCGGTGTTGTACAGCTGGCTGTTTTTCTGCGGGTCGTCCGTGTGCGGAAGTTCGTCAGGGTCGGTGCTCTTTGTCGCCTTGGCTGACGAATCATTCCGAGGCTCTGTGTGCTTGGTCATGACAGTTTCCTTTCATCCGCCAAACGGCTGTGGGCAAGGTCATGTTCCCGCAGATATGTCGGCCTTCCGCGCGTTCCTGAGTCCGCACACATGCGCCTCCTAGATGTGCAGCGCCTTGTCGTATGCAGACAGCACGCTTTCGTGCATCATCTCGGAAAGAGTCGGATGCGGAAAGATGCTTTGCATGAGCTCTGCCTCGGTGGTTTCCAGCGTCTTGCCCACGACATAGCCCTGGATCAGTTCGGTTACTTCGGCACCGATCATGTGCGCCCCCAGCAACTCGCCTGTGGTGGCGTCGAACACCGTCTTGATGAACCCCTCGGCTTCTCCCAGCGCAATCGCCTTGCCATTTCCCATGAACGGGAAATTACCCACCCGCACGGTATGGCCCGCGCTCCTAGCCTTGGCTTCGGTCAAACCGACGCTCGCGATCTGCGGGTGGCAGTAGGTGCAGCCGGGGATCATATTGCGATCAAGAGGATGCGGATGAACATCCGTGTTTCCGAGATCGCGCGCAATGGCTTCTGCTGCGGTAACGCCCTCATGGCTTGCCTTGTGCGCCAGCCACGGGCCCGGCGTGCAGTCACCGATAGCCCAAAGGCCGTCGACACCGGTACGGCCCATCGGATCGATCTGGATAAAGCCGCGCTCCATCTTCACGCCGGCTTCGGCAAGCCCGATATCTTCTGTATTGGGTACGATCCCTACAGCAGAAATGACATGGCTGAACCGCGTTTCGACCGTCTTGCCGTCGTTGCCCTTGATCCGTGCCACCACGCCTTTCTCGCGCTTGTCGATGCTTTCGACGCTGGCGCCGGTCTGGATGCTGATACCCTGCCTGGTGAGTGACTTCTGAAGAAATGCAGAAATTTCTTCATCCTCTACCGGGACGATCCGGTCCAGCATTTCGACGATAGTGACCTTGGAACCCATGTCGTTGAAGAAGCTGGCAAATTCAATTCCGATTGCACCCGATCCGATAACCAGAAGCTGCGAAGGAATTTCACGCGGCGTCATCGCATGCCGATAGGTCCAGATCCGCTCCCCATCTGCCGGGGCAAATGGCAGTTCGCGCGCGCGCGCGCCAGTCGCAACGATGATGTGTTTGGCGGCAATCTCGTGCTGCTTGCCGTCCTGGTCGGTCACGGACAGCTTGCCCATGCCGCCACTGCGACCCGCCAGGCTGCCACTGCCGAAGTGAACAGCAATGCCGTTCTTCTTCATCAGATGCGTCACTCCCTTGTTGAGCTGTGACGCAACCCCGCGCGACCTTTTGACCACCGCAGCCAGATCGGCTTCGATGCCAGTGGCTGCAAGCCCGTAATCCTTGGCGTTCTGCATGTAGTGGAAGATTACTGCCGACCGCAGCAACGCCTTGGTCGGAATGCAGCCCCAGTTCAGGCATACTCCGCCCAGCAATTCCCGCTCCACGATGGCGGTCTTGAGGCCGAGCTGCGAAGCACGGATTGCGGCGACATATCCGCCCGGACCCGATCCCAACACGACCACGTCATAGCTATCTGCCATCTTTCACTCCTACCCGTGCACCGGACGCGGTCGTCCATTGTCGTCAATCGCAACGAAGGTAAACTGCGCTTCTGTCACCTTGACACGCGTTTCCTCATGCCGGTGGCGCCGCCATGCCTCTACTGCGATCTTGATCGAGGAACTGCCGGTGGCGGTCACTTCGGCATAGACGGAAACTTCGTCGCCGACTGCCACCGGCTGATGAAACTGCATGCCGTCCATTGCGATGGTCACAGCGCGACCGCGGCAAAGCAGCGACGCGGCAAGGCCCGCCCCGCTGTCCATCAGCGCCATCAGCCACCCGCCGAATATGTCACCATACGCGTTGGTGTCGGCGGGCATGGCAGTCATGCGAATTACCGGCTGCCCCACAGGCCCGCTCATCAGGTCAGCAATGCCAGCGGATTCTCGATCAGTTGCTTGAATGCGGCCATCAGTTCAGCGCCATCGGCACCGTCGATCGCGCGATGGTCGAAGCTGCCCGTTACGCTCATCACCGATGCGATCTGCAAGGTATCGTCCACGACAAACGGGCGCTTCTGTCCTGCGCCTATTGCCATGATCATCGCCTGTGGCGGATTGATGACGGCGGAAAACTGCTTGATGCCGTACATGCCCATGTTGGTGAGCGATGCCGTGCCACCCTGATATTCCTCCGGCTGCAGCTTGCCGTCACGGGCACGAGCCGCAAGATCGGTTATTTCTGCCGATATCTTCGAAATCGATTTTGCCGCCGCATCCTTGATGATCGGCGTGATGAGACCATCCGGGATCGACACGGCGACCGACACGTCCACCCGGCTGAACATCAGCAGCTGATCGCCGGTGTATTGGACGTTGCACTTCGGCACGATCTCCAGTGATCGGGCAAGCGCCTTGATCATCAGATCGTTTATCGAAAGCTTGATGCCCTGTGCCGCCAGCGCATCGTTCATCTCCCTGCGCAGCTTCAGCATTGCATCCAGCCGGGCATCGACGGTGAGGTAGATGTGCGGGACCTGCTGCTTCGATTCGGTAAGGCGCCGCGCGATCGTCTTGCGCATCATGCTGAGCTTGCGCGCCTCGTGCGGGATACCGAAATCCTGCGCGGAAGGAGATTCACGTTCTGCCTGACCGGCTGCCGCAGCCTGATCCTGTGGTCGCGCTGCGCTGGCAGTGCGGGCATTTTCGATATCAGCCTTCACGATCCGGCCGTGCGGACCGGTGCCGGCGACTGCGGCAAGATCGATGCCTCTGTCCGCTGCAATCCGCCTGGCAAGCGGCGATGCGACGATACGCTCTCCCGATGAGCCAGTGCGGGATGGCTGTTCCTGAGCGGATGAGGGCGGCGTCTGCTCACGTGTGCGGTTCTGCTCGCCGGCGACTTTTTCCTGGCGGTCCTGCAGCTCTATTTGCGCAGCATCGCGGCCGGGGGAGGGCTCCGCCTTGTTCTTCGAGTGGTTCGCATCCGGCTCGTCAGCCTTGGTTCCGGATGCGTCCGGCGCACTGTTCCGACTGGCTGCGGCCACGGCTTCGGGGTCCTCGCCTTCCTGCGCCAGAGTGGCAATGATCGTGCCAACCTTGACGTTTTCCGCGCCGCCTTCAACGGCGATGGAGGCCACAACGCCTTCATCGATGGTTTCGAACTCCATCGTCGCCTTGTCGGTTTCAATTTCCGCAATGATGTCGCCCGGCCCGATCCTGTCGCCGGCTTTCACCAGCCAGCGGGCAAGTGTGCCCTCCTCCATGGTTGGCGACAAAGCGGGCATCTTGATGTCGATCGGCATTGGGAAATCGTTCCAATTCTACGGTGAACCGGGGAAAGACCCTGTTGCGACGCATGCCGCCCATGGTCAAGTGGCGATACGAATTCGCTTGCATCGCCGCTGCCCCTTCTCACAGATCAGGCCAGGGCATCAGGGGACAGCCGGCATGCGGATTTATCTTGTTATCATGGACGAAACACCGGAAGCCAGCGCGGCCTTGCGGCTTGCGTCGCATCTGGCGGCGGGCAACGGCGGCGCGGTGCATGTCATCGCATTGGTTCCCAAACAGGATTTCGTCGCGTTCGGCGGCGTGCAGGCAACGATGGAAGAGGAGGCAAAAAGCCGCGCCGAGGTGCTGGTGATGGCCGCGGCCGGCAATCTTCTGACGCAAAGCGGACGAATGCCTGTCATTTCGGTCCGCATCGGCATCGGCACCCAGGTGGTCAAAACCTATCTTGCCGAACAGCCTGGCATCGCCGCCCTGGTGCTGGGCGCGGCTCCCGAAGGACCCCCCGGTACGCTGGTGACCCATTTTGCCGAAACTGCCGGCGACCTGCCCTGCCCGCTGATCATTGTGCCAGGGCGCCTGTCGGATGACGAGATTGACGCCATTGCCTGATGTGGCAGGTTACGGCAGCCATATTGGCGCATGCTGAACGATCAGAACTCCGGCTGGCCGGCGGCTGTCATCGCTTGCGGTTGCTGTGGCGGATATTTGCAGGCCGGCCACGCGGACCCTGCGTGGTTCCCGACCGCGCCTTGCCCTTGTGGACGATCTTCCTGCCGCGAGGCTCGACGCTTCCTTCGGACGCGGGCAGTTCGAACTTCAAGGCACCCGAAAGCGGGTTTGCCTCTGCCAGCCGTAACTTCAGCCGGTCGCCCACGGCAAATTGCGTACCGGTGTCGCTGCCTTTCAGAAGCTGGGCCTTTTCATCATAGGTGAAATACTCATCCCCCAAGGTGGAGATCGGCAGCAAACCATCCCCGCCAAACCCGATGATGGTGGCGAACAGGCCGAATTTCTGCACCCCTGTCACGCGGGTGTCGAATATTTCGCCAACCCGGCCGGACAGCCAGGCCGCTACATAACGGTCGATGGTGTCCCGCTCTGCCTCCATGGCGCGGCGTTCGGTCTTGCTGATGGCGTCGGCAATGCCATCGAGTGCTGCCCGGTCCTTGTCAGAGAGGCCGGATCGCGCGGGAATGGATGTGTCCAGCGGTCGAGCCTGTTCAAGCGCAAACGCATCCACAAGCGCGCGATGCACCAGCAGATCGGCATAACGGCGGATGGGAGAGGTAAAATGCGCGTAGCTGCCCAGGGCCAGCCCGAAATGCCCGGCATTGGCAGGACCGTAATAAGCCTGTGTCTGCGTGCGCAACACCTGTTCCATGATGAGCATGCGCTCGGTATCGTCGGCTGTATCCTTGATCAGTCGGTTGAAGATGCCCGGCGTGATCACCTGGCCAAGCGTGAAGTTGCGCTCCAGCGTGGCGAGATACTCCTTCAAAGCCATCAGCTTTTCGCGACTAGGTGTTTCGTGAATCCGGTACATGACCGGCGCGACTTTGCTTTCCAGCGCCTTTGCCGCTGCCACATTGGCCGCAATCATGAAATCCTCGACCACGCGATGCGCATCCAGCCGTTCGCGTACGGCGATTTCGCTGATCCGCCCCTGCTCATCCAGCATCACCCGCCGTTCGGGCAGATCAAGATCGAGCGGGTCGCGCCCGGTCCGTGCGGAATTGAGCCGTTCCCAGCACGCCCACAGGTTCGTCAGCGGTTCCAAGGCCGTGCCATCGTCGATCCGCGCCTGCGCATCTTCATAGGCAATCACCTCGGCAATCTGCACGATGGCGCGCGTAAACCGATGGTCGCGAATGCGACCCTGTGCATCGATCCGCAGGTGGCACGCCATGGCAGCACGCGGCTCCCCCTCGCGCAAGGAACACACGTCAGCCGACAGCACCTCGGGCAGCATCGGCACGACCCGATCGGGGAAATAAACCGAATTGCCACGCTTGCGCGCCTCGTTGTCGATGGCGCTGCCTGGCCGGACATAGTAGGACACATCGGCAATCGCGACAATGGCGCGCCAGCCGCCTGCATTGGCGGGATCGTCATCGGGAGCAGCCCAGATCGCATCATCATGATCGCGGGCATCGGCAGGATCAATGGCAACGATAGGCAGGTGGCGAAGGTCTTCGCGCTGATCAGCCAACAGTGGCAACGCTGCTGCGTGCTGCGCTGCGTCCTGCACTTCCGGCGGAAAAACGAATGGAATATCATATTTGTGGATGGCGATGAGGCTGAACGCCTTGGGGGCGAGCGGGTTGCCCAGCACTTCCACGACCTTCATGCCTGCCCGCGCCGACTTCGCTACAGGTTCGGCAAGTACCAGCTGGCCATCCCGAGCGCCGCCGACATCCGCGATTGCCACAGAGTTGCGCACAGACTTTTCCACAGGGGCGAGCCATGCCTTGCCCGTGCGATCAATTTCCACAACGCCCATCATCGCGGTTTCAGCGTCGGGCAGCTTTTTCATCACATGCGCACGCCAGCCGGTGCCCGTCTCCTCGGTCCGGGCGAGCACCCGGTCACCTTTCCTGAGAGCAGGAAACGGCCGCTTGCCCTTGGTTTTGCGGTCAACCACGCGCAGGCGCGGCGCTGGCTCGCCGCTGTCAGGCGACCAGCTTTCGGGAACGGCAATCGCCTCGCCTTCCTCTATATGCGTGACTTTGAGGACAGTGACTTTCGGCACGCCGCCCATGCGCTGGAACGCGGAATTGCCGCCATCGATCAGCCCTTCCTCAGCCATGTCGCGCAGCATTGCTTTCAGCGCGATCTTGTCCTGCCCCTTCAATCCGAAATGACGGGCAATCTCCCGCTTGCCGGCAGGTGTTGGCGAATTGCCGATAAAGTCGAGCACCTGCTTCTGGCTGGGCAATGCAGGATGTGGGGGCGTGGCCTTCATGCACACCATGTGGGCTGCACCGCTGCCGCGCGCAAGCAACTTGCGTGCAGGGTTGCATGGAGGAGCACACCGCTTGCATAGCATCGGGGCCAGATTATCAGACTTGCACCAGCCGCAGCAGGACCATGCTATGCCTTCCCACGTCTCCCCCGATCAGATCCGCGCCCGATTCTCCGCCGCGATGTCGGCGATGTATCGGACAGAAGTGCCGCTTTACGGACAGCTACTCGACATCGTTGCATCTGTGAACGCGACGCACGGCGATGCCGTCGACGAAGGGCGACTGGGTGCTGAACGACACGGAGCGATCCGCGTGGGTACCGCAGCGGAGCTATCAGCGCTGCGCCGGCTGTTCGCGGTCATGGGCATGCATCCGGTGGGCTATTATGATCTGTCTGTAGCCGGTATGCCCATCCACTCCACTGCCTTTCGCCCGATCACCGCTGCGGCGATGACGGCCAATCCGTTCCGCATGTTCTGTTCGCTCCTGCGGCTGGAGCAGGTGGAGGAACGCGCGGTGCGTGATATCGCTGCAGAGATCCTGGCAAGCCGGCGCATCTGTTCGGACAGGCTCATGGACCTGATTGCGCAGGCAGAGGCCGATGGTGGGCTGCCGGACGGAGATGCAGCGGCATTCCTTGACGAAGCTGTCGGTGTGTTCCGCTGGCACGGCACTGCGCGGGTTGATCTTGCGACCTATCGCGAACTTGTCGCGGCACATCGCCTTGTCGCCGACATCGTCAGTTTTGCCGGGCCGCACATCAACCATCTGACACCGCGCACCGTCGACATCGATGCGGCGCAGCGCGAAATGCAGCGGCGGGGGATGGTTGCGAAGGAATCCATAGAAGGGCCGCCCCGGCGGCGCTGCCCGATCTTGCTGCGGCAAACAAGTTTCAAGGCCTTGTCGGAGCCTGTTTCCTTTGGCGGAGAGACAGGGGCGCACACGGCCCGGTTCGGGGAGATCGAGCAGCGTGGCGCAGCTTTGACACGCAAGGGCCGCGAGCTGTACGACACTTGTCTTGCCGCTGCACAAGAGGCCGGTGATGACCCCATCGCGCTCGCCAGCGCATTTGACGAATTTCCCGACGACTGGAGCGAAATGCAACGCGAAGACCTGGCGTTCTTCTACAACGAAGATCATGTCAGTGACACAGGCGAGTCAGGTACTGGGCCCCGACCGATAACCTATGAAGATTTTCTGCCGGTCAGCGCGGCCGGGATCTTCCGCTCGAACCTAGACACCGACAGAAGCAAGGCCGGCGCTGGACACCCCGCACAGACGGAACTCGAATCAGCGCTTGGTACACAGATCCACGATCCATTCGTGCTTTACGCAGCCGATGCAGCCAGGACCGCCGCACCTGGCTGACCGGCACGATTGTGATCTTCAGTAGGCGCGACCGACGTATATCGTCTCTACCGCAGGCTCCGCTGTAAAGAAGCACCTGCCCTCAGGAGCAGGTTCGTCAAGCGGCGTGTTGCGAATGGTGATCTTCAATCCCTTCATCTGTTCGACGATGGCATCAAGAGCGCCGCCGGTTGGACGGGCCCAGGGCAGCGCCACCCAACCCGGCTTTTCCTCGGCGTCGGCAAAATGCGCCGCAAGGTCCGCCATGCTGGCAACGTCCCGCCTGATGGCGCCATCGCGGCGCATCCGCGCAAAATCGTAAAGACCCTGCTGCATTTCTGCCAGCATGTCTCCGGCTGCTGCCGCAAAAGCGTCGCAGTCCTGCGTGAAGAAATCGGGCTTGCCATCGTCGCGCCAGAGCCGGTCGCGTCGCAGGATGGAAAGCTGCCCCGCCTCCATGTCGCGCGTGCCAACCTCGATGATGAGCGGAGCGCCTCGCCGGACCCACGACCAGCGCTTGACCGCCGGCTTGCCACCCTTGGTATCCAGCAGCACGCGGATCGGCTCCCGCAACGCGTCCTGCGCCACAAGCGCCATGCGCACCTTGTCGCAGAATGCCAGGATCTGTGCATCCTCTTCCTTGCCGCGCAACAGCGGCAGGATGATGATCTGATGCGGCGCGATGGCAGGCGGGACGCATAGCCCGTCATCGTCGCCATGCGTCATGATCACCCCGCCGATCAGCCGGGTCGAAACCCCCCAGCTGGTGGTGTGGCACAATTGCTGCTGCCCCTGATCGTCCTGATACCGAATATCCGCTGCCTGAGCAAAAGTCGTCCCGAGGTAATGTGACGTGCCGGCCTGCAATGCCTTGCCATCCTGCATCATGGCCTCGATGCTGTAGGTGGCGTCAGCGCCTGGAAACCGCTCGTTCTCTGGCTTCTCCCCCGCAATCACCGGCATCGCCAGCACGGTTTCGGAAAATTCGCGATACACTTCGAGCATCTTGAGCGTTTCGGCCATGGCATCGGCCTTGTCGGCATGGGCGGTATGCCCCTCCTGCCAGAGAAATTCGCTGGTCCGCAGGAACATGCGCGTGCGCATTTCCCACCGCACCACATTGGCCCACTGATTGATGAGCAAAGGCAGATCGCGCCAGCTTTGCACCCAGCGGCTCATCGCCTGACCGATCACGGTTTCGGAGGTCGGCCGCACGACCAGCGGCTCTTCCAGCCGCGCATCGGGATCGACGACCAGCTCGCCATCCTGGAGTTTCAGCCGGTGATGGGTGACAACCGCCATTTCCTTTGCAAAGCCTTCGACATGCTCTGCCTCTTTGGCGAAGTAGGAAACTGGAATGAACAGCGGAAAATAGCAGTTTTCATGCCCCGTCGCCTTGATGCGTTCATCAAGCAGGCGCTGGATCCGTTCCCAGATCCCCCAACCCCATGGCTTGATGACCATGCAGCCGCGCACACCGGAATCCTCGGCAAGATCGGCCTGCGAAATGACAGCCTGATACCAGGCGGCAAAATCATCCTCGCGCCGGATGTCCAGCGCGTGGCGGATGGTCGGAAACTTGGCATTGTCCTTCGCAGCCACAGGCGCTTTTCCTTGCAGATTGGGGCATGGAGCGGCAGCCCTGCCCTCCTGCATTGCGGCTCGCCTTATTGCGCCTGCAGCCGTTTGCCAAGCATGGCGTTCACTTGCCCAAGCGGTCGAGGCGGCTCTGCATTTCCGCCATCTGCTTGCGCAGCAGATCAAGATCATCCTGCACAGCATCCGTTGAGCCGCTGACAGGAACCGCAGACGGTGTCCCACCGCTGCCTTCATCATCGCCCGTTTCGTCCTGAGGCGCGCTGCCGGGCATGAAAGCGGCGGTGGCGGCCTTGAACATGGCGAGGTTCTGCTGCGCCAGTTTGGCAATGGGGCTGGCCCCCAGACTGCCTTCGAGCGCCTTGCGCATTTTCATCTGGTTTTCACGAAAATGCTGCATCGACATTTCAAGGTAATGAGGAACCATGGACTGCATGGAATTGCCATACATCGAGATGAGGTCGCGCAGGAAACTGACCGGCAGCATCTGCGAACCGCCCGACGCTTCTTCATCCATGATGATCTGTGTCAGGATCTGATGCGTGATGTCGGTGCCCGACTTTGCATCCACTACCTGAAAATCGATGCCATCGCGGGTCATCTTCGCAAGGTGGTCAAGTGTTATGTAGCTGGAACTATCGGTGTCATAGAGCCGCCGGTTGGCGTATTTCTTGATGACGATAATGCCATCGGCCGCTTCGTTTCTTGCCATGGCAGTCCTGATCGCACCTTTGTAGGAAATCTTGCTTATGCTGCACCTGTTGTAGCATGCGCTGCAATTGCGAAGCAAGCTTTGCTCAGCAATGCAGCCGCTGCCCGAGCAAGGTCAGCAATTCATATTGAGACAGCCCGCTGCACCTCGCTGCATCCGGCAAGCGATAGCTTGCCGTGACCCAATCGCCCTCGCCAAGCTGCATTGCCTGCGCAAGGTCGAGAGCGACCATATCCATCGACACCCTGCCGATTACCGGCAGTACAGCGCCTTCGTGGCAAAACACCCCCCGACCGCTCCAGTTTCGCAGATAGCCATCGGCATAACCAATTGAAACAATGCCGATCCGCATGTCCGCAGGCGCGGTAAAGGTCGCATTGTAGCCGATCGTGGCACCGGCTGGCACTTGCCGCGTTTGCAGGATCATGGCCTGAGGCGCGACGACATCACGAATGACGCCGTCAAGCTCGCTACGCGGCACCCCGCCATAGAGCGCAAGACCAGGCCGGGTGAGATCATGATGATAGCAAGAGCCAAGCGCGATCCCCGCGCTGTTGGCAAGGCTGGCGCGGCGATGCCGGATTGCCGTGATCGCTTGGCTGAACAACGCCTGCTGACGCATGTTCATTGCATTGTCCTCATCGGCGCATGCAAGGTGCGAAAGCAAGGTATCGATCTCCAGGGTGTTCAGCGCATCGCCCCAATCCCGATCGGCAAGCCCGAGGCGGTTCATGCCGGTGTCTACCATCAGATCGCAGACGCCGCCACCTGCCGCCCGCCATCGTTCGACCTGCTGGCCGCTGTTGAGCACCGGGCGCAGTCCCGTCGCCAGTGCAAAGGCTGTTTCGGCGTCATTAGCCGGGCCATGCAGGACCGATATCATGGACGCGGGCACATGAGCCATGACAGCGGGTCCCTCGCGCCAGTGCGCGACATAGAACTGCCTGCATCCAGCCTTCGCAAGAGTCGGAACGACGCGGTCGACACCGGTGCCATAAGCGTTTGCCTTGACCGCTGCCCCTGCCTGCGCCTTGCCTGACATCCGGTCTAGCGCTCGCCAATTGTCCGCCAGAGCAGCCGCATCGAAGGAGAGGCGCGCCGCCTGTGGGGGTAAAACCGCGCCTCCTGTGCTGACGTCGCTGTCGACAACCTCAGGCTCTGCGCCTTGGCCTCTCATCGTGCAAAGGTTCCCGCCAGGTCCTCGGGCATGACCCAGATACCGATCGGCCTTGTTCTGGCGATCGCCACCCGGCCGTGCCGAAGATCAACGGACGCATTGCCGGTCTGCCGTATGACAGAACCAGTGTCGACATCGTTGCAACGCACAATCTGCTGTGGCTTGGGGAAGCAGGCAGAGGTTTGCAGCAATCTCCGGCCATGCAAAAGGCGGGCTGCACCATTACCCCGGGCATTTTTCTTTGCCGGCAACACGCCTGCGCCGCAGGACACACGCATCTTGACTGGCCGCCACCCGTGCAAGGCGGGCTTGTGATTGCAAGAGACTGCCCGCCACCGGCTACCCCGCGTCGGCCGGTCAGGGGCAAGCGGATCGTCGTCACACGCGTCGCCGGCGATCACATCAAGTGCCTGCCGCGCATCTCCGAGCGCTGCTGGTCTGGCCGGTGCGCTCATGCTCCGGAACTCTGGATAAAGCGCAAGGGACGGAAGCGCACAGCGTCTGAAGTTCGGCTTACCCCGCCCGGGACGGCTGTGCCGATCATCAGCAGCGCCGGCCGTGCTCAGCCATCGCGTGCTCGGCCGCTTTCCAGGCAAGCAGCATGGCGCCATGGCGGGCCGGATATTCACGTGCGGCGGCAATGAGGTCAAGACCCGGCCAGTCGGGGTGCGGACCGCCACCTGTCACCCATGCCTGCATCTCCTGCGCCGCAAGGCAGATCTCTTCCAGGGTCCGGCCGCGCGCTGCTTCGGCAAAGACAGCAGCGCTCGCCTGCCCGATCGCGCAGGCTTGCACACGAAGCCCCAGCCGCTCGACCCGATCATCGACGCCAGTGCCCATGCCAAGTTCCAACCTGCTGCCGCAGCTTGAAGATCGCGCCTCTCCGCGCAAAGGGAAGCTGGCTGCTGCACCGGCGCCGCCCTTCTCCTGGTCAGTCATGCTGAAACCGGCAAGTCGGACCGTGGCTGCCAGAACCTCAGGTGTGTAAAGCCGGTGGGCATTCATAGTTCTGTGCTCCTGTCCTGTGCGGGCGCATCGAGCAGCACGGCACGACCATTTCCGATCGCGTCGACCAGCGCCTTGCCGCCGGCATTGACAAAGGCATAGCTGCGAGCTTGCGTCATCCAGTCAGGCCGCCCTTCGACACCCCAGATGGTGTCGTAGACAAGCACGATGAGCGAAAATCCAAGAGTTACGATTATCAACCCCTTGATTATGCCGAAACCCAGACCGAGCAGCCGGTCGACAGGGCCCAGCACTGACGCCCGGCTGCGCGATCCGGCCCAGCGCGCGAACAGCGTGGTCACGCCATAAGGAATGATGGTCAGCAGCGCGAAAGCCAGCACTGCCGCGCTTGTCTGGCTGTCCATCTGCTCCAGCAAGGCTGCGGTGAGCGGCGTATGCAGATAGTAGATGGCCAGCACCACTGCGACCCATGCGCAAAGGGTGAGCACCTCGTGCACGAAACCGCGCATGATGCCGCCGATAGCGCTAAACCCTACCACGATCAGAACTGCCAGATCGAACCCCGTCATGGCCACATCCGCTATTGGTTGCCCATGATCCGGTCAACGAGATTTGGCAGTTGGCGCAGCGGATTGAAACGGATGCCGGGGATCTTGCCATCCTGCGCTGCGCCTTCTGCAGGGCCACTGGCTACCTTGAAGCCAAGTTTGGCTGCTTCGCGCAGACGCAGCGAAGCATGTGCCACTGGCCGGATCTCTCCGGCCAGCGACACTTCTCCGAACCAGACAGACTGCATCGGCAGCGCACGATCAGCAAGCGCAGAGACGAGCGCTGCTGCGACTGCCAGATCTGCAGCAGGATCCGTCAGCCGATAGCCGCCCGCCACGTTGAGATACACTTCGGCTGACGAGAAATTCAGCCCGCAGCGCGACTCCAGCACCGCCAGCAGCATGGCCAGCCGGCCGGAGTCCCATCCAACCACTGCGCGACGTGGCGTGGCTCCGCTGGCCAGCCGCACGATCAATGCCTGCAACTCCACCAACACGGGGCGCGTCCCCTCCAGCGCGGGGAAAACCGCGCTGCCGGCCACAGGTTCATCCCGCCCCGACAGGAACAGCATTGACGGGTTCGGCACCTCGGCAAGGCCGTGCCCCTCCATGGCGAACACACCGATCTCGTCAATGGCACCGAACCGGTTCTTCAGCCCACGCAGGACGCGATATTGATGCGAACGCTCGCCTTCGAAGCTCATCACCACATCGACCATGTGTTCAAGCACACGAGGCCCGGCAATGCTGCCATCCTTGGTGACATGACCGACCAGCACCATCGCCACGTCGTTCTCTTTGGCGTAGCGGATCAGTTCCATGGCGCAGCCGCGCACCTGACTGACCGTGCCGGGGGCACCTTCGATCTGGTCGGAATGCATGGTCTGGATGGAATCGATGACCAGCACGGCGGGCGGTTCCATACTGCCGAGCGTGGTAAGGATATTACGCACCGAAGTTGTTGCAGCAAGGCTGATCGGCGCATCGGCAAGACCGAGCCGTTCGGCACGCAGGCGGACCTGCCCCGCCGCTTCCTCGCCGCTGATATAGACAGCAGCGGCGCCTGACCGCGCGATGCTTGCAGCGGCCTGCAGCAGCAGCGTGGATTTGCCGATGCCGGGATCGCCGCCCATCAGGATCGCGCTGCCCGGAACCAGCCCGCCGCCCAGCGCCCGGTCGAATTCAGCCAGACCTGTCTTGCGCCGCACCGGCAGCGGAACAGGTGCATTGAGCGCAACAAAGTTTATCTTCTGGCCTCCGCCGGACAGGTCATGCCGGGCAGAGAATACCGTCTGCGGTACTTCTTCAGTCAGGGTGTTCCATTCCGCGCAATCGGCACACTGCCCCTGCCATCGTGGTGACGCGCTGCCGCACGCCTGACACACGTATTTACGCTTTATCTTTGCCATGCGCGCTACGTAAATGGAACAGGACGCGAACACAAGTGCACGGCCATGCAGCAACATGGCTCGGCACACCGTTTTACCCAGCCGTCGCCTGTGCCATTAACCGCTAAATGTTCTCCGCCTCGCGGAGATGGCCAGATCGAGCCTTACTTCGCCTTTGCACCCAGCGTGTCGCGAATGCGTTCGAAAAAGCCACGTGCGTCCGGGCACTCCGCACCGGTTTCGGTCTCCTGAAACTCCCGCAGCAGTTCCTTCTGCCGGGAGGACAGCTTGCGCGGTGTTTCCACGGTCAGTTCAACCACGAGATCGCCACGGCCACGCCCCTGCAGCACCGGCATGCCTTCACCGCGCTTGCGCAATTGCTCACCTGACTGAACGCCGGCTGGAATGGTGATGGCAATCCCCTCATCATCGAGGCCCGGCAGTCTGACTGAACCACCCAGCGCGGCTTGCGTGAAAGTAATCGGAACCCGCGTCAGCAGGGTAGTGCCTTGCCGCTCGAACACGGCATGGGGCGCGATGTGGATGAAGATGTAAAGATCACCCGGCGGGGAGCCATTGGGGCCAGCCTCACCTTTGCCAGCAAGCCGAATGCGCGTGCCGGTGTCCACGCCCGGCGGAACCTTGACGTCAAGCGTCTGCGGCTTGTCCACCCGTCCCTCGCCGCGGCAATGCTGACACGGGCTTTCCACGATTTCGCCCCTGCCATCGCAGGTCGGGCAGGCACGTTCCACCATGAAAAAGCCTTGCTGCGCGCGCACCTTGCCATAGCCTTCGCACATGGTGCAGCGCCGCTTGCCTGTGCCCGGCTGCGCTCCTGTCCCGTCACAAGGGTCGCAGTTCCTCGACACCTCGATAGTGATATCAGCGTCCCGCCCATGAAAGGCATCTTCAAGCGTGACTTCCATGTCGTAGCGCAGGTCTGCACCGCGGCGCGGCCGTGCGCCGCCTGCGCCGCGTCCGCCGCCGAACCCCTGTCCGAAGATCGTTTCGAAAATGTCACCGATGTCGGAAAACCCGGCCTGCGCATTACCATGACCCGCCTGCGCGAAGGCTGCATGGCCATAGCGGTCATACGCCGCCCGCTTTTGCGGATCCTTCAGACAATCATACGCGCGGCTCACGGCCTTGAAGCGCGCCTCGCTTTCCGCATCGCCGGGATTGCGATCGGGGTGGAACTTCATCGCCAGCCGGCGGTAGGAAGATTTGATCGTCTTGTCGTCCGCAGTGCGATCGACTTCGAGAAGCTCGTAAAAGTCGATTTCGGTTTCCATGGTCTGCTCTCCATCCGGTTACCCGCGGCAACCGTGCCCGCATGCTCTCGGAGCGCCTGCCTGCACGGCCGGCTCCGGTGTTATCAATGAAGCGGCCGGCAGTTCATCGGAACCGCCGGCCACCTTTCATATCAGGCCGTGCCAGCGCGACCATCCCGCGTCGGCGGAATGGTGCCCCTCACGCACCATGTGGTCCTATGCCTTGTTCTCGCTATCATCCACTTCCGAGAACTCTGCGTCGACGACCTCTTCATTGTCCGCAGCAGCACCTTCTGGCGCTCCTTCGGCGGCTGCAGCACCGTCGGCCTGCTGCTTTTCGTAGATCGCCTGACCCATCTGCATGGCTTTTTGAGCAAGCGCCTCGCTCTTGGCGTTGATTGCATCCACATCCTCGCCTTCCAGCGCGGTCTTGGCTTCGGCAACGGCTGCCTCGATCTCCGACTTCAGCGAAGCGCCGATCTTGTCACCGTTTTCCTGCAGCTGCTGCTCGGTCGAGTGCACCAGGCTGTCCGCCTGATTGCGCGCCTCGGCACGGGCACGACGCTGCTTGTCCTCCTCGGCGAACTTTTCCGCATCCTGCACCATCTGCTCGATGTCATTGTCGGACAATCCGCCCGATGCCTGAATGCGGATCTGCTGCTCCTTGCCGGTGCCCTTGTCCTTGGCCGACACATTAACAATGCCATTGGCGTCGATGTCGAACGTCACCTCGACCTGCGGCACGCCGCGTGGCGCCGGCGGGATGCCGACCAGATCGAACTGGCCCAGCATCTTGTTGTCGCTGGCCATCTCGCGCTCGCCCTGGAACACCCGGATCGTCACTGCCTGCTGATTGTCGTCGGCAGTCGAATAGACCTGGCTCTTCTTGGTCGGGATCGTGGTGTTGCGATCGATCATCTTGGTCATGATGCCGCCAAGCGTCTCGATGCCGAGCGAAAGCGGCGTCACGTCGAGCAGCAGGACATCCTTGACATCGCCCTGCAACACGCCGGCCTGGATCGCGGCGCCCATTGCGACCACCTCGTCGGGGTTGACGCCGGTGTGCGGTTCCTTGCCGAAGAAATCCTTCACCGCATCGCGCACCTTGGGCATGCGCGTCATGCCGCCGACCATGACGACTTCGTCGATCTCCTTGGCAGTCAGGCCGGCATCGGCAAGTGCCTTCTTCATCGGCTCCTTCGTGCGGGCGATGAGGCTGTCGACCATCTTT
This sequence comes from Croceicoccus esteveae, assembly GCF_031846435.1. NCBI lineage: Bacteria > Pseudomonadati > Pseudomonadota > Alphaproteobacteria > Sphingomonadales > Erythrobacteraceae > Croceicoccus > Croceicoccus esteveae. The sequence goes on from NZ_JAVRHS010000002.1 coordinate 447,726, forward strand.
TCAAGATCCGCACGCGTGATCGTCTTGACCAGGTGCTTGGGGCCGTTCTGGTCCGCGGTGATGAACGGCAGGTTCACTTCGGTGCTCTGCGCCGAGGAAAGCTCGATCTTCGCCTTTTCGGCAGCTTCCTTCAGCCGCTGCAACGCCAGCTTGTCGTTGCGCAGGTCAATGCCTTCGTCCTTCTTGAACGCATCGGCCAGGAACTCGACAACGACATTGTCGAAATCCTCACCGCCCAGGAACGTGTCGCCATTGGTGGACTTCACCTCGAACACGCCGTCGCCGATCTCGAGGATCGACACGTCGAAAGTACCGCCGCCAAGGTCATAAACCGCGATCGTCTTGCCGTCTGCCTTCTCAAGCCCGTAGGCAAGCGCGGCCGCCGTCGGCTCGTTGATGATACGCAGCACTTCCAGTCCGGCGATCTGTCCCGCGTCCTTGGTTGCCTGGCGCTGTGCGTCATTGAAATAGGCAGGCACGGTGATGACGGCTTGTGTGACCGTCTCACCAAGATAGCTTTCGGCGGTTTCCTTCATCTTCTGGAGGATGAACGCGCTGATCTCGGACGGGCTGTAATCCTTGCTGCCCGCCTGCACCCAGGCATCGCCGTTCTTGCCTTTGACGATGGAATAAGGAACCAGTTCGGTGTCCTTCTTGGTTACCGGATCATCGAAGCGCCGGCCGATCAGGCGCTTGACTGCAAAGATGGTGTTGTCGCCATTCGTCACCGCCTGTCGCTTGGCCGGCTGACCAACGAGGCGCTCGCCATCCTTGGTGAATGCGACGATCGAAGGCGTGGTGCGCGCGCCTTCGGAATTTTCGATAACCTTTGGCTTGTCGCCATCCATCACTGCAACGCAGCTGTTGGTCGTGCCAAGATCGATACCGATAACTTTTGCCATAGTCGAAGTGTTCCCACCTATTGAAATTGGACACCGCGCCTTTGAGGCTCCCACAACAGGGCAAGCCCGCCACGCGGCTCTGTTGAAGGGCGATATAGGGCCGGATTTTAATGGAACAAGGGTTCTGAAAAGCCTACGGGCAGCATACCTGTTCCAGCCAAGGAGATCCCTGCCGATGCGCACTTCCTCATCATCGATCCGCCGGCCAATGTGGTCGCGCGCGCTGCTTCCCGCAGTATTGGCGCTCATCCTTGCCGGTTGCGGCGATGCAACAGAGGCGCCGGATGTAGACAACATGATCCCTGAAATCACTGAGCCCGATGTGCCGGAAGGCGTGCTCGTGACACAGGCTTTCGTGCGCATGCCTGCTGCCACCGGGCGGCCGGCGGTTGCCTATTTCAGTGTTGCCAACCAAGGCGACATGCCTCGCAACATCGTTGCCGTTGCCGTAGCAAACGCGGGACGCACCGAGCTGCACCAGACGACCCAGGCAAACGGCGTCAGTTCCATGCGGCCTGTCACGTCGGTATCGGTTCAGCCGGGACAATCGCTCGCGTTCCAGCCTGGCGGCTACCACGTCATGCTGTTCGACCTTGATCCTGCGATGCAGGCGCGTACCACCGCAGACCTGACGATCAGCTTCGATAATGGCGACAAGGCGTCGGTGGCAGCCCCTATAATAAAGCCCGGCGACCCTGAATACACCGAGGGAATGATGGGCAAGACGAGTTGACGGGCAAGATAGGGTGATGGGCAAGGTGAAGATAATCGTGTCGGGTATGGACGAACAGCACACCATTGGCGGGATTGCGCGCTGACACGAGTGGCCTCGCATGCCTGTCCGGCGGGACGCTCGCGAGGGCTGACCGACCGTGAGAAAGCGCTTGTCGCAGCAGTGTTTGGCCCTGCCCTGGACACCGCGCCTGTGCTGGTGAAGCGCCGGCGATGGTTCCCGCTGCAGCCGACCAACACCGTAATGGCGCCGACCGGCCACATCCATTTTGCGCCGCAGTCGCAACTTTATTGCGACGATTTCGGCTTTGCCTCACTGTGGCTGCAGGGCTTGTTCATCCATGAAATGACGCATGTATGGCAGTCGCAGCAGCGTGGCCGCTACTGGCTCCCGCTGATGCGGCACCCGTTCTGCCGCTATGATTACACGATAAAACCCGGCTTCAGACTGCCGCAATATGGCATCGAGCAACAGGCAGAGATCGTCCGGCACGTTTTCCTGCTGCGCAGCGGCCATGCACTGCCCGGCGCGCCACCGCTTGCGCAGCTGGAGAGCATACTGCCATTCTGATGCTGTGGTAATTCTCGGCATCGCGCGGCATGCGCATACGAAAAAGGCATCGCCATCAGGTGATGCCCTTTTCAGCAGTCAATGATCAATGATCAGAAATAACGGCGGTATCGATCATCGTCACGACAATCATCATCGAGGTAACGACCGTCGCGGTCGTAATATCCGTCGCATTCGTCGTTCTTGTCCTTGAAGTAGCCGGCAATTGCGCCCGCTGCCGCACCAGCGGCTGCATAGGTGACAAGATCCTCTCCGGTGATTGCGGCGACCCCTGCGCCAAGCGCTGCACCTACACCGGCGCCTTCGGCCGAGTAGTTTTCCGCACAACCGCCCAACGCCAGGGCAGCAGCGCCCATCATCGGCAAGACCATCAGCTTCGTCTTCATGGAATTTCTCCTCATTAAATCCCTGTCGATCGTCATATACCGACAGACTACCCGATGGTTCCGGCAACCCCGATGGCTCCGGCAAACGATAGCACCGCAAACAGCATCAGGGTTTTTTTGCAACGCCCACCATGGCAGGCCGCAAGAGGCGATCGCGGATCATGTAACCCGACTGCATCTCCTGCACCACGGTGCCCGGCTCTGCTTCATCGGTGGGAACCTCGATCATGGCCTGGTGCTGGTTGGGATCAAGCGGCAGACCGACAGCGGCAATCCTAGTGATGCCATGCTGGGTAAATACCTTCTCGAGTTCGCGCGCGGTCGCTTCGATCCCGGCGACAAGACCCTTCAGCCGATCATCGCTGCGCAGTTCCTTGGGAATGGCTTCGAGCCCGCGGTGCAGATTGTCGGACACCGACAGAATATCGCGGGCAAACCCGGTTGCGGCATAGCTGCGCACATCGGCGATGTCGCGCTCCATCCGGCGGCGCACGTTCTGCGTCTCGGCACGGGCATAGAGCACCTGCTGCTTGGCTTCCGCCAGTTCGGCCTCGACTTCGCCAAGCCTGTCGGCATCATCCCCGATATCAATCCCTTCATCGGGCAGATCGCTCGATCCGTCCTTGTATTGCGGCTCGATCATGTCATCGGGCACACCCTTAAGTTCATTCTCGACCGCGGTGTCGCGGCTATGCTCATCACTCATGAGGTTCTTTCCAGATTACTGTCTAATCGCTGACCCGGCCGGCACTGCGGTCAAGGCTCTGGCCCAGTGATTGTGCCGTAAAGTCCACCATGGGGACAAGGCGCGCGTAATTCAACCGTGTCGGCCCGATGACACCGACCACGCCGATCACCCGCCCCTCGCGGTCGCGGTAGGGCGATGCGATCACCGACGATCCCGATAGCGAGAACAGCTTGTTTTCCGCTCCGATGAAAATCTGCGCTGCCTGCGCCTGCCGGGCGTTGTCCAGCAATCGCGCCACCTGTTCGGATCTTTCTATATCGTCGATGAGCGACCGGACACGCTCCAGATCTTCCAGTGCGGCATCGTCAAGCAGCCTCGCCTGCCCGCGCACGATCAGGATCGGACGCCGCGCGGCATCCTGGCTCAAGGTGGCAATCCCCTGCTCTGCCAGCGTGTGTGCAGCAGCATCGAGCGCATCACGTCCATCGGCAAGCTCGCGCCGCATTGCTGCCGCTGCCTGGGCAAGGGTGCGCCCGGCCAGCCGCGCCGTGACATAGTTCGACACCTGCTCCAGCGTGGCGGCGCTGGTGCCGTCGGCAATCTCGATGAAGCGGTTCTCGACCATTCCATCCTGTCCGACCATGATGACAAGCGCGCGCCGGTCACCAAGCGGCACCAGCTTTATCTGCTGCAATTCAGGTTCGCGCGCCGGCATCATGACGACGCCGGCATGCGCCGAAAGACTGGCAAGCAGTTCGCTGGCACGGGACAGGGCATCCTCGAGCGGGCCAGGATTGGCAAGCTGCTGCTGAATTGCCAGACGTTCGGCAGCGGTCGGCTCTGACACCTGCATGATCCCGTCCACGAACAGGCGCAGCCCGTGCTGCGTCGGCATGCGTCCGGCGCTGGTATGCGGCGCCGACAGCAGCCCTGCCCGTTCAAGATCGGCAAGCACCGCACGGACCGAAGCGGACGACAAATTGAGCCCCTTTGATCCTGCAAGCACCTTTGAACCAACCGGCGCGCCGGTTTGGATGTAAGCTTCCACGGTCAGGCGGAAGATTTCACGCGCGCGAAGATTAAGTTCCGGAAAAGAGGCTGTCATCACAGCCGTAAACTAGGCGTAACATACCCCATGCTCAAGGGGAGGCAGCCTGCCTTGCGCGGCTTGTGCTTTCGCGCGTTCTTTCGCGCGCGCGCTGCTGGCCAATTCAGGCGCATTGTCTTATGTGCGGGCGCAGAAAAGATCGAGGAGACAGTGACCATGCGCCCATCCGGCCGCGCACCCGACGAAATGCGCGCCATCGCCATCGAGACAGGCTTCACCCGCCACGCGGAAGGCTCCTGCCTCATCAGTTTTGGCGATACGCGCGTTCTTTGCACCGCCAGTGTCGAGGAACGCCTGCCGCCATGGATGCGGGGCAAGGGCGAAGGCTGGGTCACGGCCGAATATTCCATGCTGCCCCGCGCGACTCACACCCGCGGCGGCAGGGAAGCGGCCAAGGGCAAGCAGTCGGGCCGCACGCAGGAAATCCAGCGCCTGATCGGCCGCTCCCTGCGCTCTGTAACCGATCTCAAGCTGTTGGGCGAACGGCAGATCACGCTCGATTGCGATGTCATCCAGGCCGACGGCGGCACGCGCACGGCGGCAATCTCCGGCGCCTGGGTCGCGCTACGCTTGGCTATCGGCGGGCTCATGGCATCAGGCGCGATCAAGCAGGATCCGCTCACCCGCAAGGTGGCGGCAGTAAGCTGCGGGATCTGCGACGAGCTCCCGGTGCTCGATCTCGACTATGCAGAGGATGCCAACGCCGACGCGGACGCCAATTTCGTGCTCATCGAAGGCGGCCATATCGCCGAGGTGCAGGCAACAGCAGAAGGCGCGACCTATGACGAGGAGGCGTTGCTGCGGCTGTTGCGTTTGGCGCGTACCGGCTGCGCGCAGATCTTTGCAGCACAAGACCGTGCGGTCGCATCGCGATGACCAGCGACACGCCACGCCTGTCGGCGGGCAAGCTCGTCATCGCGACGCACAATGCCGGCAAGCTGAAGGAGATCACCGCCCTGCTCGCCCCGTTCGGCATGGAGTGCCTGTCGGCGGGCGCGCTCGGCCTGCCGGAGCCGGCTGAAACCGGCACCACTTTCATCCAAAACGCGCTGATCAAGGCACATGCCGCTGCCGGCGCTGCACAAATGCCGGCGCTGGCCGATGACAGCGGCCTGAGCGTTGCAGCGCTCGATGGGCGGCCCGGGGTCTACACGGCCGACTGGGCCGAACGACAATGGTTCGAAGGCAAGGCAGGGCGCGACTGGTACATGGCCATGGGCAAGGTCGAAGGGATGCTGGCGGAACAGGGCCCCGACGTCTCGCGCGATGCGTTCTTCTCCTGCGTGCTTGCCATCGCCTGGCCAGATGGCCGCCAGGTGGTTTACGAAGGGCGCGTTGATGGCGCGCTTACATGGCCCCCGCACGGCACGCTGGGCTTTGGCTACGACCCGGTGTTCGTGCCAACAGGAAGCACGCAGACCTTTGCGCAGATCGATCCTGCGGCCAAGCACGCGATCAGCCACCGGGCCGACGCGTTTGCAAAGCTTTGTGCAGAACAGTTCGGCGCCTGAACTGCCCGATGAGCCTTGCCCTTTACATCCACTGGCCGTTCTGCCTGAAGAAGTGTCCCTATTGCGACTTCAACAGCCATGTCCGCAACGATGTGGACGAAGCGCGGTGGGCAGAGGCGCTGATCGCCGACATGCGGCACGAGGCGCAGCAGACCGGTCCGCGCGAGGTCACCTCTATCTTCTTTGGCGGCGGCACCCCGTCGCTGATGCCGCCGGCACTCGTCGCCCGGCTGATTGACACCGCAGCGCAGCTCTGGACGATGTCGCAAGAGGTGGAGATCACGCTGGAGGCAAACCCTTCCTCGGTCGAGGCGGCGCGTTTTGAGGATCTTGGCCGCGCCGGCGTGAACCGCGTGTCGCTAGGCGTGCAAAGCCTCGACGATGCGGCGTTAAACTTCCTTGGCCGGCTCCACGATGCTGATGAGGCATTGACTGCCTTGCAGATCGCACAGGCCAGTTTCCGGCAAGTCAGCTTCGACCTCATCTACGCCCTGCCCGGGCAGACGGCGCCGCAATGGCAGGCGCAATTGCGGGCGGCGCTGTCGCTGGGCACTGACCATCTGTCGCTTTATCAGTTGACCATCGAGCCCGGCACACGCTTTGCCACGGATGTGCGACGCGGCCGGTTCCAGATGCCGTCGGACGATCTTTGTGCGCAGCTGTTTACTCTCACCCGGGAGGAAACGCAGGCAGCAGGGCTTGCCGCCTACGAAGTCAGCAATCACGCCAGACCAGGCGCGCAAAGCCGCCATAACCTTACCTACTGGCGGTATGGCGACTACGCAGGCGTAGGTCCCGGCGCCCATGGTCGCCGCGGCGGCACAGCCACACGCCGGCACCGCAAACCGGAGAACTTCCTCACATCCGTACTGCGCCAGAACCACGGTATCTGCGAAACAGCTGCATTGGGGTTGCGCGAACAGGCGGCCGAAGCGTTGATGATGGGCTTGCGGCTGACAGAAGGCATCGATCTTGCGGCCCTGTCGCGCCGCTTCTGCCTGCCCGCGCACGCGCTTGTCGACTTGCGCAAGCTGCAACTGCATTGCGACCTGGGTTTCGTGCGGCATGAGGGCGATCTTGTGCAGGTGACGCAGACTGGCATGCTCCTGCTCGATGGAGTGCTAGCCGACATTGTTCAGGCCGACCTGCTGGCGGCATGAACGCGAGGTGACGCTTCTACACGACCTTCTGGCGCGCTGGCATGATCATCAGTTGCACGATCTGCGCCACTCGCCCCATACGGTCCGCGCCTACCAGGCCGCGGCAAGACGCCTGCTTGATCATCTGCCCGCCGGGACCGGGTGGACAGAGCTTGCCGCGTGCGATGCACAATTGCTGCGCGGTTTCATGGCACTGCGCCGTGCCGACGGGCTTTCCAACGCGTCGGCAGCTCGCGAATTGTCGGCGCTCAAGGCATTCATCGGGTTTGCCCGGCAACAGGCGGGGCTTGCCGGCACGGCCGCACCGCGCCTGCGAGGACCACGCGTCAAGAAAGGCATCCCGCGTGCGATTACGCCGGATGAGGCAGTGAACCTTGCCGAGATGGTAACCCGCGATGGCACGGCGGAATGGACTGGCGCGCGCGACCGGGCAGTGCTGCTGCTGCTTTATGGCGCGGGCTTGCGGATCGCAGAAGCGCTTTCGCTTGATTGCAGCGTCCTGCCGCTGCGCGAGACATTGCTGATTACCGGCAAGGGCGCAAAACAGCGCATCGTGCCGCTGCTTCCCGCAGTTGTACTCGCCATCGATGCCTATCTTGAACTGAGCCCCTGGCCCAAGGGAGCGGCCGACCCGCTGTTCAGGGGCGCGAAGGGCGGCCGCCTGGCGCAGGGTATCGTGCAAAAGGCAGTGGCGCGGGCACGCACGGTGCTGGGCCTGTCGCCATCTGCCACCCCGCACGCATTGCGGCACAGCTTTGCCACCCATCTGCTTGCCGCGGGCGCCGATCTGCGCAGCCTGCAGGAATTGCTTGGTCATGCCAGCCTGTCATCGACGCAAGTCTATACCAAGGTCGATGGTGCAACGCTGCTCGACGTGTATCGCGATGCGCATCCGCGTGAACGAGACCACTGAGACCGACGCGTCATTCCTCGTCGAAAATGCGCGGCTTCCAAGTCAGCACCCGATAGACGTAGAACCCGACCATCAGCACCACCAGAACGATGACAGTACCGCTCAGATAGTCCTCGAATTGCCTGAACCAGCCAGCCAGAAGTCCTGCGCCCGCGATCAGCGCTCCATTCCAGATTGCCGATCCGGCAAAGGTGTAGATGAGAAACTTCCACACATTCATGTGCGCAAGGCCAGCGGGCAACGAAACCATGGTGCGCATGAGAGGTGAAAACCGCAGGAAGAAGACGACCCACTGCCCCCATTTGCGAAAGAACCGGCTGGTGTTTTCAACCTGCCGCCAGTCGACGGTCAGCCAGCGGCCATGCCGGTCGACAAAGGGTTTCATTCTTTCATAGCCAAGCCGGTTACCGAGCAGATACCAAGCATAATTGCCCAGCGTCGTCCCGATCGTGCTCCAGAACAGCAGCGGCCAGAATGCCATGCGCCCCTCGGCAACAGCGAGCCCGCCTACCGCCATGATGATTTCGCTGGGCAGAGGCGGAAAGATGTTTTCCAGCGCCATCAACAGCGCGATACCGAAATAGCCACCGCCTTCGATAAGGTCGATGATCCAGCCCGTCATTGCCGGTCCAGCGTCACAGGCCAGACAGCTGTTGCCAGTTGCGCCATCATCGTGCTTGCAGACGCCGCTCGACCGCGTCCCAGATCATGCCGCTGGTATCCGTACCGTTGAACTTGTCGATGGCCACGATGCCGGTTGGCGAGGTGACGTTGATTTCAGTGAGCCATTTGCCGCCGATCACATCGATACCGACAAACAACAGACCGCGTTCCCTGAGTTGCGGACCCATCACGGCGCAAATCTCCTGCTCCTGCGCGCTTAATGTGGCCGCCTCTGCATAGCCGCCCTGCGCAAGGTTCGACCGAAACTCTCCCGCGCCCGGCTTGCGGTTGATGGCGCCTGCGACCTCCCCGTCCACCAGAACGATACGCTTGTCGCCTTGTGCTACATCATCGAGGAAGGGCTGCACCATATGCGGTTCCGGCCAGGTCTGATTGAACAACTCTACAAGTGCCGACAGATTGGCGCCATCCTCCCCGATACGAAAGACCGCCTTGCCGCCGTTACCGTGCAGGGGTTTGAGGACAATAGCGCCATGTTGCGCTGCAAAGCTGCGCACTTCCTCTATGCGGCGCGTCACCAGCGTGGGCGGCATGAACTGCGCAAAATCGAGAACATAGATCTTTTCGGGTGCATTGCGCACTGCGACAGGATCATTGATAACGAGAGTTTCTGCACAGATCCGCTCGAGCAGCCAGGTGCCGGTCAGATAGCCGATGTCGAACGGCGGATCCTGCCGCATCATCACGACATCGATATCGCTGCCAAGATCAACGCTGCGATACTCACCCAAGCTGTAGTGATCGTCTGGCTCTGCCCGCACTTCCACAGGCGCTGCATAAGCCGTGACGCGGCCATTGTGCCAGCTCAGCGTAGCGACATCGTAGTGAAGCAGCTCATATCCGCGTGCCTGCGCAGAAAGCATCAGTGCAAAGGACGAGTCGCCTGCAATGTTGATCGTGGGCATCGGGTCCATCTGAAACGCGATCTTGAGAGGTTGGGGCACTGTGCAGGACCTTTACGGCAATGGGCGGTTCCAGGATGGGATCGGTTCTCGACCCGGTGTGGCCTTAGAACTGGCCTACGTTTTCCAGATGGCGCGGCCGCTGTCCGGGTGCAAGCAGGATCACATCGATGCGGCAATCATCGCCTGCATTCATGAACCGGTGCATTTCCGCTTCCGCCGCGGCGGCAACGCGCCCCAGCCGTCGTGAATCGATCGCAAGATCAAGGTCGGCAACAGCTGCTCTCCACTTTACTTCCACGAAGGCCACCATGCCTGCACGCCGTGCCACGATGTCGATCTCGCCAGCCTTGTTGCGAACCCGCCGGGCAAGGATCTGCCAGCCGTCAGCCTCGAGATGCCGCGCAGCCGCGTCCTCGCCATGGCGTCCCTCGCGCTCGGAACGCTGGCGCCTCACGCTTCCTTCATCTTCAGCGCGCGTTCGTAAAGGGTCTTGCGATCAAGCCCGTGCAGCCGCGCCAGATACGCCGCTGCCTGACTGGCCTTCTTGTCCAAAAGCTGCTCACGCAACATGGCATCAATGTCGAGATCAGCTGTGGATGGAGCGGCGGGCGGGCCGACCAGCAGGACGATTTCTCCTCTGGGTGGGTGCGCGGTGTAGTGTTCTGCAAGCGCCTGCGCGGTGCCAACGCGGCATTCCTCGAATTTCTTGGTGAGTTCGCGCGCCACAGCGACATCGCGCGCGGGCCATGCGCCTGCCAGCGCCAGCAGCGAGGACACCAGCCGCGGTGCCGTTTCGTAAAATATCAGCGTTGCCCGCAGCCCTGCCAGTTCGGTCATAATATCGCTGCGGGCCTTGTCTTTTACCGGCATGAACCCTGCAAACAGGAACCGATCGGTAGGCAATCCCGATAACGTCAGCGCCATTATCGCAGCGCTTGGTCCCGGCAGAGCGGTGAGTGCAATGCCCTGCTGATGCGCGGCACGCACCAGCCGGTATCCGGGGTCCGAGACCAGCGGTGTGCCGGCATCCGACACCAGCGCAACCGCCTGGGTAGCCATGAGGCCGAGCAGACGATCACGCGAGACATCATCGGCATGATCGTCGTAGCGGATCATGCGCTTGTGCAGACCCATATGATGAAGCAGCCTGCCGGTGACGCGCGTATCCTCGCATGCGATCACATCGCATCTCGCCAACGCATCTGCGGCACGCTGCGTGATATCACCAAGATTGCCAATCGGTGTCGCCACGATATACAGACCCGGCTCAAGACTTGTATCCGGCAAAGGGGTGCTGGATGCTTGTTCATCGGGCGCGGGGTATTGGGTCGCTGGATCCGGCATTCCGGCGTGATGCACGTGAACATCGGGGAGTTGCAAGAGATGATCGCACAGCCTGTTCTGCCAGATTGCCACAAGCACCGATCGATGATCGCCTGCAAAACGGTTAACGGGCTGCGCCACGCGTTCGTCGCCATGGGCGCGCTGCTCCTTGCAGGCTGCGCAGGCGTGATCCCGCAGAGCAAGCCTGCACCGCCCGTGGCGCCGCCTCCTGTTGACGTCGGGCCTTCTGCAGAACGACTGCCGGATGCCGACGAGGACAGGCATCGCATCGCGTTGCTGGTGCCGCTTTCGGGCAGCAATGGCGCGGTTGGTCAGTCGCTTGCCAATGCCACCACGATGGCCCTGCTCGATACCAACACGTCGAACATCCGCATCACGACCTATGATACTGCCGACAGCCCTGCGGCTGCCGCCAGCCGGGCAATTGCCGATGGCAACCGGCTGATCCTGGGGCCGTTGCTGTCAGACGATGTCGATGATGTGGTGGGGATTGCACGACCGGCGCGGGTTCCGCTCGTGAGCTTTTCCAATGATACGCAAGCTGCCGGAGATGGCGTCTACATCATGGGTCAGGTGCCGAAGCAGTCGATTGCCCGCACGCTGGGCTATGCTGCATCGAAGGGCGTGACCAGCGTTGCCGGATTGATGCCGCAAGGAGAGTACGGCAAGCGTGCGGCATCGGCCTTGCTTGATACATCGCGCGATCTCGACGTGCGGGTCACAACGATCGAGACTTACGATCGCAGCGATGCCTCGATCGCGGCGGCAGCAGCCAGAGTGAGCGCGGATGGAACTACCGGTGCCGTATTGGTGGCCGACGCCACGCGCATGGCCGTGCGCGCGGCCCCCCTGCTCAAGGCACAGCAGAAAGACGTGCGCATCCTCGGCACCGAACTGTGGAGCGGGGAAGCCGATGTCGTCCGGAGCGCCGCGTTGCGTGGCGCATGGTTTTCCGCCCTTTCCGACCAGCGTTACCGCCAGTTTTCGCAAAGCTATCGCACGCGCTTCGGCAATGCGCCGTTTCGCATTGCGACCTTGGGTTACGATGCCGTCCTTCTGGCCATCAATCTTGCGCGTGACTGGGAATTCGGCGAGGCATTTCCAATCGCCGAACTGCATGATGAAAACGGGTTTGTGGGCCTTGACGGCGCATTCCGTTTCAATCGGCAGGGGCAGGTCGAACGCATGTTCGAAGTGCGCGAGGTGACTGCGACCGGCATACAGATCGTGTCCCCGGCACCTGAACGGTTCTGATCACATCGGCTGCAATGGGCTTGCGGGCTTTCGCCTGATCACGCTTGATTGCGCCGCATAAAGGCGCTTACCTCTACCCGATGGCCAATGACGATCTGTTCAAGAACCCCCTTCCTCCTTCCGAGGACGACTATGACGGCTCCGCGATCGAGGTACTGGAAGGGCTTGAACCTGTTCGCCGCCGCCCGGGCATGTACATCGGCGGCACCGACGAACGCGCGCTGCACCACCTCGCCGCCGAGGTCATCGACAACGCCATGGACGAAGCGGTGGCGGGCCATGCCACCCGCATCGAAGTCACGCTGGAGGAAGGCGATGGCGGCATCGGGCGCCTGACCGTCAGCGACAACGGGCGCGGCATTCCGGTTGACGAGCATCCCCGCTATCCCGGCCAGTCGGCGCTCGAGGTGATCCTCACCACGCTGCATTCGGGCGGCAAGTTTTCAGGCAAGGCCTATGCGACCAGCGGCGGCCTGCACGGGGTCGGCGTCTCGGTCGTCAATGCACTGTCGGTCAACACGAGGGTGGAGGTTGCCCGCAACCGCGAGTTGTTCGCACAGGAATTTTCGCGCGGGCTGCCGACCGGTCCGCTGGAGCGCGTCGGCGCTGCGCCCAACCGGCGCGGAACGACGGTGGCGTTCACGCCCGATCCGGACATATTCGGCAAGCAGAAGTTCAAGGCGTCGCGATTGTTCCGCCTTGCCCGTTCGAAGGCGTATCTGTTTGCCGGGGTGGAAATCCGCTGGAAATGCTCACCCGCGCTGGCAGGGGACGATATCCCGCAAGAAGCTGTGTTCCAGTTTCCAGGCGGGCTTGCCGACCATCTGAAGGAACAGATCGGCACTCGCGAATGCGTCACGGCCGAGTTCTTCGCGGGGTCGCAGGACTTTCCCGCAACGGATGGCGTGCAGCAGGGCCGCGTCGAATGGGCGATTGCATGGCCGCTTTATGGCGAAGGCGCTTACAGCTGGTACTGCAACACCATTCCGACGCCCGATGGTGGCACCCATGAACAGGGATTGCGGGCTGCGCTGACCAAATCGCTGCGTGCCTTTGCCGAGCTGACAGGTGCGAAGAAGGCGCGGGACATGACGCCTGACGATGTCACCAACGGCAGCGAAATCATGCTGTCGCTGTTCATCCGCGATCCGCAGTTCCAGTCGCAGACGAAGGACCGGCTCACCTCCGCCGACGCGGCCCGGCTGGTGGAAAATGCCGTGCGCGACCATTTCGACCATTTCCTAACCGACAACATGGAACGCGGCAAGGCCCTGCTCGGCTATGTGCTCGAACGCATGGACGAACGGCTGCGCCGCAAGCAGGAGCGGGAAATAAAGCGCAAGAGCGCAACCAACGCACGCAAGCTGCGCCTGCCTGGCAAGCTCACCGACTGTTCGGGCGAAGGCAGCGGCGATACCGAACTGTTCATCGTCGAAGGCGATTCGGCCGGCGGCAGTGCCAAGCAGGCGCGCGACCGCAAGACGCAGGCGATCCTGCCGATCCGCGGCAAGATCCTGAACGTGGCCAGCGCCAGTGCCGACAAGATCCGCGGCAATCAGGAAATTGCTGACCTGCTGCTGGCGATGGGGTGCGGCAGCCGGCAGGACTGCAACCCTGACAATCTGCGTTACGACCGCATCATCATCATGACCGACGCCGACGTGGATGGCGCGCATATCGCGACCTTGCTGATGACGTTTTTCTTTCAGGAGATGCCCGAAATCGTGCGCGGCGGGCATTTGTTCCTGGCGCAGCCGCCGCTTTACCGGCTCACTGCGGGTAAGGAGAGCCGCTATGCTCGTGATGATGCCCATCGGGCAGAGCTCGAGCGCAGTGTCTTCAAAGGCAAGAAAGTCGATGTCGGCAGGTTCAAGGGGCTTGGCGAGATGAACCCGCAGCAATTGCGCGAAACCACGATGAGCCCTGCCAGCCGCAGCCTCATTCGCATTACCTTGCCACCTGAATATGAGCAGCGCGCCGCGGTCAAGGAGCTGGTCGATCAGCTGATGGGCCGCAACCCCGAACACCGCTTCAACTTCATTCAGAACCGCGCTGGCGAGATCGACCGCGACATGATCGATGCGTAGCAGGGCGGCACAAGTTGCAGCACCGCATTGCCTTGAACCAGTGCATCGGTATAGTTGCCGACAAAGTTTACCCGTGGCATTTTACCCGTAGCAAGGGCACGTTAGCTATGCGCATTACCAGTTTTACACGCATGATGGTCATGGGACTCGCCATGCTGGCCGCAGCATGCAGCGGCAACATTCCTCCGCTGGCAGAAGATGGTTATGACGCACCCGAATATCGGCTGGCCTCAGGCGACCGGCTGAACATCACGGTGTTTGGCGAAGACGCATTGAGCAAGGAATATCTCGTCACGGCTGCAGGTGCAGTGTCCTTTCCGCTGATCGGCGATTTGCCTGCGGTGGGCAAGACCAGCGCGCAACTGCAGAACGACATCACAGCGGGGCTCAGTCAGGGTTATCTCAACGACCCGCGTGTAAACGTCGAAATTCTGAATTTCCGGCCGTTCTTCATTCTTGGCGAGGTGAACAATTCCGGAGAATATCCTTACAGCAGCAATTTGACCGTGATGCAGGCGGTCGCGCTGGCAAAAGGCTTTACGTACCGAGCTGAAAAGGACCGGGTGTTCATCAGAAGAGCCGGCACCGATGAAGAGCGCACCTACAAGCTTAACTCGGGTCGGCCGGTATATGTTGCGCCGGGCGATACAATTCGGGTCGGCGAACGCTACTTCTGATCGTTTGTGCATGTGCCTGCGCGAAATGCAGGCACTGGCCGCGCGGTGCAGAATGGGCCTGGTACTCTGCGACAGCTTCCCTTCCGGCAGCGTGGAAGATGCGACACCAGCGTGCTGTCAGTCGAAGACAGGGGCCGGATGTAAAAGGTGAGTTGACCTTAGGGAAGACTAAGCTGATGCGGGGTTGTCGAAGCCTTTGCCAGTCTTCCGACCAAAGAAAGAAGCGCAAACCTGCTCATGTTATTCATGTAACAAACACGGGATGCACGCCTGCCAGTCACATTGAAAAGCCCGGCGCGAAACCCAATTGGCCTGCACCGGGCTTTGTCAGATGTCAGGCGGCGGCTTCCTTGCCTTTATGAACCTTGATCGGCTCCTTGAGCCCTTCGACCACGTCCTTGTCGACCACCACCTTGCTCACACCCTCAAGCGTTGGCAAGTCGAACATCGTGTCGAGGAGAATAGCCTCAACGATCGAACGCAGCCCGCGGGCTCCTGTCTTGCGCTTGATGCCCTTGTTGGCGATGGCGACAAGAGCATCGTCAGTAAAGGCAAGCTCCACTTCCTCGAGTTCGAACAGCTTCTGGTACTGCTTTACCAAAGCGTTCTTCGGCTCTTGCAAGATGCGCACCAGCGCAGTTTCGTCAAGATCTTCAAGCGTTGCGATTACTGGCAGTCGGCCAACGAATTCGGGGATCAATCCGAACTTCAGCAGATCTTCAGGCTCCGCCTTGCTCAGCAACTCGCCGACCTGCTTTTTTTCCGGATTGGCGACATGCGCGCCGAACCCGATTGAACGCTTGGCCATGCGATCAGAGATCAGCTTCTCAAGCCCTGCAAAGGCTCCGCCGCAGATGAACAGAATGTTGGTGGTGTCCACCTGCAGGAACTCCTGCTGCGGGTGCTTGCGGCCGCCTTGTGGCGGGACCGAAGCGGTGGTGCCCTCCATCAGCTTGAGCAGTGCCTGCTGCACGCCCTCGCCCGACACATCGCGTGTGATCGAAGGATTTTCGGCCTTGCGGGTGATCTTGTCGATTTCATCGATGTAGACAATGCCGTGCTGGGCCTTTTCCACATTGTAGTCACTGGCCTGCAACAGCTTGAGGATGATGTTCTCCACATCCTCGCCAACATAACCTGCCTCGGTCAGAGTTGTCGCATCCGCCATCGTGAACGGCACGTCAAAAGTGCGGGCGAGCGTCTGCGCCAGCAAGGTCTTGCCCGACCCTGTCGGACCCACCAGCAGGATGTTCGACTTGGCAAGTTCCACATCGTCGGTCTTGCCGGAGTATTTCAGCCGCTTGTAATGGTTGTGTACCGCAACCGCGAGAACCCGCTTGGCGCGGTCCTGGCCAATCACATAATCGTTGAGCGTGGTGAAGATTTCAACAGGCGTCGGAACGCCGCCGTCCTTCTTGCCCACCATACCCGCTTTGGTTTCCTCGCGGATGATGTCGTTGCACAATTCCACGCATTCATCGCAGATGAACACCGTAGGTCCTGCGATCAGCTTGCGCACCTCATGCTGCGATTTACCGCAAAAACTGCAGTAAAGCGTGCTCTTGGTGTCGGATCCGCTCACTTTGGTCATAATCTTTCCTGATTCAGCCGCCCTGGAGCGGGGCCTGTTCCATCCGGATCGGAACATGCCGAATCCGAACAGGATCGGGGAAACTTACCCGCTCGAACATGATAATCAACCATGCGCGTCCCTCAACGCCAAGCGCGTGCCCTGTTGAAACATTGCTCGATGCAGCACCACAGCATAAACGTACGTCTTTGCGTTTAACTCGGCGTCGCATTCTCGGCATCGGCGCGGGATACAAACACCTGATCGACGATGCCGAATTCCTTCGCTTCATCGGCCTCGAGAAAGGTGTCGCGATCCATCCTTCTCTCGATCTCGTCCAGCGGCTGACCGGTGTACTGCGCATAGAGGTCATTCATCCGCCGCCTGATCCGCAGGATCTCACGCGCCTGGATCTCGATGTCGGATGCCATGCCGCGCGCTCCACCCGATGGCTGGTGGACCATGATGCGCGCGTTGGGGAGCGCTATACGCATTCCCGGTTCACCCGACGCCAGCAGGAAGCTTCCCATTGATGCCGCCTGACCAATGCAGACCGTGCTCACGCGCGGTTTCACATATTGCATGGTGTCGTGGATCGCCATCCCGGCAGTAACCACCCCGCCGGGCGAGTTGATGTACATGGAGATATCCTTGGAGGAATCTTCCGATTCGAGGAACAACAGCTGCGCCACGATCAGCGACGCCATGCCGTCTTCGACCTGCCCTGTGACAAACACGATCCGTTCACGCAGCAGCCGGGAAAAAATATCGAAGCTGCGCTCGCCCCTGCTCGTCTGCTCCACAACTACAGGAACCAACCCGCCTGTCAGCGGATCGATCTGCATGCTTGCCTGTCCGTTTGCCATGTATTCCTCTGGTAATCCTTGGTGCCGCCTATGTCGCGATCATTGCCTCTATCTTCAAGACCATTAACACGCTCGTAAAACTGCGACTGGCAGCGGCAACAAAGCTGCGGTCAGAAGGAAAATTTCCGGCACAGCACAGCCGGCAGGCTGCACCCGGCACGTGGCCAGACCGCTGCCCATCCGGCTATGGCCTGCCGCCAATCACCCTATTCGGCAGTCTTCTTGGCAGCAGGCTTCTTGGTCGCGGCCTTCTTCTTGACCGGCGCGGCTTCGGCATCCTTGTCATCGCTCTCGGGCTTGGCGTTGCTGGCTGGCGTGTCGCCCTCGCCAGCAGGCTTGGCGGCTGACTTTTTAGCGCCGCCTTTCTGGGCAGCCGCGGGCTTCTTTGCCTTGGCATCGCTGTCTGATGCGTCTGCCTGCTCCTCGCCGGCAGGTGCATCCTTGCTGGCGTCGGCTTCATCTGCCTCAATCGCTGCCTGCAGTTCGTCGCGCGTGACTTCCCGTTCGGTAACTTCGGCCTTGTCAAACAGGAAATCGACTACCTTGTCCTCGTAGAGCGGTGCTCGCAACTGCGCTGCCGCCATCGGATCCTGCCGGACATATTGCACAAAGCGGTCACGATCTTCAGGGCGGTACTGCTGGGCCGCCTGCTGGATCAGCATGGACATTTCCTGTCCGCTGACCTCAACACCATTTGCCTGGCCGATTTCCGACAGCAGCAAACCAAGACGCACGCGTCGCTGCGCGATCCGACGGTAATCCTCACGCTCTGCGGCCAGCTCATCGAGGGCAGCCTGCGGGTCTTCCTCACGATTGGCTTCCTGCTCCAGCTGACTCCAGATCTGCTGGAACTCTGCCTCCACCATCGCCGGAGGAACCTCAAAATCATGTCCGGCTGCAAGCTGATCCAGCAAGGCGCGCTTCATCTGCGTACGGGTCATGCCGTCGGTTTCCTGCTGCAACTGCCCGCGCAGCAGTTCCTTCAGCTTATCAAGCCCTTCCAGCCCCAGCGACTTTGCAAAGTCATCATCGACCCTGGTCTGCGAAGGCACCTTCACTTCCTTGACGGTCACGTCGAAGGTCGCTTCCTGGCCCTTCAGATTTTCAGCCGGATATTCATCGGGGAACTTGACCGTGATGGTCTTTTCCTCACCTGCCACCACGTCCAGAAGCTGCTCTTCAAAGCCTGGAATGAAGCGTCCTGCACCCAGCTCAAGCGCCTGATCCTCGCCGGCGCCGCCTTCGAACGGCTCACCGTCAAGCTTGCCCACAAAGTCGATGATCAGCTGATCGCCGTCTTCGGCCTTCTTTGCTTCGGCTGCCGGCTCAAAGCTCTTCTGCTGAGTGGCGATCCGCTCCAGCGCTTCGTCCATCTGGGCATCCCCTACAGGAACCACGAGCTTTTCCAGCTTCAGCCCGTCGAGCGATGGCACCTCGACCTTGGGCAGCACTTCAAGCTCGATCCCGACCTCGGCATCCTTGCCCTGTTCATAGCCGTCGCCGAGCGCGACCGTCGGCTGCATCGCGGGGCGCAGCTTGTGCTCTGCGACAACCTTGTCGACGCTTTCACGCACGACGTTGTTCAGCGCGTCGGCGTGCAGCGCCTCGCCATGCATCTTCCTGACCAGATTGGCCGGCACCTTGCCGGGGCGGAAACCAGGCATTTTCACCTGCGGCGCGATGCGCTTTACTTCGGCCGCGACACGCGATTCGATCTCGCTGGCGGGAATTGTCACGTTGTAAGCGCGGGCAAGGCCTTCGTTCTTGGTTTCGGCAATCTGCATGGATGTCTCTTTCGAACAGGATCGTAAAAGCCGCAAGGATCAGCAATGGCATGCCAGCGCCTGAGGCTGGTGCGGGCGAAGGGACTCGAACCCCCACATCTTGCGATACCAGAACCTAAATCTGGCGCGTCTACCAGTTCCGCCACGCCCGCGACATACCTTATCCCTGCGGCAGGAAATCGGCAGTGCGCGTGTATCCAAGCTCCTGCCGAAGCGCAAGCTTGATGGCAGGGCTCATGGAACGTACCGCCCAAGCAGTGCGTTTCAAAATGATGACTAAGCAAACATCCGCAAACGCGAACAGCACGCCACCTGACCGCATCGATCCCGGCGCGCCGCCGGAGACCCCGGCTTCGCCTCCCCCGATCGAAGAACCGATGCGGCAGCCTGGCGAATTCGATCCTCCCGCGCCCGATACCACGGTGCCAGGCGGCACCCCGATGGAAACGCCGCCTCCGCCCGATTGAGCTTTGCCGGTGTTGTTCGCGTCACCGGCTCACATCCATGCGGCGATCGAGCCTCAGCCGGCGGCGAACAGCATTCTGGCGATCTGCATCATGTAAGACCCTTGCACGGTTGCCCCCCACATCTGCGGGGCCGCTCCCCCGATTTCTGGCGCGCGCAGCGCTACGGGGCATTCCATGCAGCGTGCCTGCACCCCGGGAGTAGCAAACAGCCGGTTTGTGTCTGCCGCGATCCGGGACACCATGGCGCTGCGACCGGCGGCCAGATGCGCAAACAGATCCGCGCCACCGCCGCGTCGGGATTGCTTTTCGGGCGCTGCCATGTCGACAAACAGGGAGGTCAGGAAATCGGGCTCCGGCGCCAGGAACCGGGTGTGATACGCCCCCTCCTTCAGCTCGGCGCGACCGGCAGCATAGGCAACCGCTTCTTCCAGCCCGCCAAATCGGTCGACAAGACCGAGCTGTCTTGCTGTTCCGCCGGCCCAGACCCGCCCTTCGGCGACAGGAGCAACCCGTTGCAGGGGCAAGCCGCGCGATGTCGCGACCAGGCTCAGGAACCGGCCGTAGACGCCTTCGATCTGCGCCTGCATCACCCGCTCGAGTTCCGGCGTGAAGCCACCAAGGATGTCAGGCTGTCCCGATAGCACCGTGGTCTGCACCCCATCGGCATTGATCCCGATCGCCCCCAAGGAGTCCTCCAATGTGGGAACGACGGCAAATACCCCGATGGATCCCGTGATCGTCGAGGGTTCGGCAAAGATCGCCTCGGCAGGGGTTGCCACCCAGTAACCGCCGCTCGCGGCGACATTGGCCATGGAAACAACGATCGGAATGCCTTTGGCCTTGTGCCGCAAGATAGCCTGACGGATCTGTTCCGAGGCCAGTACCGAACCGCCCGGGGAATCGACGCGCACGACCAGGGCGGCAAGCTCGTCGTCCAGCGCTTCGTCCAGCAGCGCGGCAATGCTTTCTCCTCCCGCCGCGCCCGGTCCTGCCTTGCCGTCGACGATCTCTCCGGCGATGGTGACCACGCCGATCGCCGCGCCATCGTTCTCCAGCGGGTTTGCAGCCAGCCAGGCATCATAGGCTGTGTGGGCATAGGCACCCGGCATTTCGGTAAGGACGGGATCGGGTCCTGCAATGCCGGCTACATGCGCACCGAAAGCTTCGCGCGTCCCGAGCTTGTCGACCAGCCCTGCCGTGAGCGCGGCGCGCGCGGGATCGCCGCCTGCCGCCTCGATAAGGCGGGCAGGCTCGCTGGCCGCCAGGTCGATCTGCGCTTGCGGACGGGCACGCTTCACCTCGTCCTGCCAGTTGGTCCACAAACTGTCGTACAAGGCGCGTGCGGCCTGTTCGGCGGCAGGCGATTGATCATTGCGCTCGAACGGCTCTACTGCGCTTTTGTAAGTGCCCACGCGATAGATGTGTACATTCACTTTCAACCGTTCAAGCAAGTCTCCGTAATAAAGGCTGGTGCCACCGGGGCCTGCGACCAGCGCGCCGCCCAAGGGGTCAAGCCAGACTTCATCGGCATGCGCGGCAAGCTGGAACGCATC
This sequence comes from Croceicoccus esteveae, assembly GCF_031846435.1. Lineage (NCBI taxonomy): Bacteria > Pseudomonadati > Pseudomonadota > Alphaproteobacteria > Sphingomonadales > Erythrobacteraceae > Croceicoccus > Croceicoccus esteveae. Next base: position 468,888 of record NZ_JAVRHS010000002.1, read on the forward strand.
ATCGGCATAATAGATCGCATGAGTCAGCACCGGCTTGCCCGCAGCCCGCACCTTGTCCATTGCTTCGCCGATACGGGACAGATGCACGCTTCCGCCGCCCAGAAAATAATCGAGGTCGAGCACGACGAGCTTGATGCGCTCATCGCTGGCCGCCCCTTCTATGGCACGCACCACGTCAAGCGCCCGATGCTCCTGCACATTTGCGCGCGACGACAGCAGCAACGACAGCGGGTCGATGGTCTGCGGCTCTTCCACCACCACGCCGTCAAGCGCGACCAGCAGGGCACCATCGCGCACCAGCGCCGGTTTGGGAGAATAGCTGAGTGCAGCATAAAGCAGGCCGAAAAACAGAAGCAGGAGCAGCAGGACCAGACCATCCTTGATCCCGACCAGCAGTTTCCAGACCTTGCGTGCAAAAGCCATGTTGTATCCTTGAGCGGGAGCGGACGTGTACCCGGGGGCGAACCGGAAAGAAGCCTTTGCTGCGTGATGCCACCAGCCGGAGCGGGTTGCGCGCCTTATTAGGCAATTGCCGGTCTGCCCGCAAATGCGAATGACACAACAGGATGCTGACGGCGATGACGGTGGCTTTGCACGCTCCTTGCGCTGTTCAAGCCGCATTGATAGGAATTGCGGCAGATGCGCGACACGCCCCTGCCCGACCCTGCTCAACCGCCTGCTGTTCGTGCTGATCAGTATCCTGCCGGAAGGGCTGCTTTCCCGCACAAGGATCTTGTCGGCATCTCCAGCCTGGCGCCCTGGGAAATCCTTTATCTGCTGGATGAGGCGGAGCAATATGTCGCATTGAACCGCCAGCGCCACAAACATGTGGACACGCTGGCCGGGCTCACCATCATCAACGCTTTTTTCGAAAACAGCACCCGCACGCTTCTGTCGTTCGAGATTGCGGGAAAGCGGTTGGGCGCTGATGTCGTCAATATGCATGCCGCCACATCCAGCGTGAAAAAAGGCGAAACGCTGATCGATACGGCCACTACATTGAACGCGATGCGGGCCGACGCGATCGTCATCCGCCATGCCAGTTCGGGCGCGGTGCAGCTCATCGCGGACAAGGTCGACTGCCCTGTCATCAATGCAGGCGACGGGCGCCATGAACATCCCACGCAAGCCTTGCTGGACGCATTGACGATGCGCCACTGGATGCAGGGGCGCATCGTGCCGGATGGCACAAAGCCCCTGCACGAACAGGGCGCAGGAGGCTTTGCCGGGCTCAAGGTCGTGATCTGCGGCGACATCCTGCACAGCCGGGTCGCGCGTTCCAATATCCTGCTGCTGTCCGCACTTGGCGCGCAGATCCGCGTCTGCGCGGCGCCTGCGCTGATGCCGGCCGCCATGGAACGGATGCGAGTGGAACCGTTCAACAATTTTGACGCTGCCATTGCGGGTGTGGACGTGGTCATGATGCTGCGGCTTCAGCAGGAGCGAATGGCTGGCTCGTTCATTCCCTCGGCAGGGGAATATCGCGCACTCTACGGCCTGACGCCGGAACGCCTGGCGCTGGCTGCGCCGCATGCGCTTGTGATGCATCCCGGGCCCATGAACCGCGGCGTGGAGATCGATTCGGTCGTGGCAGACATGCTTGGCCGCTCGGCAATCACGCAACAGGTAGAGATGGGTGTCGCGATCCGCATGGCCTGCCTCGACGTTCTGACCCGACGGGCTCGGCATGTGCCGGGCTGGCGTTTGCCCGAGCGAGATCCGGCGGCGGGGAATGCAGCGGTGGGCGATCCGGCGGCTGCGGACAGGCCGCAGGACCCCTCATGAAGCCTGCACCCCCTCTGACGATCACGAATGGCCGGCTGCTGTGCACAGATGGCATCAGCGATGCCGCATCGCCGGTTGTTCTGCTTTGCCAAGGTGATCGGATTGTTGGCACCAGCCGCCAGATAGACAGCGGTGAGACCAGTGCAGCTGGCCATCGCGTATTCGACGCGCGTGGCATGGTGGTGATGCCCGGTATTGTCGATCTCGGCGTGTTCGAGATCGACAAGCCTGCCTTTCATTTCGGCGGTATCACCCGTGCCGCGCTGATGCCCGATCAGGCGCCCCCGCTCGATTACCCTGCCCGCGTGCGCTTTGCCGCTGCTTTTGGCAAACCTGACCTGTGGGTTCACCCCTTGGCGGCCGCAACCAGGGGCTTGGCTGGAACGCAGCTGGCGGAAATGGCGCTGATGAAGGAAGCAGGCGCCAGGGCGGTGGCAACCGGCCGCAGCTGGATAGCGGATAGCGGCGTGATGTTGCGCGTGATGCAATATGCAGCGATGCTTGACCTTCCCGTGATCACCCATGCCGAAGATACCGGGCTTGCAGGAGATGCAGTCGCAACAGCCGGCGAAATAGCGACGCGCCTTGGCCTACCTGCGGCGCCTGCCGAAGCAGAAGCGCTGGCAATTGCGCGTGATCTGATGCTGGCAGCGATGAGCGGCGTACATCTGCACATCAGGCAGGTGACGACACGCGCCGGGCTGGATCTGGTCCGCAAGGCGAAGGCCGGCGGAACGCGCGTCACCTGCGGCGTCACGCCTGCGCATTTCATGCTTTCTGATATCGCGATGGCGGATTTTCGCACCTTTGCCCGCCTGTCGCCCCCGCTGCGCAGCGAGGAAGACCGGCAGGCTGTGCGTGAAGCGCTTGCCGACGGCACGATCGACGTGATTGCATCGGGCCATGACCCACGCGGACCGGAAGACAAGCGCCTGCCTTTTGCCGATGCAGCGCCCGGTATGGCGGGTGCCGAAACGCTGCTTCCGCTCACCCTTGCACTGGTGAGGGACGGGTTGATCGGCCTGCCGCGCGTCTGCGCCCTGCTCTGCACCAATCCTGCCACCATTCTGGGCATTGCGGCAGGCGTGCTTGAGAAAGGTTACGAAGCGGATGTGGCCATCGTGGATGTGGACCGGCCGTGGATCGTCGATTCGGACCGCATGCAGGCGCAGGCAGGTAACACGCCGTTTGACCGGCAGCCGCTGCAGGGCCGCACAGCTGCTCTGTTCAAGGGCGGCATGCAGGTGGGGCAGTAGACCGGACGTGCATGGCAGGAAGAAAAGCGGCGTGACCCTTGCGCTCTGCATGGCGACGCTTGCCGCCTGCTCTCCTCCTCCCGGCGGCTCTGCCTCCGACGCTGTCGCGGTATCGCAGCAACAGACCCGACGCGACCCGGTCCTTACTGGCAGCAAGACAGCGGCTGTGGGGCAGGCAACGGCTGATCGCAGCGCCTTGGCGCAATTTGCCCGCTCCGAACTGCAGGTGGAGCGGTTCCAGTCAGCCCGCGCTGACCTTGATGGCGACGGCGTGGCTGAAACGCTGCTGTATGCACAAAGCGGCGGGTGGTGCGGCAGCGGCGGCTGTACATTGTTCGTGCTGCAACAGGAAAACGGGTTCTATCGCACCATCAGTCAGACAACCATCGTCCGCCCGCCCGTTCGCGTGCTCGACAGCAGCAGCAATGGCTGGCGCGATCTCGCCGTTCGCGTATCGGGGGGTGGTGCGGCAGGAAAAACGGTGCGGCTCTCTCACGATGGATCGGCCTACCCGCTCAACCCTTCAATCCTGCCTGCCCTGTCTTTGCCCGGCGGCACTGCCGGACAGACATTGATCGCGGAGTAAACTGACCTGGCGTTTGCCAACGCACACGAACCGGCCGGCAGATATGCAAAGCTGTAGATGGCTTCAGCGTTGCTTGCGCACCAAAAGGACAGGCGCCTCGACCGTGCGCACAAGTGCGGTGGTGGTCGACCCCACGATCAGGCTGCGCAGCGGCGAATGGCCATAAGCGCCCATCACCAGCATGGCGCCCGGTGTCCTTGCTACAATCGCGGGCAGCACTTCTTCCGGATCACCGCGCTCCAGCAGCCTTGTCACTGCAAAGCTGCCAGCAAGGCGCGCGCTGCCTTCATCGAGCAGGCGGCGGTTCACCGCATCATCGGCACCCACTGTCACCATCGTCGCCGGCAGCCCGGCAAAAGCCGGTGATTGCAGCAGGCGGTCGATAGCCAGATCGGCCGCCTCGCTGCCGTCATAGGCGATGACGATATGCCGAGGCGCGGATCCGTCGAGCCCGGCCACCAGCACTGGCCGGTCGCTGGCACGCACGACGCGCTCGACCTTGGACCCGATGTGCCCTTGCGCAAACCGGTGACTTGCCCCGCGCCGGCCGATGACTACGCAGCGCGCATGTACTTCGCGCTCCAGAATGGTCTCTACAATGCCACCGTGCCGATGCAGCAACCGGACCGACGGCGCGCCAGCAGCAAGCGCTGTTTCCCGCGCGGCCTCGAGCAGGAGTCGACCATGCTCGACTTCCAGGCGGGCTGAACGCTCCTCCATTTCGGTAAGCTCTTCAAGGAGGGCGCTCTTCACCCCGAGACCGATCGCACCCGACAGGTCCCGGCGGCGCGCTACCGCCGCGTGTCGCTGCACCACGCGCAGGATCTCGACCGGCAGGCCAAGCCGCTGCGCTGCCCATGCGGCCAGTTGCACGACTGGCGCTGAGTATGGCGAGTCGTCAATGCAGGCGAGGATGCACTCTTCATCCGCCGCCTCAACGTTGGCGAGATCGTTCGTCAATGCGCTCCTCCGGCAGCGGCGGCTTCCTTGTCGTGCGTTGCATAGCGTTCGATCATGCGCGCACTGTCGGGGTTGAGGCCGATGATGTCCACCTCTGCCCCTTCGCGGCGGAACCGGTGCACGACCTTGTCGAGAACGTCGACACCGGTGATATCCCAAAGATGCGCGGCAGAAACGTCGATCGTGATGCGGTCCAGCACTTCTGAAAAATCGAAGGCCGAAATGAAGCGGTCCGAGCTGGCAAAGAACAGCTGTCCACCGACGCTGTAAGTGCGATGACGGCCATCGGGAGACAGCTGCGATGCGACGTCGAACAGGCGCGTCACCTTGCCGGCAAAGAACAGTCCTGACAGGATCACGCCGACAAGCACGCCCTGCGCAAGGTTGTGCGTCCACACGACCACCGCGACGGTCACGATCATCACCACGCTCGACTGCCAGGGATTGAAGCGCAAATCGCGGATCGACCGCCATGAAAAGGTGCCGATCGACACCATGATCATGACTGCCACCAGGCTGGGCATGGGGATTTGCGCGACCCAGGGTCCAAGCACGATAATCAGGAACAGCAGCGTCACGCCGGCGGTCAGCGCGGACAGCCGGGTCGAGCCGCCCGACTTCACATTGATGACCGATTGCCCGATCATCGCGCAGCCGCCCATGCCGCCAAGAAAGCCGGTGAAGAAATTGGCGATGCCCTGCCCCTTCATCTCGCGCCGCTTGTCAGATCCGGTGTCGGTCAGTTCGTCCACGATCTGCGCGGTCAGCATCGATTCCAGCAGGCCAACCGCCGCCATGGTCAGCGAGAACGGCAGGATGATGCGCAGGGTCTCAAGCGTGAGCGGCACATCGGGCAGCGCGAAGAAAGGCATTGTGCGCGGCAGTTCACCCATGTCGCCGACGGTGAACACCCTTGTCCCGGTAAAGATCGTGAATGCGGTCAGCACGACGATGGCAATCAACGGCGATGGTACAAGCCGCGTCACCCGCGGCAGGCCATAGATTATCGCCAGCCCGGCAGCGACGAGCGCGTAGGTTTCCCAGCCAACGCCCACCAGCTGCGGCCATTGCGCCATGAAGATGAGGATGGCGAGCGCGTTCACGAACCCCGTCACCACTGAGCGCGAGACATATTGCATCAACAGATCGAGGCGCAGGAAACCGGCGATGATCTGGATGATGCCCATGAGTATGGTGGCAGCGAACAGATAGCCGACGCCATATTGCTGCACCAGCGGCACGACGATCACCGCCACTGCTGCCGTTGCGGCAGAAATCATGCCGGGGCGTCCGCCGGTAAAGGCAATGATGACGGCAATGGTGAAGCTGGCATAAAGGCCGATCGCGGGATCCACTCCGGCAATGATCGAAAAGCCGATCGCTTCGGGGATCAGCGCCAGCGCCACGACCAGCCCGGCCAGCACGTCCTTGCGCGGCGATGACAGCCATTCCCGGCTGATGGCGTCAAGAGAGGGCATGAAGATACCTTTGCAAGCAGCCGCGGTGAAGAGAGCCACCCTTCAGTCCGACTGAAACACAGCACCGGCCGACGGCCGGTCGAAACCAAAAGCGTGCGGAGCAGCCGTAAGGATCGCGTGCTGGCACCGCAAGGGTGTCGTGCCTTATCGCAACGTCGCTTCGGCAGGTGGGGTGCCGCTATCTGACGGCAAGGTCCAGATCCCCACATTGACGCCTATGGCGAGCGCCAGCACGAGCATCAGCGCCATGCGTTTCATGTCATTCTGCCTGAACGCAAGCCACGCACCAACCAGCAGGAGAATGCCAGCCAGCATTAAAACAGAAAGGACGAGGTTCAGCATCATTCCACATTAGCCACATGGCGGCGCCGTGACAAAGGGAAGAACGCACGCAAGCATCGCGCAGGAACAAAATGCAAGCCTTGAACGCTGGCACAGATGACAACCGGATCCATCCTGCAACCGGTCATATCAAGAAAGAACCATGTGCATGAGCATCTTCGGCAAGATCAAGGACGCCATATTCGGCGCTGACGACAATGATGATACGCAAACCGCCACTCGCACAGCGACAGCGCCGTCAACCCGCAGCGCTGTGCCGCCACCGGCTGCACAACCGCGCACGACCACTTTCAGCCGCGCACCGGTCAAGGAAGTCGATGTCGAGGAACGGCTTGGCAAAAGGGGTGAAGGCCAGGATCTGAACTGGCGCAGTTCGATTGTCGACCTGATGAAGCTGCTGGGGATCGATTCCAGCTATGACAACCGCAAGGAACTGGCCGAAGAACTGGGGCGCAGCGACTATTCAGGATCGGCGGAAGACAACATCTGGCTGCACAAGGCAACGATGAAGGAGCTTGCGAAAAACGGTGGCCGGGTGCCGGCGTCCATGCTGGACTGATGCTCTTGAATGCCGAACGCCCCGACCTGACCACAGGCCGGGGCGTTTGTACCTCGTTAAAATCGCCAGATCAGGCGGCGCTTGGCGCCGCCTTGCGCACGCCTTCGTCCACGTGATCCTCGAACTGGGCGAAATTGTCGACGAACAGCTTGACGAGCTTCTGGGCTGTGCGGTCGTACTCATCCTTGTCGGCCCAGGTCGAACGCGGATCAAGAATGCTGCTGTCCACGCCATTGACGGCAACCGGCACGTCGAAACCGAAGTTGGGGTCCTTGCGGAACTCGGCATCGTTCAGCGATCCGTCCAGGGCCGCGTTCAGCAACGCACGGGTTGCCTTGATCGGCATGCGGCTGCCAGTTCCATATTTGCCGCCGGTCCAGCCGGTGTTGACCAGCCAGCATGACACGCCGCCCTTGGCAATGCGCTCCTTCAGCAGGTTGCCGTATACCGAAGGATGGCGCGGCATGAACGGCGCGCCAAAGCAGGTGGAGAACGTTGCTTCGGGTTCGGTCACGCCGATCTCGGTCCCTGCCACTTTCGCGGTATAGCCCGACAGGAAGTGGTACATGGCCTGATCCGGTGTCATGCGCGAAATCGGGGGCAGCACACCGAAGGCATCGGCAGTCAGCATGATGACGTTGGACGGCACCGGGCCCATGTTGTCCGCAGAAGTGTTGGGAATTGCTTCCAGCGGATAGGCGCCGCGTGTGTTCTCGGCCAGGGCATTGTCATCGAGGTCGAGCGCGCGGGTATCCGGATCCATGACCACGTTTTCCAACACCGTACCGAAGCGCCGCGTCGTGTTGTAGATCTCCGGTTCCGCTTCCTCTGACAGGCGGATCATCTTGGCGTAGCAACCGCCTTCGAAATTGAAGACCGCCGTGTCCGACCAGCCATGTTCGTCATCGCCGATCAGCGTACGGCTGGCATCGGCGGACAGCGTCGTCTTGCCGGTGCCGGACAGGCCGAAGAACACCGCTGTCTTGCCATCGGGGCCGATATTGGCCGAACAATGCATCGGCATCACCTTGCGCGGGGGCAGCAGGTAATTGAGGATGCCGAACACGCTCTTCTTCATCTCGCCCGCGTAACGGGTGCCACCGATGAGGACGAGCTTTTCGGTGAAATTCACCGCCACGATCGTTTCACTGCGCGAGCCGTGCCGTTCGGGATCCGCCTGGAAGCTGGGCAGGTCGATGATGGTGTATTCCGGCGTAAACTTGGCCAGTTCGGCTTCTGTAGGACGCACCAGCAGCGTGCGGATGAACAGATTATGCCATGCCAGCTCGTTGATGACGCGGACGCTGACCCGGTATTCTGGCTGCGATCCACCAAACAGATCGGCGACATACAAGGTGTCCTGCTTGCCCACCGCCTTGAAGAAATCCTCCTTCAGATTGGCGAAATGTTCAGGCGTCATCGACACATTGGTCTTGCCCCACCAGATCGTGTCTTCTGTTTCGGCATCACGGACGATGAACTTGTCCTTGGCCGACCGTCCAGTGTGCGACCCTGTTTCCACCACCAGCGGGCCGGATGCGGCAAGCTTGCCTTCACCATTTGCCAGCGCATGTTCCACAAGCTGGGCGGTGCCGAGATTACCGTGGATGGTTGCGGAAGTTTCGATGCTCAACGCAGTGTTCAGCGGCACGCGTATTCTCCTAAGATCATTGCCCAAGACATGAAGGGGCAGACAGAACGGGCATTTGATGTCGATTGAACGGGTCGACACGCAGAACAGGTCGCAGCCGGATGAAAAAACATGGTGCTGCAAGGCGTTCTGCCTGCGTGCGATCATGCGCCGAACGGACGGATCCTGCTGCCGGACTCGGACCTGCGCATACCTTGAGGTGCAGCTTTGGTCAAATTGCACGTCGGAACGCCTGATTACGGGACATCTTGCAATTGGATTGGCAAAGCGTCTCAAGGCAAGCTCATGCAACCACAATTGCTGAACATGCATGGCATCCGCCTGGCCATTGCGGTAATCCTGCGCCGCGCGCATATGGCGCATGGCGAACGGATCGCTTGATCGACCGGCCGTGCAGTGGTGCAAGGCCAACGGCAACAGCAGTTCTTCAGGGAAAGCACATCGAATGCCGCACACTGTCGCCCTAGTCGATGACGATCGCAACATTCTTACCGGATTGTCCATCGCGCTGCAGGCAGAAGGCTTCGAGACACGCAGCTATCTGGATGGCGCGGCCGCGCTTGATGCGTTGCTCGACAATCCGCCAGACCTGGTGGTGTGCGACATCAAGATGCCGCGCATGGACGGACTGGAACTGTTGCGGCGCCTCCGGATGAAATCCACTCTGCCGGTGATACTGCTGACATCGCGAACGGATGAGCAGGACGAGGCGCTCGGCCTGTCGACAGGCGCTGACGATTACATCGCCAAGCCGTTCTCGCAACGTCTCCTCATTGCCCGTATCAATGCACTGCTGCGTCGCGAGGAGATGATCCGGCGTCGTCTGGCAGGCACGGAAGCTCCCGGCAGCGCAGAGAAAATCGTGCGCGGGCGCCTCGTGCTTGAGCCGGAGCGTCATTGTGTCAGCTGGGACGGGCATGCAATATCGCTGACGGTCACGGAATTTCTCATCCTGGAGGCGCTTGCGCAGCGGCCAGGGGTAGTGAAGACGAGAGACCAGCTGATGAACGCCGCTTACAAGGATGACGTTTTTGTCGACGATCGCACGATCGACAGCCATATCAAGAGGTTGCGCCGCAAGTTCAAAGATGTGGACGATGATTTTTCCGGCATCGCAACGCTGTATGGGGCAGGCTACAGCTTTGCAGGCGACTGATCCCCGGACGCCCGGCGACCAAGCGTCAGGTCGCGCTGACACGATTGCACCGGACCGGAATGCCAGCCACATCGATGTGAGCCTCAACCTTGCCGGACGCAAGGGTGCAGATACAAGCAGAACAGCAGCGCCGGCCAGTCCAAGCCCGCTGTTCTGGACCCGCGGCTTTTCACTCACCACACGCATTCTGGCGGTCAATATCCTCATCGTTGGACTGTTCGCCGGGGGGCTGTTTTTCCTTGATTCCTACCGCAAGCAATTGCTGGCAGAGCGCTTCAAGCTCGCACGCTCCGAAGTCGAGATCATTGCCAATGCTCTGGCAGAAGCCCCATCAAGCGAACATGCAGCCCTGCTTGCCAGGATCGGTGCCGAGCAGCAGTTGCGCCTGCGCACTTTCGATGCAAAAGGCGCGCTCCAGACCGACAGCTTCGTGATCGCAGAGCCCAGCTTTGCCTTTGCCGACCCGGCAGAAGCAGGAGCCGACGAGGCGTTTGCCCGCTGGCTTGATCGCGGCGTCGATTTTCTTGTCGGTGCGCCGCCGGTGCTGCCGTACGAACCTCAAGCAGACGCGGTTGATCGTGCCGTTCCGCACAAGAAGGATCAGTTTGCCGAAATCTTCGTTGCCGAACAGGCGGGATCAGGTGCCGTGCGGCTGCGCTACGCACCCGATCGCACACCCGTCATCACTGCGGCCGCACCTTACGGAGCGCAGGGTGAAACCGTACTGACGCTGCGCAATGCAACCGACATCACGCAGGCGATCCGCTCTGCACGGCAGACCTTGCTCATCGTGCTTGCGCTGGTCATTCTGCTGTCGGTGCAGATGTCGCTGTTCCTTGCGCGCACTATCGTTCAGCCGCTCAAGCTGCTGGCCGGGGCAGCGGCGCGGGTGCGGCTGGGCCGGGAGCGCGAAGTGGTGGTGCCGCGCCTGCCGGAACGGGGGGACGAGATCGGCCTGCTCGCGCGGGCATTGTCGGACATGACCGGTGCCTTGCGCGAACGCATCGACGCAGGCGAAGCCTTTGCCGCAGATGTCAGCCACGAGTTGAAGAACCCGCTGGCGTCGCTTCGCTCTGCGCTCGAGACGTTGACGAATGTCGACGATCCCGATCTCCGCTCCCAACTGATGGATATTGCCCAGCAGGACGTGCGAAGGATCGACCGGCTCATCACCGAAATCGCCGATGCAAATCGGGTGGATGCGGAACTGAGCCGTGCCACTTTCCTGCCGGTCGACCTGTTCGCACTCGCACAAAGCGTCATTGGCGGCCGCACCGCTGCCACGCGGATCGGAGAAGAGCGGCAACTCTCCTTTGCCGTCCGGGGTGCACCGGCAAGCGCAACGATGGTGACAGGCGATGCCGCAAGGCTTGAGCGGGTCCTGGAAAACCTCATCGACAATGCGGCCAGCTTCTCGCCGCCGCAAGGTTCGGTCGTGGTTGCTTTCAATGAGCGCCGCGACTGGGTTGAAATGACTGTGACGGACGATGGCCCCGGAATAGAGCCTGCGGACCGGGAAAGGATCTTCGAACGCTTCCATTCTCATCGCCCGGACGAGGACAGCTTCGGTTCGCACAGCGGACTTGGCCTTGCGATTGCCCGCGCGATCGTCATTGGCCACGGCGGCAGTATCCACGTGCGCGACCGCAAGGATGAAGCCCCCGGCGCCGAAATGGTGATTACCCTGCCAGCCATGACGACATGATGTGCACACCGGGCGCTGCGGATGGCAACCGGACGGTGCGTGACGAATGCGTACCCCACCAGGCGACAGCGCTTGCAATAGCGCGCCGTGCGATCCTGATAGAGGGGGACCCGGGAGCAGGCAAATCGTCGCTGGCACTGGGCCTGATTGATCGCGGCGCCGTCCTGATCGGCGATGATGGCGTGCTGCTGTGCCGGCGTAATGGTATGTTGTGGGCGGTGCCGCATCCCAACACGCGCGGCATGATCGAGGTTCGCAATGTCGGGATCATCACCTTGCCAGTGACAGAAGCGCCCGTCGCGCTGGTCATTCGCCTCGACGTGCAGGCACCGCGCTATGTCGAACAGGCACCGCAGGTGGTGCGCGCCGCGACCGTTCTGCCCTGCATCAGCCTTTCGCCCGATGCTGCAAACCTGCCGATCCGGACCGAATTGGCCCTGTCGCTTCATGGAAAATTGGCTAGAACGGTCGCCATGGGCAAGGACGGATCTGTACCAGCGGGCGGATCGCACGATCTCGGAAAAGGCTGATGGCCGACGACGCTCAGGTCAGAACTCGGGTGCTGTTGGTCACCGGCATGCTGGGAGCGGGCAAGACGACTGCACTGCGCACGCTTGAGGATCTTGGCTGGCAGCCGATCGACAATTTCCCTGCCCGCCTGTTGTCACAGCTTCTCCGCAAGCCGCCTCACGTGCCCGCCCCGGCGCCGCTGGCGATCGGGCTTGACGCACGCACACCCGAATTTGATCCTGCTGCTCTCATCATCGAAGTGCAGGCCATTGCCAAACAGGGTGTGGCTTCCTTTTCGACCCTGTTTCTGGATTGCGCGTCTGACGAACTGGAACGGCGCTATAATGAAACCCGGCGGCGCCACCCACTTGCCGCTCAGCGCCCTGTGGCGGCGGGTATTGCAACAGAACGCGATCTTGTGGAGCCGCTGCGGGGCTGGTCCGACATGATCATATCGACGACCCGCCTTTCGGCCCATCAGCTTGAAAAGACGATCCGGGCATCGTTCAGCCTTGAGATCGCGCAGCGTACCACCGTGACGGTCTCCAGCTTCGGCTTTTCGCGTGGCATGCCACCTGTCGCCGATCTCGTCTTTGACATGCGCTTCCTTGACAACCCTTATTGGGTCGATGCGCTGCGCCTGCTTGATGGCCGCGACGAGGCTGTGGCCGATCACATCCGCAATGATCCCGCCTGGTCGCAAGCATTTGCCCGCATCCGCGACCTCGTCCTGACTTTGCTGCCGCTTTATGAGGCGCAGGGCAGAAGCTATCTCAATATGGCATTTGGCTGCACCGGTGGCCGGCATCGCTCCGTGTTCAGCGCGCAAACCATGGCCTGCGTCCTGCGCGATGCAGGGTATCATCCCGTCACCCTGCATCGTGACCTTGACTTGCCTACCGGTGATCTCAAGGAGGACACAGGGTGATGCGGTGGACGGCAAGGCAAGGCCGCAGTATCGCTCCACCTGCACGGTGCAGGGCTTCAGACTGATGCTGTGGACAAATGCGAGAAGAGAAATGATCGGGCTGATACTCGTAACCCATGGCGACCTTGCGCAGGAGTTCGTCCATGCAATGGAGCATGTCGTCGGTCCGCAGGACAGGATTGTGCCGGTGTGCATCGGTCCCAATGACGACATGGAAGCGCGACGCGCGCAAATCAGGGAAGCGATCGTTCAGGTAAACGATGGCCGCGGCGTCATCATCCTTACCGATCTGTTCGGCGGAACGCCTTCCAATCTGGCCATATCGCTCCTGCAGGCAGGGACGGTGGAAGTGATCGCGGGGTTGAACCTGCCCATGTTGATACGATTGGCCGGGTTACGCAGGGATACGCCAATTACCGAGGCAATACTTGCCGCGCGGGAAGCCGGGCGCAATTACATCACCATTGCGTCACAATATCTGGACCAGGAGGCGTCAAGATGAGAGAGGCGACCCCGATCCCCACAGCGCGGCGTGTTGTCGAAGTTGTCAATCAGCGCGGCCTGCATGCCCGCGCCAGCGCGAGATTTGTCAATCTGGTGCAGGAATTGCCCGCCGGCACCAACGTGAAAGTGGTGCGTGACAACAACAGTGCTGCCGGCGGATCAATTCTTGGGCTGATGATGCTTGGCGCCGCCCGCGGCGATACCATCGAAATCGTGACCAGCGGCGCTCATGCGCAGGATGCGCTTGAGAAGCTTTGCGCATTGGTGGCCGATCATTTCGGCGAGAACTGATCGCGCGGATGTTGCTGCACTCATGATCGAGCCCATCACCGGCCTGTCCAACCCGGCTGTAAAATATCTGCGTTCTTTGCGCGACAAGAAGCATCGCCGGCGCGAGAGGCGTTTCATGGCCGAAGGGTTGCGCCTGCTTACAGATGCGCGTGTCACCGGGCATCTGCCTGTCATCCTCGCCATGGCGGCATCGCGTGACCCGCATCCCCTGCTCGACACTCTTATTGGCGAGGTTGCGGCAGGCGGTGGCAGGGTTCTGGAACTCTCCGAAGCAGCGCTGACCAAGGTTACCGGCAAAGACAATCCACAAGCCGTCTGCGGTGTCTTTGATGAATTTGATACAGCACTGAACCGGATCGACCGCAGTTCGTCATCGATTGTTCTTGTTACGCAGGCGATGCGTGACCCGGGCAATCTGGGCACCATGCTGCGAACGGCCGATGCTGTGGGGGCTGGCGGGCTGGTGCTTGTCGACGGTTGCGCCGATCCGTTTTCCGTTGAAGCGGTGCGCGCCAGCATGGGCGCGATCTTCACTGTACCCCTGGCAGTCGCCCCGTGGAGCGATTTTCGAGAATGGCTTCGCAGCGGCCCCGGCCAACTCGTCGGTGCATCGCTGCGCAATGCGCAAGAGTACCGCGGGGCTCCCTACCAAAGCCCCTGCTTCGTCATGGTTGGCAACGAGTCGCGCGGGCTTCCTCAGGATCTTGAAGACGAGTGCGACCTGCGCGTCACCATCCCCATGCATGGCCGCGCCGACAGCCTCAACGCCGCCATTGCAGGAGCCGTGCTTTCCTATGAGGCCGTTGCCGTGCTTTGTCGCGATAGGGGCTGATCCGGCATTTGCCCGTCACTTATCGACCTGTCACTCATCGACCTGTCGCTGATCTGCCTGTCGCTGATCTCCCCTTCACCGATCTCCCCTTCACTGGCAGTGGAACCGGGTTGTAGCTCGGCAGCGTCCTGATCCGGATCCGGGAAATTGCCCAGGCGGCGCGGGATCGAATTGAGCGGCGCAGCTTCGTGGAGCTCTCTTGCCGTGGTGTCGATCGACAACTCCTCGAACCGCTCCCCGGTTTTTCGCAAATTGGTGTCAAACGATCCCACCAGTGCGTCAAAATGCTGATTTGTGGATTGAAGGCTTTTACGCAGACTTGAAATATGGCGCGCCACAACAGACAGGCGATCGTAAAGCTGCTTGCCGAGTTCGGCGATTTCGGTCGCGTCCGCCTGCACTCCTGCCTGCCGCCACACGGTTGCGACAGTCAACGCAATGGACATGAAATTGAGTGGCGAGGCAAGCACCACTTGCCGCTTCAAGGCATAATCCAGTAGATTGTTATCCTGCGTCAGCGCGGCATAGAGCACATGTTCACCCGGAATGAACATGATCACGAAATCCGCCGAGCCCTTCACGAAATCCTGATATCGCTTCGCCGACAGCGCATCGATATGTGTCCGCACCTCACGCGCATGACCGCGCAGCAGTTCCTGCCGCTCCTCTTCGGTGTCGGCTTCATTGGCCCGCGCATAGGTGTTGAACACGTTCTTGACGTCAACGACCAGGCGCCGACCGCCTGGAATGTTGATTATGGCGTCCGGGCGCAAAGCCCCGTCATCCCCCGCAACGCTGAACTGGGCATTGAAATCCGCCTTGTCGTAAAGGCCGCAGCTTTCCAGCAGGTTTTGCAACTGCAATTCGCCCCAATCGCCCCGCGCCTTGGTCGCACCGCGCAGCGTGGTGGCAATGCGGTTCGCGCCTTCGAGCACCCGGTCCTGCCCCGCTCGAACCTCGCCAATAACGCCTTTGAGCTGCTCGAAACCCGAAGCGTTGTTCTTCTCGATTTCCTCCATGCGCTTGCGGTAACGGTCCAGCGTCTCACCAACCGGCGCCACTTTCTTTTCAAGCGCTGCCAGGCTTTCCTTGTTGAGCGCATCAAAATCGGTCTTTGCGCGCTCCATGAAGCGGTTCTGCGCTCCTGCAAGCAGCTTTTCCGCGATTTCGTTGAACTTGGTCTGCAGCTTTTCCTCCGCTTCTGCCAAGCGGCCGTATTCACGGGCAAAAGCTTCTTCCCGCTCCTTGTCACGCAAGCGCGCTGCCTGTTCTTTTTCCTCGGCTCCGCTTTGCTGCTGGGCGACCAGCCGTTCTGCCTTGTGGCGGGCAGCATCGCTTTCCAGAAGGCTGGCGCGCAGGTTGGCGATGTCGCTGCGCAGCGTTTCGGCGCTGTTGCTTCGTTCAACGGTTTCGCTGCGCAGGCCTGCAACCTGCGCCTGAGCATCGCGCAGACGTTCTTCGCGATCAAGCAGGCGCTGCTCCAGTTCGCCGGCCCGTGCCGCACGCTCGCTCATCGTTGCCAGCTCACCGATGGCGGCACGAAAGCGATCGTCCAGATCCCTGGCGCGCGTTTCCGCCTCGGCATGGCGGTCGCGCCAGGCGGCGCTGGACTTTGCTCCGACGAACCAGCCCGCCGCTGCTCCGATAAGAAGCGCGGCGATGATGATGATTGCAATGATCAGATCCATCGTTCCGAACATACAGTGAACGATGGGGGTCGCAAGACCTTTTGCCGACTAGCCCCCGAGGGCGTTGCGGCACCTGTTCTGCATCACGCCGCCTTGCGCAGCTTGTCGAGCTTCTTCAAGGCCATCTGCCGCTTCAGGCGAGAAAGATGATCTATAAACACAATACCTTCGAGATGATCCATCTCGTGCTGAAGACAGATAGCCATCAACCCGTCCAGATCTTCTTCATGCGTCTTGCCGTCAAGGTCCTGCCATCTGGCGCGGACGCGAGCCGGTCGTTCCACCTCGGCATATATCTCGGGAAGCGACAGGCAGCCCTCGGTATAACCCTGCCGCTCGTCCGACGGATCGGTTATTTCAGGATTGATGAAGACGCGCGGCAATTTCTTCACCGGTCGGTGGTCGTGACCGCAGCCATGATCATCGCAGTCCTGCGCTGGTGCGTCGCCATCCGGCTCCTGCAGATCGATCACCAGCACGCGCAGTGGCACACCGACCTGGATTGCCGCCAAGCCGATGCCGGGTGCGTCATACATGGTTTCAAACATGTCTTCGACCAGGGTTCTGAGCGTGTCGTCGAAGCTTTCGACAGGCCTGGAAACCTGTTTCAGCAACGGATCGGGTACTTCAATGATTTCGCGAATGGCCATAAGCTTCATGATAGTGCGCCTGGCTCGCCTCGACAAGCCACAGCCGAGTTAACATTCACGCGATCAGAAAAAATCAAACGGGCAGAAACAATCAGACGGGTCGGCGCGCGCGCAGGGCCTGTGCAAGCGTACCCTCGTCAAGATAATCCAGCTCTCCGCCCACTGGCAGCCCGTGTGCAAGCTGGGTTACCCGCACCGGCCGGTTTTCCAGCCGCTCGGCGATGTAATGTGCGGTCGTCTGCCCCTCCAGCGTCGCATTCATCGCCAGCACGACCTCCTCGATGTGGCTTTCGTCGCCACTTTCCCCGCCTGTCTGGCCGCGCATGTCGATCCGTTCAAGCAAGCGACCGATCGACAGATCCTCGGGACGCACACCATCAAGTGCGGACAGCCGCCCTCCCAGCACGTGGTATCGCCCTGCAAACAGCCGCGCCCGATCGAGTGCCCACAGATCGGCCACATCCTCCACCACGCAGAGCAGGCGACGGTCCCGGCGTGGGTCGGCGCAGATACCGCACGGATCACATGTATCGACATTGCCGCAAAGATGACATTCAACCAGAGTGGTGCGCACCGCTTCAAGGCTGTGCAACAGCTCCGGCAGCGCGTTTTGCCGGCGCTTGATCAGCCACAGGACAGCCCTGCGCGCAGAGCGCGGCCCCAGCCCCGGCAGTCTGGCCAGCGCGCCGGCCAATGCTTCGATCTCTTGCGATGCCATCGCGCCGCAGATAGGGATTGCCCCGCCGATAAGGAAGCCTGCACACCATGCGCATCATTTTCATGGGTACCCCCGCCTTCGCCGTGCCCACGCTGGAGGCGATCCTGAACGCTGGTCACGATGTCCTCGCCGTTTATGCGCAGCCGCCCCGACGGGCAGGTCGCGGCAAGAAGCTGCAGCCATCGCCGGTGCAGATCGTGGCGCAGGATAACGGTATCCCGGTGTGCACGCCGGTCACGCTGAAGGGCGCAGGAGAACAAGCGGAGTTTGCAGCGTTGGGAGCAGATGTCGCAGTGGTTGCGGCATACGGCCTCATCCTGCCGGCCGCCGTTCTTGCGGCACCAGTGCATGGCTGCATCAATGTGCACGGCTCCGTCCTGCCGAGGTGGCGCGGGGCAGCGCCTGTGCAACGGGCAATCCTGGCGGGTGATCAGACGACGGGCGTGACCATCATGCAGATGGAGAAAGGGCTGGACACCGGGCCGATGATCGTCACCCGCACCACTCGAACAGGACGCAAGGATGCAGGCACTTTGACAGAGGAGATCGCGCATATGGGTGCTGCGGCCATGGTCGAAGTGCTGGCGCAGCTGCCACATGTCCGGCGCGATCCGCAACCCACGCTGGGCGTGACATATGCACCCAAGATCGACAAAAGCGAGGCACGGCTCGATTTTGACCAAGGTGCAGAAGCGCTGGGGCGGCAGGTGCGTGCCTTTTCACCGCGCCCCGGTGCGTTCTTCGAACTGGCCGGAGAGCGAATCCGTGTACTGGAGGCAGAGGTGATCGGCCGCGAAGGCCCGGTCGCCACCGTGCTTGACGATGTGTTGACGATCGCGTGCAAGTTCGGTGCGCTGCGGCCTACGCTGGTGCAACGTGCGGGCAAGCCTGTCATGGACGTGGCCGACATGCTGCGCGGCAGACCGATCCCGGCAGGGACCGAGATCCGGTGACTCGCTTTGCGCTGACGCTGGAGTTCGACGGCACGCCTTTCATGGGGCTGCAAAGGCAGAAGCATGGCCCGTCAGTCCAGCAGGCCATCGAAACCGCCGCCGCCGCCATCACGCAGGAAGATGTGCGGATGCAGGCGGCAGGGCGGACTGATGCCGGTGTGCACGCGATTGCGATGCGCGCGCATATCGACGTGGAAAAACCGCTGAGCGCGTTTCAGATGATGGAGGCGCTCAACGCCCGGTTGCGCCCACAGCCGATCGCGGTAATCGGTTGCCAGATTGTGGCCGACGCATGGCACGCGCGTTTCTCCTGCATCGAGCGGCGCTATCTTTACCGCATCTGCAACCGCCGCGCGCCGCTTGCCTTGTCGGCTGGCCGTGCCTGGCAAGTCGCACCGCCACTCGATGAAGAGCAGATGCAGGCGGCTGCGCAAATACTGATCGGAACGCATGATTTTACCACCTTTCGCTCCGTCCACTGCCAATCGCAAAGTCCGGTCAAATCGCTGTCCCTGTTGCAGGTGGAGCGATCAGGAGAGGACATCATGATCCACGCCGCGGCGCGCAGTTTCCTGCATCATCAGGTCCGGTCGATGGTCGGTTGCGTCGCGCTGGTTGGCATGGGTCGATGGACGATAGACGATTTGGGAGCCGCACTTGCCGCACGCAATCGCCAGCGGCTTGGCCTCAATGCGCCTGCGCACGGGCTGTATTTCAAAGAAGCGGTCTATGCCGTCGCTGGCTGACCGTGTGTCTTTGCGCCGGTTGCGCGCGGCCGCCGCACCAACAGCAGCCAGGTGACGAGTGCCGCAAAGCCCCCGCCGACGAGATTGGCCGCAAGCTCGGCCAGGTAGATTGCCTCGCCGCCCAAATAGGGCTGCACAAGCCAGGCAATCGGCATCATCAACAGCAACACCCTGCCTGTCGATTGCAGCAATGCAAAGCCTGCCTTGTCAACCGCGTTCAACGCTCCGTTCGAGACGATCAGCAGGCCGTATCCAGCATAACCCCACACCCCGATCTCGATGTAGCGAGTCATTGCACCGATCACCGCTGCGTCGCCGGTGAAAATGCGGGCCAGCGGCCCACGCGCAAGAAAAAGGATAAGTGCAACGGCCAATCCATAGGCAAGGCAGAACCCGCCTGCCGCGATTGCAGCCTTGCGGATCCGTCCATATTCCTGCGCGCCCCAGTTCTGCCCGACGATCGCACCGATGGCTCCCGACAGACCAAGGAGCGGAACCACGGCAAAGCTCTGCAATCGTCCGGCTGCGCCGAAGCCTGCAACCGCTGCCTGGCCTTCGGCAGCAAGAAAACCGGTCAGCACCGCCAACCCGACCGGATTGATCGCATTTGAAAAAGCCGCCGGACCGGTAACCCGCGCCAGCGCCAGCGCGTCCTTTGTGGCAATGGTGCGCAGGGCAGCCAGAGACAGGCCGATGCGGCTCTTGAACAACAATACATAGGCAAGCGCCGCAGCACAGATGAAGCCGCCGGCAGATGCATATGCGGCCCCGCCAACTCCCAGTGGCGCGATCTGAACACCACCAGCCTCAGTTCCGACCAACGCAAGCTCGCCATGGATCAGAAGCGGATCGAGCACCCAGTTCACGGCCGCAAACAGGATGAGGATCGCCATGGAGCGTTTGGCCGCACCTTGGCCGCGCAAGGCGCCATTTGCTCCCATCATCATCAGTTGGATAGGGTAGAACAAGGCATAAGGCACCATATAGGCGTCGATAAGCGGGAGCAGATCATCCTGCGCCTGAAGCAGCTGGAAAAGCGGCATGCGCAGCAGGTAAAGCAATCCTGCCACTGCCACGCCCAGGCAAAGGGAACTTGCAACGCCGAGCATTGCCAGGCTGCGGGCATGTGCCGCATCACCCCTGCCCAGCGCCCTGCTGACAACGGAACTCACTCCGGCCATGACACCGACCCCAAGGCTGGAGAGCGCAGTCGTGACAGGAAAGATGAAGCTGACAGCGGCAAGCTCGGCAGCGCCCAACTGGCCAAGGTAATAGGCGTCAATTATGCCGACCGACATGATTGCGGCCACACCGACCATCAACGGTGCTGCCTGTCGAACCAGATGCAACAGTACCGCGCCTGCAGGCTCCTGCTCGCTTGCCCGCTTGTGCTGATCAACATCTGCACTCATCCTTGCGCAGATATCATGACAGCTGGCGCTACCGAGCGAGCGTCAACAAGCGGCGAATTCTCTGTGCGGCGATGTTTGTGCAGCGAGCCCGGATGCCTGCAGCCCGGCACATTCTTCTTGCAGATCAGGCTGCCCGCCCCACGACACTTTCGGGCAATTCGGTGCCGAACACCCGTTGATAATATTCCGCGACCAGCATCCGCTCTGTCTCGTCGCATTTGTTGAGAAAGGACAGGCGGAACGCAAATCCGACATCGCCGAAAATATGTGCATTCTGCGCCCAGCTGATGACTGTCCGGGGGGAAGCGACTGTTGAAATATCGCCGTTGATAAAGCCTTGGCGCGTAAGGTCAGCGACCTGCACCATCTTGCGCACCATGAGAGGATCGGCTCCCTCGACTTGCGCTTCGACGATGCGGACCTCGGTGGCTTCGGGCAGGTAGTTGAGCCCAACCACGATATTCCAGCGGTCCATCTGTCCCTGGTTGATCGCCTGCGTGCCATGGTAAAGCCCGCTGGTATCGCCAAGGCCGACTGTATTGGCAGTGGCGAACAGGCGGAACCACGGATTGGGCCGGATGACACGGTTCTGGTCCAGCAAGGTCAATTTGCCCGATGTCTCGAGCACGCGCTGGATCACGAACATCACATCCGGACGTCCGGCGTCATATTCGTCGAACACCAGCGCTGTCGGAGTCTGAAACGCCCACGGAAGCAAGCCTTCGCGAAACTCCGTCACCTGCAATCCGTCGCGAAGCACGATGGCATCTCGCCCGACGAGGTCAATCCTGCTGATGTGCGCATCAAGATTGATGCGGACGCACGGCCATTTCAACCGGGCGGCGACCTGTTCGATATGCGTCGATTTGCCAGTGCCATGATAGCCCTGCACCATCACACGGCGGTTGTGTGCAAACCCGGCAAGGATGGCCAGCGTGGTGTCGGGGTCGAACACGTAATTGGCGTCGAGGTCGGGCACCCGCTCGTCGGCGATACTGAAGGCGGGAACCTTCATGTCGATGTCGATGCCGAAGGTTTCGCGCACGTCAACCTGCACGTCAGGCGCGGCAAGCGCGGTTTCGTGGCTGTTGGTGTTCTGGATCAGATCGTTCATTGCAGATCAGCGGTTAGCCACAGCAGAGCCAAGCTGCAACCGCCAAAAGTCGTGCTTGCTTGAAAGGCCAAGGCCGATACGGACAGATCAGCCGAAACGGCTGCGCCGCAGGTGCTGATAGGCGGTGACCACCTGCTGCAGGCGATGTTCATGGCTGCGGTCCCCGCCGTTGCGATCGGGATGGTATCGACGCACCAGTTCAGAATAGCGGCGACGCAGTTGCGGACGGTCTGTATCGGGTGCCAGTCCCAGCACGTGCAATGCCTGCCGATCTTCGGCTGACAGGCCGCGATGCGCATTGGCCCGGTATCGCTGCTGCGGGTGGCGGTCCTGCGCCTTGCGTTCGCGCGCCAGCCGGGCACGCGCTGCAATCGCCTCGAGCGGATCATGGTAATCCGCCCAGCGCGGCACACTGTCGACGCTGGCATGTGCATCATATGCGCGACTGCTGCGCCAGCCCGCGACTGGCGATTGTGCATCCAGTATCTCGTCTGCGCTCATCCCCTTGAAAAAGTCATAACCGGCATTGAACTGCCGGACATGTTCAAGACAGAACCAGAGCCAGTCTCCCGGTCCGTCGAAGCTGGACCGGCGGGCACCGGGCGCGCGAAACTCGCCTGCCTCGGTGCAGCCGGGCGCCTGACATGTGGCGCCGGCATTTTCATGACGGCCGTGAAACTTGTGTCGGGACATGGTCATTGACATGAGATGCGTCCGTGCAGATTTGAAGCCTTGGCAGCGAAGAACAGCCTGTCCGCGGCATGACGCTGCGGTTTTTACGAAAGTCACCCGGTATGAATGCCTATGAACAAGCGCCCGGCACCATCGCTGCCGAGATCGAGAACCGCCTTGTCGCCGCGTTAAGCCCCGCACGACTGGTCGTTACCAACGACAGCGCTGCGCATTCTGGCCACACAGGTGACGATGGCACCGGCGAATCGCATTTTTCTATCCTGATCGAAGCCGAATCACTGGCAGGACTGTCGCGGCTGGATCGCCAGCGCGCCGTGAACAGAGCCTTGGGCGACCTGCCGGGTGAGCGGGTGCATGCCATGGCGATCCGGGCCGGTGCACCGGGGGAGTTTTCCTGAGCGACCTTGTAGCTCACGATGCCCCGCTCGGCTGCGGCTCACGCAGCATGGCTGGATTGCACCGCGTGGCTGGCGCGACTAAGGCCAGAACATGACCACAGCACCGTTGACCTTTGCCATTCCCAAGGGGCGTATCCTTGACGAAGCCCTCCCGCTGATGGCGCAGGCTGGCATCGTTCCCGAAGCGGGTTTCCACGACAAGGCCAATCGCGCGCTCAGTTTTGCGTGCGAAGACAGCACCATCAGGCTGATCCGCGTGCGGGCCTTCGATGTTGCCACCTTTGTCGCGCATGGCGCCGCGCAGGCAGGCATCGTAGGGTCCGACGTGATCGAGGAGTTTGGCTATTCCGACCTTTACGCGCCCGTCGATCTTGATATCGGGCATTGCCATCTTGCCATAGCAGAACCCGTGGACGCAGCCTGCGATCTTGCCAGTGCCAGCCATCTGCGAATCGCCACAAAATATCCCAACATCACGCGCCGCTGGTTCGAGGCAAGAGGTGTTCAGGCAGAATGCGTGAAGCTGAACGGCGCGATGGAGCTTGCCCCGTCGCTCGGTCTTGCCAGCCGCATCGTGGATCTGGTTTCTACCGGTCAGACATTGAAGGACAATGGCATGGTGGAGACGGCAACGATCCTGCCCGTATCGGCCCGGCTCATCGTCAACCGCGTCGCCTTCAAGACAGACAGCGCGCGGCTCGGTCCGCTTGTCGAACGGTTCCGCGCGCTTGCCACCCACCGGCAGGCAGCCTGATGCAGCGGCTGGAAAGCAGCGCTCCCGGCTTTGCAAAGGCTTTTGCCAGCATCGTTGCGGATCGACGGGATAGCGGCGCCGATGTCGCGCAGGATGTGGCCAGGATCATCGCCAACGTAAAAGCGCATGGCGATGAAGCACTTGCCGATTATACCAGCCGGTTTGACGATCACCGGCTGGAGACCGATGCCGACTGGCGTATTGCTCCTGAAGAATGCGCGCGCGCGCATGCCGCACTGGAGCCGGCGCTGCGCGCTGCGCTGCACCTCGCTGCCGACAGGATCGCTGCATACCACCGCGCGCAATTGCCCGAGGATCGCGACTACCGCGACGCTGACGGCGTGCGGCTTGGCGCAAGATGGCGCGCGGTAGACGCAGCCGGGCTTTATGTACCGGGCGGGAGGGCGGCCTATCCATCCTCCTTGCTGATGAACGCCATTCCTGCACGCGTTGCTGGCGTGTCCCGGCTCGTGGTGGCGACCCCGACCCCCAAAGGCGCGATCAATCCGCTGGTGCTGGCGGCTGCGCATGTCGCTCAGGTGGACGAGATCTGGCGCGTTGGCGGTGCACAGGCAATCGCTGCGCTGGCACATGGCACGCAGCGCATCGCCGCTGTCGATGTCGTGACCGGTCCCGGCAACGCATGGGTGGCGGAAGCCAAGCGGCAGCTTTATGGAACGGTCGGGATCGACATGGTGGCCGGGCCTTCCGAAATCCTCGTCATTGCCGATGGCGCAAACGATCCGGCGCATATCGCTGCTGACCTTTTGAGCCAGGCAGAACACGATCCCTTGGCGCAGGCCATCCTCATCACCGACAGCACGGCGCTTGCAGATGCGGTGGAGGCTGCTGTCATGGCTCAACTGCGTGGCCTTGCCTCAGCGCAGGTCGCGCAGCGCAGCTGGGAGGATCATGGCGTGATCATCACCATCGCCTCCCTTGCAGAGGCTGCGGAGCTTGCCAATGCGCTCGCAGCAGAGCATGTCGAGCTTGCCATTGCCGATCCAGAGCCGTTCCTCGACACGATCCGTCACGCAGGATCCGTGTTCATGGGGCGGCACACTCCCGAAGCGGTCGGAGATTACATTGCCGGCCCCAATCACGTCCTGCCCACCGGCAGGCGCGCGCGTTTCGCCAGCGGATTGTCAGTGCTGGATTTCATGAAGCGCACCAGCTTCATCGAGCTCGACGCACCGGCGCTGGCCGCCATCGGCCCTGCGGCCATTGCGCTTGCAGAAGCGGAAGGCTTGCCGGCCCACGCGCGCTCTGTCGCCATCCGGCTGCCACAAGGAGAACATCGATGAGCATTTCCCTACACCGCGCATTGGTGCCGCAGTGGGTGCAGCTTGCCCGCTCTGCACATTCCATGATCGGCAAGGCGCAGCAACATGTCGAGACAGGCGCAATATCGCAGGCCGAGCTTGTGAATGCCCGGCTGACTGACGATATGGCGCCGCTTGCCTATCAGGTGAAATCGATACGCAGCCATTCTGTTGGCGCAATCGAGGGCATACGTGCCGGCACATTTTCACCATCGTCGATGGACGGGCCTGCTACGCTTGACGAAGCAGCAGAACTGCTGGCGCAGACGATTGCCGAGCTGGAGGCAGTCGACCCGACCGAGTTCAACGCCTTGCATGACCGGCATGTAGAATTTCGGTACAATGATTTTGCGATGCCGTTTACGGGTGAAAACTTCCTGTTCTCGTTTTCGCAGCCCAACGTGTATTTTCACACAACGACTGCCTATGCGATCCTCAGGCATATGGGCGTCAAAATTGGCAAACTTGATTACCTCGGCCTTGTCTGGAAAAGGCAGTGACCGAACCTGCTGCCCGTGAAAGCTCCGGCAAGCGTTCCCGATCGCGCTCTGCTGCGCGCCTTGCAGCGGTGCAGGCCCTTTACCAGCTGGACATGGAGCATGCGCCGGTAACCCGTCTGCTGAACGAGTTTCATCAGCATCGGTTGGGCCGCGAGATCGAGGATGCCCAGTATGCCGACGCCGAAGTCGCGTTCTTCGACGATGTGGTAAAGGGAGTCGATGCCCGCCGCGAGGAAATCGACCGCACCATCGCGGCACGACTGGCCAAGGGTTGGGCGCTGGCGCGGCTCGACCGGACCATGCTGCAGATCCTGCGCTGCGGCACTTATGAACTGATCGCCCGGCCTGATGTGCCCCTGCCCAGCGTGATCACGGAATATCTCGATGTTGCTCACGCCTTCTTCGACCAGCGGGAAGCCAATTTTGTAAACGGCCTGCTGGACGCAATCGGCAAGGAAGTGCGCGGCTGATCGCGCATTTGTCATGACAGCCGAAGCTGCCTTCATCGAGGCCATGCGCACTCTGGCTTGCAGTGACGCAGCGCGCGGGCTGAACGATGATGCCGCAGTGCTCCAGGCCGACGGACCGCTGGTGGTGACACACGACATAATGGTGGAAGGCGTGCATTGGCTGCCCGGGCAAGATGCCGCCGATGTCGCATGGAAACTGGTGGCGACAAATCTATCCGATCTGGCCGCGAAAGGATGTGCGCCAGTGGGGCTGGTCCTTGGCTACATGCTTGGCGATACGGCGTGGAACGCGCGTTTCGTTCTTGGTCTGCGCGATGTGCTGCAACGATTTGATGCTCCGCTGATTGGCGGCGATACCGTGTCGCAGGCAAGTGCTGGTCCGCGCAGCCTCGGGCTTACCGCGATCGGCAGGCCGGCGCGAAACCCTCCACCGGCGCGAGCCGACGCGGCAGCGGGACAGCGCGTCTGGGTTACTGGTATCCTGGGGGCAGCGCTGGCAGGCTTCGAGGCGTTGCAAGCCGGCAACAACGATCCCGACCTGACCGCGCCATACCGCCGGCCGGTCCCGTTGATCAGCCAGGGGATTGCACTGGCTCCTGTGGTCGGC
This sequence comes from Croceicoccus esteveae, assembly GCF_031846435.1. Taxonomy (NCBI): domain Bacteria; kingdom Pseudomonadati; phylum Pseudomonadota; class Alphaproteobacteria; order Sphingomonadales; family Erythrobacteraceae; genus Croceicoccus; species Croceicoccus esteveae. The sequence goes on from NZ_JAVRHS010000002.1 coordinate 495,456, forward strand.
GGGATGATGGACGTTTCGGACGGCCTGTTGCTCGATGCCGGGCGCATGGCCATCGCAAGCGGTACTACCCTGGCAATCGACAGCGCCGCTGTTCCTGTGCATGCCGCGCTTGCAGATCGCCGCATGGAAGGGATGACCTGGGGCGACGATTACCAATTGCTGTTCACGCTTGACCCGCAGCTTCATGCGCCTGTCGCCGCCACTTGCATCGGCAGGGTCCTGCCACGCGGACCTGTGCCGCTGCTGATCGATGGCGCCGCTCCCGATGCTGCAATGCAGCTTGGCTTTTTGCATGAAGGCACAAGTGCGGCACTGAACAGGGACAAGTAAAGATCGCTTGCCAGATGGATGTGACCGTGTAGCTTCCATGGTGACAAAGCACCCGCGCAGACGGGGCGTGACAAATCTTTGGGGGGATGCGTTGTGGATCTTGTTCTGATCGCGATTGTTCTGGGCCTGCTGGCCATCATCTACGGCTTTGTCACCAGCAGGCAGGTACTGCGCGCCGATCCCGGCAACGCAAGGATGCAGGAAATCGCCGCAGCGATCCAGGAAGGGGCACAGGCCTATCTGAAGCGGCAATACACCACCATCGCCATCGTCGGTATCGTGGTTGCAATATTGGTGGCGATCTTCCTGGGGGCGGTTTCTGCAATCGGATTTGTCATCGGCGCCATCCTGTCGGGCGTGGCTGGCTTCATCGGCATGAATATATCAGTGCGGGCTAACGTCCGCACCGCCGCAGCTGCGCAGACCGGTTTGCAGCAGGGGCTTACCCTCGCCTTTCGTGCCGGCGCGATCACCGGCCTGCTGGTAGCGGGCCTGGCCCTGCTTGCCATTGCGGGCTTCTATTACGGGCTCACAACCCTTGGGGGTTACACTGTCGGCATGGGCGATCGGACTGTGGTCGACGGATTGGTTGCACTGGCATTCGGCGCATCGCTGATCTCGATCTTTGCCCGGCTGGGCGGCGGCATTTTCACCAAGGCGGCGGATGTCGGTGCCGATCTCGTCGGCAAGGTGGAGGCGGGCATCCCCGAAGATGACCCCCGCAACCCGGCTGTCATTGCTGACAATGTGGGCGACAATGTGGGCGATTGCGCGGGCATGGCGGCCGATCTGTTCGAGACCTATGTTGTCACCGTTGGCGCAACCATGGTGCTGACGGCATTGCTGCTGACAGGTGCGGGCGACGCATTGCCCGGCCTGATGGCCTTGCCGCTGCTGATCGGCGGCGTGTGCATCGTCACCAGCATCATCGGCACCTATTTTGTAAAACTGGGCAAGAGCAATTCGATCATGGGCGCCATGTACAAGGGCTTTCTGGTCACCGCCATTCTGTCCGTGCCAGCAATCTGGCTGGTGATGCAATGGGTGCTGGGCGACATGAATGCGCCGGTGGGCGGAGGTCTGCTGGAAGGCGTGCGCAACATCGACGCGGGCGCACCGCTGGCCGAGGAAGGTACCTCCTCCCTGGTGGGCGGGTTCACCGGCTGGGGGTTGTTCTGGTCCGCCATGGTCGGGCTGGCGATTACCGGACTGATCATCTGGATCACCGAATATTATACTGGCACGCAGTTCCGGCCCGTGCGTTCCATTGCCAAGGCTTCGGAAACAGGACACGGCACCAACGTCATTCAGGGGCTCGCCATCAGCCTGGAGGCAACGGCACTGCCCACCATTGTGATTGTCGCCGGCATTGTTGTTACCTATCAGCTTGCCGGCTTGATGGGCATTGCCTATGCGGCCACCGCTATGCTGGCACTGGCAGGTATGGTGGTTGCGCTTGACGCTTATGGCCCCGTTACCGACAACGCTGGCGGCATCGCGGAGATGGCGTCCATGGACGACACTGTCCGTGCGCGCACCGATGCACTCGATGCGGTTGGCAACACGACCAAAGCGGTGACCAAGGGCTACGCGATCGGGTCGGCCGGGTTGGCGGCACTGGTGCTGTTTGCAGCCTATACTACTGATCTCGCGGAATACTTCCCGCTGCTTGATGTCGATTTCAGTCTTGAAAACCCTTACGTCATCGTGGGTCTGCTGCTTGGTGCGCTGCTTCCCTATCTGTTCGCGGCGATGGGCATGACCGCCGTCGGCCGGGCGGCAGGCGATGTTGTAAAAGACGTGCGCGACCAGTTTGCTGCCGACAAGGGAATCATGGCTGGTACATCAAAGCCCGACTATGCCCGCACCGTCGATCTGGTTACCAAGGCGGCAATCAAGGAGATGATCATTCCCTCGCTCCTGCCCGTGCTGGCCCCGATTGTCGTCTTCTTCGTCATCACCGGAGTTGCTGGCGCGCAGAACGGGCTGGCGGCGCTGGGTGCCTTGTTGCTCGGCGTGATCGTCGGCGGCCTGTTTGTCGCATTGTCGATGACCAGCGGCGGCGGTGCCTGGGACAATGCCAAGAAGTACATTGAAGATGGCAATCATGGCGGAAAGGGCAGCGAAGCACACAAGGCGGCGGTGACAGGCGACACGGTGGGCGACCCTTACAAGGACACTGCCGGGCCTGCGATCAACCCCATGATCAAGATCACGAATATCGTCGCGCTGCTGCTGCTTGCGGCCATTGCCGGGTAGGCACTTGTGGGCTTGGTGACCTTTGGAGCAGCAGTAGCGATTGACGCGCTGCATTGTGCAGGGCACTGAAACGCGCCATGCAAGACAATGATGACGATCCGTTCGATGACACGATTTCAGCCGAACAAAGCGTAGCCCAGCTGGTGCAGCTGCTGACGCTCGAGCGTCACGATGAGAACAGTTTCACCGGCAGGCGCAAGATCGGTGGCAAAGGCCGGATTTTTGGCGGACAAGCGGTTGCTCAGGCGCTGGCCGCTGCGCAGGCCACTGTACCTGCCGGACGTGATGCCCATTCGCTGCACGCCTACTTCCTTCGCGGCGGCGACGAAGATTTCCCGGTCGACTATGCCGTAGCGCGCGACTTCGACGGGCGCAGCTTTTCCAATCGCCGGGTAATCGCATCGCAAAATGGCAAGCCGATCCTGAACCTTACCGCATCGTTCCACAAGGATGAGCAGGGGCTTGAGCATCAACTGCCGATGCCTGAGGTGCAGCAGCCCGAGGACATGCTGGCGGAGGCGGATTACTACCGCCTTTATACCGGCGCGGAACCGCCCCGGATCGCCCTGCTGCACAAGAGCCGAGGCTATGAGGTGCGGCTGCCAGCAGGAAAACCCGGCGACGGTTCGCCCCCTGAACCCTCCCACATGTGGTTCCGCACGCCGGCACCTCTTCCCGATGACCCGGCGATGCACAGGCTGGTGCTTGCCTATCTGAGCGATTACGGCCTGCTTGGCGCGGCATCAATCCCCCATCGGGTCGTGTGGCGTTCAGGCGAGATGGTGGGCGCAAGCCTCGATCACGCCGTCTGGTTCCACAAGGAAGTCCGTGCAGACCAGTGGATGCTTTATGTGCTGGATTCGCCGTGGGCAGGCAATGCGCTGGGGTTTTCGCGCGGGCGATTTTACAGCCATGATGGCCGGCTGGTCGCTTCCACAGCGCAGGAAGGGCTGATGCGGGTCAAGCAGCCCGCCGCTTGAGTTTTCGCGCCGGCAACAATCATGCTGCGGCAGTGTCAATGCAGCCGCCACGCCATGCCTGATACCTGGCCAACCGCACCTGTGCAGCATCTACCCCCGACTGCGCGCGTAGATGCGCTCGACCTTGCCCGCGGGATTGCCGTGCTCGGCATCCTGGTCATCAACATGCCCGGGTTTGCAGGTCCCTGGCCGACTGTGCTGAACCCTGACTGGAATGGCCAGGCATCACGTGTCGATCTTGTCAGCTTTTCGCTGGCCTGGCTGTTCTTCGAAGGCAAGATGCGGGCATTGTTCACGATCCTGTTCGGCGTGGGCATGGCAGTCTTCCTGCAGCGCCGCGGGATGGCCGCAGGTCGGTCGGCGCAGCTTCGCCGTCTCGCCTGGCTTGGTGTTTTTGGCTATTTGCATTTTCTCGTATTCTGGTGGGGAGACATCCTGTTCCTCTACGCAGCCGCCGGCATGATCTGCCTTGCATTCGCAGGGCAGCCGCCCGCTCGGCTGATCACCTTGGGTGCTCTGGGAATTGTGGCTTTTACGGCATACGGCCTGCTTGCAGTCGGCCCGATGCTGCTAACCGTGGATGCGGTTCACGCAGGCAGCGCCAGCCCTGAACAATTGGCATGGCTGAACGATTACATGCGCTATCTGGAGGCGGAAATCCGCACTGGCTTGGCGGAACAAATGCTTGGCATGGCAGACCAGATTGCCAGACGTCTGGCGGAACGGCCGTTATACCCTGTGAACGCGCTCCATCCCGCCAGCTTTGAAACAGTCCCGCTCATGCTGATGGGCATGGGTCTGGGCAAGGCGCGTTTTCATGCAGGCGGTGTCTCCAGGCCGGTGATGAAAGCGATCGTCGGGGTCGGCATCGGCACTGGCCTGTGCTGGGCTGCGGCGCAGCTTGTCTGGTTGCTGGCCATGGATCTGCCACTGGCAGGCTCAACCCTGCTGCCGTTTTATCTCGGATTGCCCGGACGTGCAGCAATGGCAATCGGCTATCTGGCCGCCGTCGTGCTCTGGTCCCAGGCGATGATGCAAGGTGTCGTCGGCCGTGCCCTGGCGGCAGCCGGACGTATGGCGTTCAGCAATTATCTGCTTTGCTCGATCATCATGACTTTCGTGTTGCACGGCTGGGGACTGGGCCTCGCAGCGCGTGACTGGAGTTATGCGCAGTTGATGGGCTTTGTCATTGCGGGCTGGATCGTAATGCTCGCCTGGTCGCAACCTTGGCTTCGCCGGTTTGGCACCGGGCCGCTGGAGTGGGTCTGGCGCCAGCTTGTCAGGCTGACGTAGCGGCGATCCGCGGAAGAATGGAACCTCGGAGGCAAAAACCTATTGCTAATGCGATATGCTCGCATTATGACGGAGATGCATCAGAGAGGGTCAAAGCATGATCGTTTGCATCTGCAATGCCATTCGTGAGAACCAACTACGCGACGCCGCGCGAGCCGGACCTGGCGATGTAGAGCATGTGTACCGCCAGCTTGGGTGCCATGCGCAATGCCGCCAATGCTTCGAGGAGGCTGGCGAAATCCTTCAAGAGGAGCGGTGCTGCGTCGCCTGACCGTGTTTGACGGCGGCCCGGGCTTGAACTGCATCTGTATTGCGCGCATGTTGCGGCGCATCTCATCCCGCAAATGCAGAAAGTTTCGCCATGAAAGGTGACGCCACCGTCATTGAATACCTCAACAAGGCACTCACCAACGAGCTTACGGCCATCAACCAGTACTGGTTGCACTATCGCATGTTCGATCATTGGGGAATGGCCCGTCTCGCTGAATATGAGCGCCACGAATCCATTGATGAAATGAAGCATGCCGATTGGCTGGCCGATCGCATCTTCATGCTGGACGGGCTGCCGAATTTTCAGGCGATCAACCGGTTGAAGATCGGTGAGACGGTCGAGGAGATCCTGAAAGCGGATCTGGCGATGGAACATGAGGCGATCCCTGTCCTGCGCGAAGGTATCGAGCAGTGCGAAAAAGTCAGCGATTTCGTCAGTCGGGAATTGTTGGTGCGCATCCTTGAAAACGAGGAGGAGCACGTTGATCACCTCGAGACGCAGTTCGAGATGATCGCGCGCATGGGGCTTAATAACTATGTCCAGTTGCAGTCCGCGCCCATTGACGACGAAAAGCACGAGGTAAACTTCTCCGGGAGAAATCGCGGCTAGATCTGCTGCTTGCGCAGCGCTGTCATTTCTTCTTCGCGAACGGATTGACAGGGCTGCGCAAACTCAGCCGCACCGGCACCGAGCCAAAACCCAGGTCGCGCCTGATGCCGTTTACCAGATAACGACGGTAGCTTTCCGGCAATTGGTCGAGCCTGGTGCCGAACAGCACGAAACCAGGCGGTCGGGTGCGCACCTGCGTAATATACCGCAGCTTGATCCGCTTGCCGCCAGGAGCCGGTGGCGGATTGGCAGCAAGGGCATCGTCGAACCAGCGATTGAGAGCGGCAGTGGGCACACGCGTGTTCCAGATCTCGCGCAGTTCGAACGCAGCTGACAGCATTGCGTCCAACCCCTTGCCCGTCCGGGCCGACACCGCGATCAGCGGAATACCACGCGCCTGTGCCAACCCATCTTCAAGCGCCGCACGAATTCCGTTGAACAGACCCGAAGGATCCTCGGCAATGTCCCATTTGTTTATGGCGACCATCAACGCGCGACCTTCTTCGATTACATGGCTCGCAATTTTCAGATCCTGATGCTCCAGCCCCTGCGTCGCATCGAGCAGAAGGACCACCACCTCGGCAAAGTCGACCGCATGCCGGGCATCGGCAACAGCAAGCTTTTCAAGCTTTTCAGTGACGCGCGCACGTTTGCGCATGCCGGCAGTGTCAATCAGGCTGAGGGGGCGCAGCTCTCCGCTTGCGCGGTCGCGCCACTCCCAGTCCACCGCGATGGAATCGCGCGTGATCCCCGCTTCCGGTCCGGTCAGCAGGCGGTCTTCCGCAAGCAGCCGGTTGATCAGCGTTGATTTACCGGCATTGGGACGTCCAACGATCGCCAGCTGCAACCTGCCAAGCGGCACATCTTCATCATCAATGCTGCTTTCGCCATCCGCCTGCAGCGGCTCTAGGTGAGGCCGCAACGCCTGAAAGAGATCCGCAACCCCCTCACCGTGTTCGGCAGATAATGCCACCGGCTCGCCCAGACCTAGCGAGTAACCATCAAAAATACCGCTGTCGCCTGCTCGGCCTTCAGCCTTGTTTGCCACAACCACGACAGGAAGGTCGCTGCTGCGTAACCAGCGCGCAATTTCCTCATCCAGCGGCGTCAACCCCGCACGCGAGTCGTAAACGAACAGCGCCAGTGCGGCACCATGGAGCGCTGCCTCTGTCTGCATGCGCATCCGCCCGGGAAGGCTGTCCGGATCCTCGTCCTCCCAGCCGGCTGTGTCGACAATGGAAAACTTCAGCCCAAGCAGTTCTGCGGGACCTATCCGGCGATCACGGGTTACTCCTGGCTGATCGTCTACCAGCGCCAGTTTCTTTCCAACCAAGCGGTTGAACAGAGTGGATTTGCCAACATTGGGCCGGCCGATGATTATGACTTGCGGGAGCATGGCATCAACTGGCCCGCTGCGCCATTTTGCGCAAGTGAATTGACAGGATCAATCCGTGCTGCTGGCCGGATCGTCACTTGCGTGAACAGAGCCATGATCTTGCACATCTTCATACCACGCCTCTACAGGGCCGTTCAGTCGGACGGTCAGAGGCCTGCCCTTGCGATCCATCGTCTTGCCGGCTTGCACCCGAACCCAACCTTGGGAAATGCAATATTCCTCGATGTCGCGGCGCTGCACCCCCTTGAACCGGATGCCGACGCCACGACCCAGCCGATCTGCATCGAAGAACGGGCTGTCAGGGTCAATCGCCAACCTGTCAGGTGGTGTTTGCTCGCTTTCGCTGCGTGATGTATGCTCGGTCATGAAGTGCAGCTCTAAATACACACGGGAGCTTGTCAATCACCGCACCGTCTGTCAAAGGCCAGACACGCTGAAATCGCCGGATCGGGTCCGGCCAAAGTCGACAGCGGGCGCGTAGCTCAGTGGTAGAGCACACCCTTCACACGGGTGGGGTCGCAGGTTCAATCCCTGCCGCGCCCACCATGTTTTCAATGACTTGGAAGAGATGGCCTGCGTTTTCATGAAAAAACATGGAAACTTTTGTGGGCATCTGCGAACAGCGGCGGTGACTTTCGCAAGCTGAGGGTTTTGCTTTCGGCTGTGCAGGCCTCGACTGGATTTCGGCTACGAACCAAAAGGTTAAGGCTTTTTCACGTTTCTCTGGCAGATGCCGCTGTCACGGAACGAGAACAAATATGCCAGTTCATCAACCTATCCTCCCGGCAAAGGCCGTCGCGCTTGTGGAAGCGAGAAATCTCGAAGGCGCGGGATCGCTTTTAGCCGACTTTGCTGCTGCCGGATTGATCAAAACCTATTCGCTCATGCGCGAAATAAGGCCAGTGGGGAGCCCGACCGAGACAGTTCCAGATTCTCAAATCCCCCCCCAAGGAGTGGGATCGAATTATCGAATCGGGCAGTGTCGACGTGGCCTTGAACGGCGGCACTGTTCGGCTGGAAGGATCGCAACTGAAGGGTGGCATACCTTCGGTCCAAATTACCGGCGTCAGTTTCTCTGAAGCGTCGCTGGTCAAAGTTCTGGATCGCTACTGCGCGCAGTCACTAATTTGCGCAACAAAGGCGCTCTCAATACCAATTCCCGAGACCCCCACGGAAGCTTCTTCTCTAATCTCTCGTGTTGGCGAACCGAACAAGAAGGAAGTGCCTCCGGTCAAGCCAGGTGACCTGACGGCATCGGTTGCGCAGGCCATGCAAGCAACCAGCCTGGGTCGCACTAAAATCGACCAATTGATGCGGGATGGAACACTCGTAAGAAGAAAGGTCGGAAATCGCACGTTGATCACGGTCGAAAGCATCGAGCGTTTGGTCGGCACGAAAGTTGATGTGTGATAATTCAAAGTCTTCATTAGGCATGGAAAATGCGACCGGGGGACAGTAGCCAGACGCAGAGCAATCGATCTGTGAGCCACGGCAGCTATACCCTTAATTCGGTCGTTCCGGTTACCGCCGCACAACCAAATAGCTGCCGTTCACTGAAATCAGAAATGAACCTGGATCTCAGACTCTCTTAACGGCAAAATAGCTTTCTCCCACGCCCACAACCGCAGCCGAAGATCGAAGCAATTCACTGGCCTGCGCCGCGGGGGCCGCACGAAAGTCATGACGTGGAGGGCTGCCCGCGACGCGCCAGTATCCGAAGCCCTGATCAAGGAGGATCAGAACACTTTCTCCGCTGGCAAATTCCATTTCGAGCTTCCGGCCGTGGCCCGAGTTTTCGACGACCTGCAGATCGACATCCAGATCGAACCGTCCGCCCAGAAACTTGGCAACCTCGGCTCGGTCTTCCTCGAACTCCCAGTCATGAAATATCCGATGGGGTGCGCGGTCCTTCTTCAATGGCTGGACAAGAACATCAACTTCAACGCGCCTCTCTCCCTTCAATTCAGCGGTAAGCGCTTCGCACGTCCGCAAAAACAGGAGCATTGGCAAGGGCGCATTGAGATAGCGGTCGGTATAAGCGATCCTCACAAGGGAGCCCGGCTTCCAGACACCTGCGGTTTTCAATTGCTGCTTCAGCTTAGATCCAAAGCGTTTGCCAAACTGGCCGACCGGGCATTGGCCAAACCCCTGCATGAGTTCGACCTGGTCACTAGCCGCGACCTGCCGCTCCATATCCTCAGGGTTGATCAAGCTGTAGGCAGCGCGATCACCTAAGGTGCCGGCGACTACGGCATGGGTATCGCCGACACCCCAACGCTCGCCTGGCTGCGCCGCGTTCACGTCGCGCGAGAAGAATCCTGTGGCGCGATCAGTTGAGACCAATTCGGCTAGTCGTTTGCTCTCGAAAGGTCCATTTTCTGCCTTGCCCAAGGCGAGCGCGAATTCGAAGCGCACCGACGCGTCACGCAGGAATCTCCGCTCAACCTCTTCCAAGTTCTCAAATGATTTGGGATCGAGGACAATTACCGCAGGCACTCCGCGTGCCGAGACTGCCGAAAAGAACGACCGCATCTTGGTCGAGGTCAGCTGAGCTAGGTCGAACGAGACCGGCAGGAAAACGGAGATGCTGTCTCCGCTGCGCGCCCTCAGCAAAATCGTGTTCGCCGCATCATTGATGGCCCTGGCATCGGCAACTGCCCGATCTTCTTCAGGCAGTTCGGCATTCGTCTCAAGGAATGTCCGCACTGCAGACAGAGCGGAACGCCTATCGAGGCGGCCTTGCTGCTTGTAGAGATCGGCGGCAAGCACGCAGGCCGAGCAACCCATCTCGCACTCTTTGGGGCAATCAAGCACGCGCCCGGCGCGCTCAAAAACGTGATAGATCTCGTCGAGTAATCGTGGTGCGTATCCCGCACCGCCCGACGCTTCATCGAACAGGTAGACCGATGGTGCCCTTCTGCCGAGCTTGCCATCTCTGGCGGCCACCGAGATCCCGAGTTCTCGCGGCTCGATACCCAACCAACGAGCGAGACCCTCGCGCAAGGCTGCACCCAGCGCCCAGGCCGCGCCGTCGCTTTCGAGCCGCGGCAGTTGCACCTCGACCACGTCGGTGAGAACTTCGTGGCCCAAGGCGAGGGAGGCTGTAATTGCGTAGCCTTCATCATTACCCAGACAGCGATCGATCGCTTTTTTGTCCCTAGGCGTAAGCGGCCTGTGATCCGTGAGAGCATCGGTCCCTGCATCTCCGGCACGTCCGCATTCGAGGCAAATCTCGTAGCCCTTGTCATCGGGGCCGCGCGAACGATGGTAGATAAATCCGTCGTGCGAAGCACGAATCCGGCCGCTCTCCGGCTGCAACAACGGCTGCCATAGAGCGTCGCCAACGCTGACCCTGGGAGTCTTCGGTTCGATATACACGGCCTGATCAGTGTCTGCATGGGGCTGCGCATTCCAGTCCACACGGAACCCGGCAGGTTCGAGAAACTGCTCAAAATTGATGTTTCGTTCACCGCAATGGTCACAGTGATCCGTCATCTGGTGGGCGCTTCCCGCACCGCCACAGTGATCGCACCACCACGCCCAGCGCAGGTTCTGGGGCTCGCGCTGACCGCTGTCTATTGGGCTCAGCCAGTTGAGAGTTACCCCGGCTGACTTCCAGACCAGACCGTCAACCACAACCTCGGCCCCAGGGGCATACTCGCGGATGGCTATGTCGGCATTCCGTGTCGGGCAATCGTAGCGCCGATCGCGAGCACCTTCTTCATCCGCCCGCTTGCGCTCCTGCTTCTTCTGGGTCTCAGCGCACAGGGTGTCGAACGGAACAACCGCGGTCGGGAAGCCACTGCCAGGGATGAGCGATCGATTCGCGAGTTCCTTCAGGAGAAACTCCTTGCACAGCCGCCGTGACTGGAACTCAATGGCCTTCTTTGCAGGGCCTTCGAGTGCGTCCGCATCCTCTTTGAGGCGTTGCCAGGTGCGCCGGAAGTTTGCTGTCTCCCTGGCGAACATTTCCGCCGTGTGCCCCCGGATCTCGGTGTCGTAATCAAGCTCGGTTCCCCTGAGGAGCCGTTGGAGGCCTTTATCCATGTCCGACGCTGTCGTCGGAAGCCCGAGCCACTCGCAAAAGGCGTCAACCGGAGCGATTCCTTCGAAGGGGCGCAGGTCCGAGCGGCATCCGAAGAAATCGCCGGTCTTTGTCCGGGCAAATTCACCACCCACTTCGCAAAACCACTGCGACAGCAGATAAGCGTTGGCGTGACGCTGGGCGATACGGTCGGAATCGAGTGACACGCGCGGAGAGGCCAGCTTGCGGCGAAGGTAGCCTGCCGGATCGGCAAAGGTTTCGAGGTCGAGCGGTGTGTTGCGGGCGATCGTGAGGCTTGTCGAGAAGCCCTGTCCGCGGCGGCCCGCGCGGCCGGCCCGCTGGTTATAGTTGGCGATCGAGGGAGGAACGTTGGTCATGAGAACGGCTTCGATCGAGCCGATGTCGACACCCATTTCCATCGTTGTCGAGCAGGCAAGCAGGTTGATGTCGCCTGCTTTGAACTGCTCCTCGAAATCTCTCAGCCGCTGCGGAGGCTGCTGCGCACTGTGCTCTTCGGCTCGCAGATACGGAGTCGCGAGCGCGGCCTGATCGTGCCAGTTCATCCAGATCCCGCGCTCGCGAAGGGTCGATACTTCTTCGTTCGCCTCGAGCCACGTCGCTATCTTCTGACGCTCCTCCGTCGAAAGTGGCCTTATCTCGGGAAGGCGTGGAAACTCCACCTCGCCAGCAAGCTGGCTAGCGAACATTTTCCCTGCGCTGACTAGATTGGGCGACTTACCAAAAACCAATCGCGGCAAGACACGGCGGGTCAGCGGGCACTGCCAGGCCTTGCCCACCGCCTCGACCTCGGCCGTCTTCTCGAGGCGCAGGCTGTAAGTCCCGCCAACTCCCGACAGAAGGGGCGCGAGCTGAACCCAGGCAGCTCGCATCAGCTGATTAATTTCATGACGCCCCCGTTCCGAGGAGAGATCGAGGTCTAAAGCCGCGTCCAGAAGGAGAATGGAGTCGGGCTGCCGCCCGTACGAATTGACTGTTGGCCAAGAGACGTCGCGCTTTGCGCCTGGGGGCTGATCGGGTCCAATCACATTGCGGGGGCGAGCGCGTCCTGGCATCCAGCGAGCATCACCGTCATCGACCTCAAGGGCGAACCGACCGCGCAGATAATCGACCAAATAATAAAGGAAATCACGCCAGTGCTCGATCGAATAGCCTTTCTGGCCCACGATCTCCGGCAGCTTGTCCTGATTAATTCTCTCGATATCCGGGAAGCGGAGCCGCGCAAGTCCGAGCGTTTCCATTGCGTTGGCATTTCGCGGTCGACGGGCGAGTTCCCGCAAAATCATGAAGCGGGCGAGCGCCTCACGGTTGTCATGGAAGCGTTCGCTGCGATCCAGATCCCAGACTTTAGCCATCATTCCAATGGCTGGCTCCGCGGCTAGCGCGGACACGAGGTCCTTCCACGGCACGCCTGCTGCACCTCCACCACCGAGTTCGACGTCAATCTTCGCGATGTCGTCCCTGAACGCCGGCATATCGGCCACGAGCCCCGCCAGAGCGGCTCTCTTGCTAAGCAGCTCCTCTCTGCGCTCTCCGGTCAGGTCACCGCCCTGGGCAGCCTTCTGCACGGCATGGTAGATAAAGCCGCGGACGAACCCGCGTTCGCCATTGTTTTCGATGTTCGCGGCAAAGCGCGCGGTCCCTTGCCTGCTGTCCGAGAAGCTGATCAGCTGGCGGCCGTTGAACGGCAGTGCATGCTCCGCCTGATGAGCCGAAACACCCTCAAGGAGGATCGGGGCAGCGTTCTGGGTGAGGAACGGCGTACCGAAACGGAAGGGAAAAACTGCGGGTCGGCCGCGCCGCTTGTTTCCCAGACACGACGGGCAGCGCCCTTCATCCAGCTGTGTTAGGTGGAAATGGCCAGTCTCTCCGGTGAATTCGCCATTAGTAACATCGAAGCCGGTGGCGCTTGCTTCGGCTTTCGGATTGATGGCTATCAGGCGCGGATGGCCGATCCCATCAGGCTGTTCGTCTTCCTCCGCATCATCATGATCCCGCTCCCGGTAGCTGTCTTCCCGGAATTCGTCGGCATCGTGATCGCTTCCGCGAGGCTGAATTCGGTCGCCCAAGTCATCGGCCGGCAGGAAAGGCTCGCCGCAATCGAGGCAATTCTGGATTTCAAACACCATCGACTGGCAATGCGGGCATTGGTCCCTCTGCTCGAACAAGATGGTGCCAAAGGGCCAGTCTTGGGGCCGCATTTCCCCGGAGCAGGCGAGATTAATGCAGGTCCACAACCCGCGAATTGCCCGCGTGAAGCTGTGCGCCCGCATCGGCAGGACGGGCTTCGCCTCGCTTGCGTTATGCGCGGACAAGTCGATCAGAACCTGTTCGGCGTTCGGGGCCAGCGTTCTGAGTGAGGCAAGGGTTTGCGGTTCCCGCTCCAGCCTTTCGGCGATCGTCTGCGCCGCCGGATCGTCGGACGCAGTCAGGACCTTCGAAAGGTCGACCGGCTGAGGCTTGCCCACGACGACATGCGCGCGATCGAGCGGAACGCCGACAATGTCGGCAAGAAATCTCTGGAGGTCTTCCTGCGCTTTCTCATCGTCGGCTGATCCGATCGTGGCGGACGTTGCGACAAACCGAACGTGCTCTGGCGTTACGTCGAAAGCGTTCATCACCCTCCGCAACAGGAGCGAAAGCTCTGCCGCAGCCGAGCCGATGTAGCTGTGCGCTTCGTCGATCACGATCCAGCGCAGCTGGCCCCGCGATGCCTCGAGGATCGGACGATCCTCACGCCGGATCGTCATATATTCGAGCATCGTCTGGTTTGTGACGAGGATTGGCGGCGGGTTGGCGCGAAGGGTTTCGCGGTAGAGGACCTGATGAGGAATCTCGTGCTCGGCCTTGTCGCGGTTGGACTTTCGCGCCGTTCCCATCAGACCGTTGTAGAGAGCAAAACGCACATCACCGCAAAGCGGCTTTGTCCAAGCTGTCAGACGTTTCTCCTGGCTCGCGATAAGAGCATTGAGCGGATAAAGCATCAGGGCCCTAACCCCGGTCAGCGCACCTTCCGTTTCGGCCTTGCGAACAAGGTCATCGAGCATCGGAACAAGGAAGCATTCGGTCTTTCCCGAGCCAGTACCGCTAGACACCAGAACGGATTGCGGGTCGTCAGCGCTCAAAAGCTGCCAAGTCTTTAGCTGGTGGGCATAGGCCGGGTAATCGAAGCGCAGATCGGCGAGCGACGTCTGGGTGATTGCATCAATCGTGCGCGCGTGCAGGAGCGTCTGCAGCTGATCAGGCCGCTTGCCCGATGAAACGTAACCGGGGGCCGCCTGAAAGAGCTGCTCGGACAGAAGCCCGCCGTTAGCAGGCTCTGCTCCAGCGAGATTCCTCCGGAGAAATGCATTGAGGCCTTCGTGCCGGATGCCTGCCCGCGAAACGATTGCTTCGGCAAGACCAGTCCGCAGCCGCTGGTGAACCTCCATAGGCGACAACCGGGAAAAGGGAGAGGTATCACTGGCGGCCATTCTTGAGCTCCGAAAGGGCATAGCCATAGGCTTTTGCGAAATAGTCAGGGTGGCGTCGTTCGACGTCCTTCACGGTGAGGGTTTGCTCCTTGTCGAGAACGACGCGGTCATAGGCCGACAGCGCGGCGGCAAAGGGGGCATCGAAAACCCGCATCAGTGCCTCGACGAAATTTTCGCCGGGCAGCAGGTCGCCGAAATCGCGGCGGAAAGGATTGAACCCGCCGGCATCCATGTTGATGCCCTCGCTTGTGTGGCTGGTGAAGTGGTGGCGGACCTCATCCCAAGCCAGCGGCGAGTAGTTGCGACACATCAGGGGGGCCAGTTGTGGCGCTCGGGCGGCAATCTCGTTCTGGCGTTCGGAGATGTTTGCCAATGCCCACTGAGGATCAGCGAGTTTGCTGACCAGAAATGCGCCCTGCGCTTGGAAGGCCGTGTCCCAGGCTCCGATCGGCAGAAGCGTCCAACTCGAACACAGCCCGTCGAACAGCTCGAGGATCGCAGAGAGATGCTGCTCCTCGCAGCGATAGAGAAGCAGGGGCGCGAGAGG